>NZ_JAOWGT010000040.1:0-154812 GCF_030333005.1 Citrobacter sp. Cpo030 | reverse complement strand
AACCGCTACAGCTTAACGGTTCCTTCATGCCCGCATGCACTGGATGTGTTGCGTTTTGAGGGACTGGAGCAGTTAAGCGTTCTCTATCATTATTCTGTCCGTTTTACCTGTAGTGCTTCAGAGCTGGCTGCTGGTATGTTCCTGAACCAGCCGGCATTGCTGGTCATGAAAGGCGGGAAATTACTGCATGCTCTGCCCGTCAAGTTCGTCCACGGTGTGGTGACCCATTTCCGGCGTCTGCCGGGGTCGCGCGACCAGGTCAGCTATGAAATCATCATTGAGCCTTATCTCTCCCTGCTGGATAAACAGTTCCGTACGCACCGCTTTTTTATTAATAAATCGGTCCCGGAAGTGGTGGGTGAAATCCTGCAGGAGCACGCCCTGCATGGCTGGGAGTATGAATTCACGCTGACGCAGACTTATCCGAAGCGTGAACAGATAAACCAGTATCAGGAGAGCGACCTGGCGTTTATTGAGCGTCTGCTGGCGGAAGTGGGGATATTTTACTTCTTCACGCTGCAGCCGGATACCCGGACGGAAGTGGTGCATTTTGCAGACCAGCAGAGCGCCTATGAGTTTGATAAACGGCTGGCGCTGAACAGCCCGTCAGGAATGAGCGACAGCGGGGCGGACTCCGTCTGGGGACTGAACATTCTGCACCGGGTGGCACCGGCGGGAGTGACCACAAAAGACTATAACCACCGCGAAGCGCAGAAGGTGCTGCAGTCGGCGAGGGCGGATATCACCGGCGGCGAAGGCGAGGAAATGCGCTATGGCGAGGTGTATCACTACAAACTGCGCCATCTTGAAACCGGGGAGGCATTCGATCCGGCGCCGGAAACCGGGAACTTCTGGGCGCGACTGGACCACGAGCGTTTTCTGGCGGAGCAGACGCTGATAACGGGTGCCAGCACGGATGCGGGGTTACGTTCGGGACAGGTGCTGACGATAACGGACAGCAGCGTGCCGTCGACGCTGCCGGACGTGCTGCAGCAGCCGGTGGTGGTGGTCCGGGCGGGGTTCAGCGGCAGCAGGAAGGATGCGCTGAGGGTGACGCTGGCGGCGGTGCCGTACAGTGAGACGCAGTGCTGGCGTCCGGCGCTGAAGGCAAGACCGAAGGTCAGCGGCACGCTGACGGCGCGGGTCAGCAGCCCGAAAAGCGGGGATATCTACGCGCATCAGACGGCGGAGGGGCTGTATCGGGTGAAGTTTGATGCAGACCAGGACAGCAAACAGCAGGGTTACGAGAGTATGCTGCTGCGCCTTGCCAAACCCTACGGCGGCGACACTTATGGTATTCACTTCCCGCTGATACAGGGCACAGAAGTGGCGGTGGCGTTCCATGAAGGGGACCCGGACCGGCCCTATATCGCGCATGCGCTGCATGACTCCCGGCATCCGGATCACGTGACACAGGCAAACCATACCCGCAATGTCATCCGCACGCCCGCGAACAACAAGCTGCGCATGGAGGACAAACGGGGTGAGGAGCACGTCAAGCTCAGCACCGAGTACGGCGGGAAGACGCAGCTTAATCTGGGGCATAACGTAGATGCACAGCGTGCGCTGCGGGGAGAGGGGGCCGAGCTGCGCACAGACGACTGGGTGGCGGTACGCGGCGGTAAAGGGGTTCTGATAACCGCAGAGATGCAGGCGGAAGCTGTGGATCGGATGCTGGAGATGGACGGTGTGATACGTCAGCTTGAGCAGGCGTTGTCACTGGCAAGGAGCCTGCAGCGGTCAGCGGAGACGGCAAAGGCAACGGCGGGAGACACAGTGAGCCAGCAGACGCTGAATGATGCGCTGGAGGAACTGGCTCAGCCGGGTCTTATTCTGCATGCGCCAGCGGGCGTAGGGATGATGAGTGCGAAGGCCGTACGGGTGTCCTCGGGAACGGACAGCGTGGGAATCATGTCGGGGCACAATACGGACATCAGTACCGGTAGATCATTTACGGTGGCTGCGAGCGATACGGTAAGCCTGTATGCACAGGGGCAGGGAATGCAGCTGTATGCGGCAAAGGGAAAAGTGGATATTCAGGCCCAGGATGATGAAATGGGTGTGACGGCGAAGAAAGATATCACGGTGAGCAGTACAGAGGGAAAAATCACCGTGAATGCCAGCGAGGAGCTGTTACTGAGCTGTGGTGGGGCGTATATCCGGCTGAAAGGGGGGAATATCGAACTGGGATGCCCGAAGAATATCCTGCTGAAGTCAGTAAATGTACAGAAACTGGGAGCCACGAGTCTGAATACCCCTGTGGAGGAATTACCTCGCGGTTTTTGTGAGGGTTTTACAGTTAAAAATAAAAAAACAGGTAAGCCAGTCCCTTTTGTCCAATACCGGATTACCACTGGTGAGGGAAATGTTTATGAGGGTGTTTCAGATCAGGATGGCAAAACAATGCCAATATATACGGCAACCCCAACAAAAATAAGAATAGAGCAAATAAAGAAAGGTAGTAGTTCATAAAAAGTAGTTTGTGAGGTGAGAGTATGAACAGTAATAATGTTAAAAGATTTTTTGCTGCACTTATTTCCATTTTTTCTATTGTATCGTGTAAGAGTTATGATATCAGAATGTTAGAGGCAATGTCTGAGTCAGGCGATCATAAGGCTCAGGGCAATCTTGGCTTTATGTATCAATATGGCTATGGGGTACGGGCAAATTATAAGGAGTCTTTAAAGTGGTATAAACTTGCAGCAAGTGATGGTGATCCTCTTGCTGAAGGTACTCTAGGTAGGCTTTATTTTGAGAAACAAGATTATAAAAATGCTATTCCTTGGTTTAAAAAATGCGCCTTGCATGATATTAAATCTGGTACAGAAAGAAAAACGGAACAGGCCATTCTGGCTTGTCAGGGAATGGTTGGCACTATGTATTTATATGGGCAAGGCGTTCCAGTAAATAAATCGGAAGCTAAAGCATGGCTGAAAAAGGCAGCAGATCAAGGAGAAGGCTCTGCACAATGCTATGTAGGTGATTTTTATTATCTCGATCGGGATTATAAATCAGCCTATCCTTATCTCCAAAGTGCCTTGGAGAAGGGGTGCGCGAATGCAGCAAAATACTTGAGTGATATGTACAATAATGGATTTTTTGTAGAAAAAGATAGTCAGCGATCGAAAGAATTACATGAAAAGTATCTCCGTCTCAAGAGTTATGACTAGGATGTCATATTCGTAATTTACATAATATAAATTATAGATGACAGAAGTTGGAATCCATCCATGTCATCTGACTGTGTATTCGGTAGATTATGTTTATCCCATCTCAGATGTTCTTAACTTAAAGTAACGAAAAGGAATTCTAATTATGGCAGAAGTGACAACATCTACTCAGTGCAAATATCCTGATTTTTTTATAGAAAATGAGGCATTCGATTGGGTAGAGTTCCAGTTAGTGGACGAATTAGGTGATACCGTAGCCAATATGGAGTGGTTTGCCGAAAATGAAGCTACAAGGTGCGGTTTGATTCCACGCTATACTGGCTATAGTGATGCCAATGGAATAATAAAGATTAAAGATATACATCCATTACCTTTGACCTTAAAAATCCAGTCTCAGCCATTGGTTGATGAGATGGAGAACCGAGCCTTACGGTTTGAAAGAGATGAGGATAATTCAAAGGTCAAAAAACTCTCCTCTGAGAATAAATATGGATATCAATATGTCAGGGTCGGACAACTCTGCAATGTCAGACCCACACTAGATAAATGGGATGGAATTGTTCTACCAGAATTTCATTTCCCTTTGGATAAAACGTATAAAGGCGTTACCGTTCATGTGGCGGATCTTAATAAACGTACAATGATCGAAATTTGTCCATTCCGTGCATGGACATTAATCTTGCATCACACAGTGAGTTACTCTCTGACTAATGCTTACAACCTGGGGATTATGGCCGATTTGGCTTACAGTTATGACTCGGAAACTGATCGTAATTCGGTATATGGATTCTTTTGTATTCAATGTCTGGATCTGTCGTCTATTCCCGTTTTTGAAGATGGCAAACATCGATTCCCTGCTATTGTCACTGATGTTCCTTTTCGTGAACGGCATTCTAAACCCATTTTTATAGATACGGCAGATGAAGAGGAAGGGGAAACTCAGCTATTTTATGTTACGACGAAAACGCAGGGGATTGTGGCCTGGCGTGGTACAGAGATGAGTAAGCTCAGTGATTTATGGACAGACGCAAGTTTTATGCCGGTAGAGTGTTTTGATATTGTTCCTGAAGGGAAGATTCATGGTGGTTTTTTACAGGCATACCAGGTCGCAAAGAAAAACTATTCTAAGATATTTAATCAAATTAAAGTCGATGGAAAAACATTGGAGCTATTTATCTGCGGACATAGTCTGGGAGGTTCGCTTGCGCTGATTCACAGCGCAGAAATAAGAGATCTTAATCCTTTGCTGTATACGTATGGTATGCCCCGGACGTTGACCGCTTCTGCCGTTAAATATTTAAAAAATCTCACCCATTTCCGTCATGTTAATGACGCAGACACCATTCCAAGCGTTCCGCCTGATGCAAATCTCGATAACTGGTTTTATGACTTATGGGGACCAGTAGGTGGCACGCTGGGTTTTTTCTGGTCGGTAATAGAACTCATGCCTCAAGCGCTAGGGTTGAGGTTTTGGGAATGTTTTTGGCATCATGGAAGTATTGCCGTATTTTTTAACACCACCCAAACGACGGAATGGAAGGAGTGTAAAGTACCCAACAACCCTTCTTCATGCCGCAGGATTCGTAAACGGCTTCCTATTGAGACCAGATTGTATTTGGTTCCTGAACTTATTTTAGAGGCCAGTCAAAAGGCGAATGAAGCACAAAAAAGATTCACTCAATTATTAACAAAGATGGATAAAGAAGACTGGTTTCCTCCCTATACTAACCCTGATTTAGATCATGCGACGAACGTTGGCAGACATTCCATGCCAGATCAATATTTGAGTTATCTTAATAACCAACTAAAAGAATGTACTCAGCCAACATTGACCATGATGAGGAGAATCAACAGAGAGAAATTTTTAAAGCAAATGAAAACGTATGAGAGTAGTTCCCCGGTGGAAGAGTTTACAAGAAATAGTGCTTTCATTGAGATTCATGATGTAGTCGCATCGACGCTGGATATGACGCGTGGAGTTAAGGGAGGAAATGAAGCCTTGGAATATATAAAGCCACTTAACTTTGAGGAGTTTGAACTATGATTGAAAAATGCTTTATTTTAACCCTGGTGATTATGTTATCGGGCTGCGTTTCAGAGCGGAATCGAACATTATCTCCTCCAGAGGATACCCAATGGGTCACGGTGGGTGTAAAAATACCTGCAGAACTGGTTATGCTCCCATTGAAGGTAATTTATCGTTCAGAAATATGTAAGCGCACCCGGCATAATTCGTCTGGGGAAGCTTATGAAGTTCCTGGGTATAATTCAATGGAATTTCCGTTAACCCAAAAAGATAGTACAAAGAATTTTTTTGATGTGAAAATTGCCCGGCAAGGCGGGGGTCGTTGTCAATGGCATCTGTCTGTGGCTGATATAAGGTTGCAATACAAAAATACCTTACAGTTTGGTCAGAGTACAGAGTCGGTAGAAAGTAGCATCAGGTTGGAATTTGATTACCTTGCGGCGAATCAAGGTGGTGACCATCAAAGAATCAACAGAGATGGCTTGATTTCAAAAGACTATTTTCCATATTTAACTGAGGATTTTATTGGTGGTTATGAAAAAATTATATGGATATATAATGGAAAAATGAACGAGCGGTACTCTGCGTTAAATATAAATTCGATTACATTTTATCCCCTGTTGCATTCAGATAAATTAATAAGGAGCATAGGCCCGAAAAAGAAAGAGAAAGGAGCTCATAGGACGTTGATTTATCCTGATGGTACGACGATTCCGATAACTGAAGCCTTTCCTGATATTGACGTATTGAAGAAATTTATAAAGTGATGAAGGACAGAGCAATCGCTCATATTATTATAAATACAAATCTCTTTATTCATTTCAACTGATTTAGGTTAACTAGTTGTTCATGGGTTAAAAACTTTGTCGAGGGATTGGTATATGATATGGACATATTTTTTCGCACCGCTGGTAATGTTATCGGGCTGCGTTTTAGAGCGGAACTGGACATTATCTCTCCCAGAAGATACTCAATTGGGCACGGTGGTCGTTGAAATGGGTACAAAGCAAAGCCGATTACGACAATGTTATGCAGCATATTACTGAAAGTCCTGGAAAGGTGAAAAGTGACCGCATTAAAAATGAGCAGACGGTAATTATATTCCTTTCCGACGGTGAGAATGATTCTGTGTTTTTTACCCATTACGGTAAGAAGCTACCTGAGTTATATAACAATCTTCCGGAGAGGGTTTCACCAGAGGAACCGTTCAAGCCTATTCCCGATAAATTAATGGATCAGTATTTAGCGTTGATTGACCAGCAACAGACATATGACCCCATGAGTGATGACGGACAGACCAGAACGGTTTAATTAAGGATATCAAAATGAATAGACATTACTGCGCTGCGCTATTAGTAACAATAGCATTTTGTAATGGCTGTGATAACAGCACCAGTGCGGAAAACCAGCAGCTCACGCAGGCGCTGGTGAAGCGCTCGCTGGATAATATGGTCCCGGTCTCGGGCGGTGAGTTTTTAATGGGGGACTTTGGTCCGCTGATTTGGGAAAAATTGCCCTTCAGCTCGAACCAGGATGATAAATACCTGCATAAGGTCAGGCTGAGTGACTTTATGATTGGCAAATATAAGGTCACGCATAAAGATTATAATGAGTATATTAAAATCACCCATCGGAAAAAACTCGTTTACCTGTGGGGGGGGAAACTACTGGCGGATGATGTGTCCGTCAGCGTCCCCTGGCAGATGGCCAAAGACTACTGCCTGTGGCTGGGTAAAATGTCGGGAAAACGGGTGGATTTGCCCACTGAAGCGCAGTGGGAATACGCGGCCCGCTCCCGGGGACAGTATTTGCCCTATGCCACCAGTAACGGAAAAATAGAAGAGGGAGTCAATGTCCCAACCTCTGATGAAATATTAAAAATGAATGATATGGGATTTCCTTTCTACCCGGTCGGGAAATATCCCCCTAATCCACTGGGATTGTATGACATGGGACTAAGTGGTCAGGAGTGGGCTAATGACTGGTATGCGGCGGACTACTATGCGCACTCGCCGGTTGATAACCCACAGGGACCGGAGAGCGGCGACAGGAAGGTACAGAGGAGCTATGCGGGAGGAGATTACCAGTATGCCCTGACCATGTTTCGAGAGTCAGACTTCCCTTCTCCACTACGGGATGGGTACAAGACAGAAGATGACTTGTTTTCAGCTAGTTTTGTTTTTCGTTGCGTGGTGAATAACGGATGACGGCGCATATTCTGAAATTTCTTACCCCGGGAATATTTTTGCTGGCGCTGACCGGCTGTGATAACAGCACCAGTGCGGAAAGCCAGCAGCTCACGCAGGCGCTGGTGAAGCGCTCGCTGGATAATATGGTCCCGGTCACGGGCGGTGAGTTTTTAATGGGGGACTTCGGTCCGCTGATTTGGGAAAAACTGCCCTTCAGCATGAACCAGGATGATAAATATCTGCATAAGGTCAGGCTGAGTGATTTTATGATTGGCAAATATAAGGTCACTCATAAAGATTATAATGAGTATATTAAAATCACCCATCGAAAAAAAACTCGTTTATATTTATTAAGTGAAGGCTGTACTTTGAAGAAGAAAGTGACTGGATTTTTTAATATTTTTATTAATTGTCGATTTGTTTCCTTTTTTACTGGAGTGAAATATGTCAAAAGGTTTTGTTTTGCTTGGTGATAAAACGACTCATGGTGGAAGTGTAATATCTGCATCTTCAACCATGTTTGTTCAAGGGAAAAAAGTAGTTCTTCTGGGGGATATGGTCAGTTGCCCGATACCATTCCATGGCATTAATCCTATTATTGAAGGTTCGCCAGAATGGTTTTCTGATGGTAAGCCGATAGTTGTCGATGGATGCCACAGTTTGTGTGGATGTCAGGTTATTTCAAGTGCGCCAGAAGCATCAATAGGATGAAATCATGGGCTGGGAACGCCATAGAATTATCATGCCCGTAGCTCCTGAACCTCTTTCTCTCTGGCGATGGACACTGGCTGGTATATTATCAGTAATAATAAGTATCTTACTTTTTGTATTGCATGCAACAGAACATCTATTTTTTATTAATGATGTCAACATCTGGCTGGTTTCGCTCTTTCCAGCGTTCCTGTGGTTAATAATTGCTAGTGTTAGAGCATATTTATATGGGCGGGCGCTTGAATATTATGAATTTTTGCAAAAAGAAATATTGATTTCTCAGCGTGAATGGCAGTCCTGGGGACAGCGCTCTATTATCGTGATGAATAGCTGCATATTGTTACCAGAGAAAATTACCGTTTCGTTTATTGCAGGTAATCCCACAAATATTGAGAATAAATGTGGTTTAGCTCATCGTATTGACTATTTGCCTAATGTCAAAAATCAAGACAATGCAGTGACTGTTTTGCTGAACAGTATTGCTGAATCTCTGAGTATATTACCGATAGCCATTCCTTTGCATGTAACACTCATCACCGATGGTTCAACGGAAGAACGGCATTTACTGCAAAATAACTTTAATAGCATCTGGCAGATGAATTTCCCTGGCAGGCCACAACCTTCCTCTGTACGAGTAGAAATGGAGTTTCCTTTTTATCGACTGGAAACGAACCTGAAAAATGCAGAAGTCAGGAGCGATCTTGTTCTGGTTTTACAATTTAACGGGCATCAGAATTATTCTGATGGAATGGCAGTCTTTCTTTTAACCAGTGATGACGTAGCGCGTATTTATGGGTTCAACGGTAAGTGCCATTTTCTACGTCCAATGCCTCTGGATAAAGCGTGTTTACCTCAAGATTTAACCACTTTTTTTACTACTCAGGTAAGCGCGATAAATACAAAAAACATTGTGTCTGATGGTCAGTTAATTGATTTGTTGAGTGCGCAACTCTATCCAATTGGTCACAATCATGGCGCTCATTGGCAGGTTGAAAACAAAATTATTCTTGAAAGATTTATGGGGATCCCCGGTCCATTTTCCGGTTGGCTATGCGCTGGCGTGGCGGCTGATATGTCAAAGCATAACTTAGAGTCATATTTAGTCGTTTCTGTTCAGGAAGAACAATCATATATCTGCACCGTTTTACCCTGGAGTAATAATGAATACGACAAGCCATCTGTGGCGTAGGGGAAGTCTGCTTGTTTTAATTGTGGCATTTTTAGCGGGGCTGACATGGCTGATTAGGAGCTATGGTGATCTCCTGGGGGCTGATTCACTTACGAAAAAAGTCATCTTAGGTATATTGACGGTAATTTTGATTATTGTTGTTCGCTGGTATCCACTTATCAACATTTATGCCAAGGAGCACCTTTTTCGGGTAAAAGAGGAAAACGATAGAGTTTTTCCAGACAAAGAATCCCGAATAGAGGAACCGCCCTCCGGGAATATGCTGATAGGGGAAATTCGTGATGTACTCAAGGCAAATTACAGTTATCGCTGGCGCGCCAAAACGCGTATCCTGCTGGTGATGGGAGATGCCTCTCAGGTTGAGCAACTGGTACCTAAACTCACTACTCAGCGCTGGGTTGAAGGGGATGGCGTGGTGTTAATCTGGGGAGGTACGCTCACTGAAGCGCCAGATGCCTCGTTGTTTGATGCGATACGCAAGCTGCATCGGCGTCCGCTGGATGGGATTGTATGGGTAACCCCCACTTTTCAGCACCAGGATACACTGGTTCAATCGGCACCTGTTTTCTCTTTAACCGCAGAACAAATAGATAATGCCGCCCGCCATTTTCAGGCTGTTTTTACCACGCTCCGCTGGCGAGTACCGTTATACCTTTGGTCGCTGTATGGCGCTCAATTCGTCCGGGATGACGTAACCTTGCACTCTGCGACATGTTTGTTCCCTGCAGGATGCACCACGGCTTTATGTCGTTCGCAGTTGACCTCGCTGGCAATGCAGATGGCGGAGCAGGGTACGCAGCAGGTTACGCGCAATATCCGTGATAACTTCTTACTGAAAATGGCTAATTTGCTGATGCCTGGCGCAGAAGCTATCAGCGAATCGTTGTCCACTTTTTTCAGTCCGCATCGGCCTCTGCCGCTGGCGGCGGTAATCCTGAGCCAGTATGCGGAAAATACTTCATCGCACGTCGCGCATGCCTGGATGCGTGATGAGCGCTGGCGTGCGCTGCTTGATTCACTCCCTGCGTTACCTGCTGAACTTAAGGCACAGCGTACAGGCCGTTCAGGGATGCGCGTGCTGGCAGTCGGTACAGCCGGTTTGATGCTGCTATGGGGGGCGGGGATGGTGGTGTCTTTCCTGGCGAATCGCACTCTGATTGGCGAAAGTCTGGACCAGGCGAGCCTGGCAGGCGGTGCGGATAAACCGCTCGCCGAGCGTCTTACGGCGCTGTCTGCTCTGCAGCAAACGCCAGGCATGCTTCGCTGGCGTCAGCAGAATGGGACGCCGTGGTACTACCGTTTCGGCTTAAGCCAAAATGATGCTCTGCTGGATGCACTATGGCCGCGCTATACGCGTATCGCTATTCCGCTCCTGCGTGATGAAGCCGCCCAACATCTTACCCAGGAATTAACGGCTTTAACCCGACTGGCTCCAGACAGCCCGCAGTTTGCCGCCCAGGCAAAGATCGCCTACAACCAGTTGAAAATGTATCTGATGCTTTCGCGGCCTGAGCAGATGGAGGCGTCATTTTTTAGTCAGGCGTTGATGCAAGACTGGCCGGAGCGAGCGGGTATTTCGCGCGCATCATGGCAGGGCGTTGGCCCTGGGCTCTGGCAATTCTGGGGAGAGAACCTTCAGGCGCATCCTGAATGGAAGATAGCAGCCGATAAAAATCTTATTAGCCAGGTGCGAACGCTGTTAATTCGTCAGATGGGGATCCGCAATGGCGAAGCCGCCCTGTATCAGAAAATCATTGAACAGGTAACGCCGCATTACACCGATCTTCGTCTGGAAGACATGACCGGCGATACCCGGGCAGAGCACGTATTTTATACCCACAGTTCGGTTGCTGGCGTGTATACCCGCAAAGCCTGGGAAGAGGAGGTTTTGCCCGCCATTGAGAAAATCGTCAACAACCGTCGGGAAGAAATGGATCAGGTGCTGGGAGATGATACGCATTCTGCAAGTGACCCTCTCTCTCCACAGGCCTTAAAGGTGCGTCTTAGCGAGCGTTACTTCACGGATTTTGCCGACAACTGGCTGGATTTTCTCAACAGTATTCGCTGGAAGCGCACCCTGACGCTAAGTGATGCTATCGATCAACTCACGTTGATTGCAGATATCCGTCAGTCTCCTCTGGTTGCGTTAATGAATACGCTCGCCGTTCAGGGACGCACAGGGTTAACCGGAGAAGCACTGTCGGATTCGCTGGTGAAGTCGGCAAAGGATCTATTTAACACCAAAGAAAATCAAACCATTGACCAACATGCGCGGGAAGAAGGCCCTATGGCGAGTACCTTCTCGCCAATCCTGGCATTAATGGATGAACAATCGGCTGGGCAGGATATCAGCCATCTGAGTCTGCAAACCTACCTGACCCGGGTAACGCAGGTCAGGCTGAAACTCCAGCAGATTACTAACGCTGCCGATCCGCAAGGCATGAGCCAGGCCCTGGCGCAAACGGTGTTTCAGGGTAAAACCATCGATCTCACCACCACGCGTGACTATGGCAATCTGGTGGCTGCCAGTCTGGGGCAAGCATGGAGTGGATTTGGTCAAGCGATGTTTGTACAGCCGCTGGAGCAGTCATGGCAGCAGGTGTTGCAACCAACCGCGGCGGGCTTGAATGCGCAATGGAAGGCGCTGATTGTGAATGACTGGAACAGCGCATTCGGCGGACGTTATCCGTTTCGCGATGTTGGCAGCGAGGCTTCTCTGCCGCTGCTGGCGCAATATCTGCGAAGCGATAATGGGCGAATCCCGCATTTTCTCGAAAGTCATTTAAGCGGTGTCCTGCATAAACAGGGAAGTCACTGGGTTGCCGACACGGTGAATGCTCAGGGGCTGGAGTTTAATCCGGCGTTTCTCGAGGCGATGGATCAGCTCAGTCAAATTGCGGATGTCGCATTTATTCGTGGGGAAGCCGGGATGCGCTTTGAGCTGCGTCCTGGAACGGCGCGCGACGTGATGCAGACTGACCTCGTGTTGGATGGACAGAAACTCACCTACGTTAATCAGATGCCAGCGTGGAAAAATGTTGTCTGGCCTGCTGATACTCAGGCTTCAGGGGCAACCCTAAGCTGGGTGAGCACCAATACGGGAACCCGAATCTACTCAGATAACCCCGGTACCTGGGGGTGGATAAGATTGCTTGAGAAAGCGGAGATAACCGATAACGCTGGCGTGAGCAGCGGTTTTAACCTGCGCTGGACTGCGCAGGATGGATTGCCGCTGAACTATACCCTGCGAACGGAAGCCGGTGAAGGTCCCCTTGTATTACTCAAACTCCGCGATTTTGAACTACCAGAAGCAATTTTTGTTGTAAGCGGCAATATTTCCTCAGAGGAAGAAGAATGAGCGCTCTGAAACGTCTACTGGCCGCCAGCACGGCTTCGCCAGATGAACAACAGCAACTGATGGAACAGGCGCAAACGCAGACTACGCTATGGAAAAACTGGCTATTGCCCATTTCAGCAGCCAACCCCGGTGGTGAAGATCCAGGCTATGACGATGATTTTCAGCGCATGCGAGAGGAGGTGAATAAACTTTCTGGCGCACAAACGGATCTCATCATTGAGCTTGCGGAAAAACTTCTGATCACCACCTGTAAGGATGTCCGTGTCGTCACTTACTACACATGGGCACGTTTGCATCAGGATGGTGAGCCCGGCCTGGCGGATGGTCTGATTTTGCTGGCTGGGCTGATGCAACAATATGGCGATTCTCTCCATCCTTTAAGAGCCAACAGCCATAAGGCCGCCCTTGAATGGCTGGCAGGCGGGAGGATGCTGGATAGTCTGGCGCGTTTTCCCGAAGTTTCACGACCTGACGCGCAACGGATCGCCGGTGCGCTGATGCTGCTGGAGCATCAGTTTAGCCAGCGAGAGGAGAGTATTCGTCCTGGACTTGGGGCGCTGTATAGCGCGCTGGAGAATCGTCTGGCCCAATCTGGCGGGGCTCAGGCATTGGTGCCGCAAAATATCAGTACCCAAGCCAGTAGGCACAGCGCAGAAACTCCTGTCCTTAAAAGTATTACCTCTGGCCGTGAGCTGCTGGAGCAGGCACGAGTGTTGGCGAAATACTTAAGCGATCAGCCGGATGGCTGGCTGGCGGCGCATCATTTGATGAAAAGCGTGCGGCTCGATACGGTCAGCCAGCTTCCACCGCCAGATGGCGCCGGACGTACGCGCCTGGTACCGCCCAAGAGTGATTATCGCGCGCAGCTCAAACGTCTGTATTTGCAGCAAAGCTGGACTGAACTGATTGAGTTAACTGACAGCTTATTTGTTGAGGGAGTAAATCATTTCTGGCTGGACGTGCAATGGTACCTTCATCAGGCATTAACAAGAGCGGGATCGCCATGGGATAAAAATGCCGGGATTATTATCAGCGATCTGAAAATGCTGCTGCATCGGATGCCGGGGCTGGAAACGCTGGCGTTTAACGATGGGACTCCCTTTGCCGATGATGTCACGCGTGAGTGGATAGCCCGTGACGTGCTACAGGAAAGTGACTGGCAGATGGAAAAAATCGCTGTGGCTAGTGCAGGAGCGGACGACGATATTCTGCTACTTGAAAGCGAAGCTTTGACGTTGGCGGATAGCGAAGGCGTTGAAGCCGCGCTCGCCTGGGTTCAGGCACGCCCAGGTATTATTTCACGTCGACAGCGTTGGTTACGCCAGCTGTTGATGGCCCGTCTGACGGAACAATGTGGGCGCAACGATCTCGCGCTGCATTTGCTTGGGGAATTGAATACTACAGCACACTCTCTCACTCTCAAACAATGGGAGCCTGAGCTGCTGTTTGAAGTTAAAGCGCGACGGCTGAAACTTTTGCGTTTAAAAGCCAGCCGCAGTGAAAGTGACAAAGCGCGTCTGGCACCAGAGATGGACTCACTGTTGTCCGGTTTGGTCGCCATTGATCCCGCCAGAGCCGCCGTTTTGTGCGGTTAAAACAAAATAAGCGAACTGTAAAATGGAAGATTTAACTCTGCGTTATTATGACGCGGAAATGCGTTATTTAAGGGAAGCGGCAAAAGAGTTTGCGCAGGCGCATCCGGATCGTGCAGCCATGTTGGATCTGGATAAAGCTGGCATCCCCGATCCCTATGTGGAACGATTATTTGAAGGTTTTGCATTTTCGATGGGGCGATTGCGCGCCAAAATAGACGATCATCTCCCTGAATTTACCGAAGGGTTGATGAGTCTGCTGTGGCCACATTATTTACGTACCATTCCCTCCTTAAGTATTGTCGAGCTTTTACCAGATATTGATGTTCTAAAAATGAGTGAGCGGATTAACGCGAAGTTTGGCGTATTGTCACAGCCCGTTGGCCCTAAAAAAACGGTATGTCAGTATCGTACTACTCAGCCCGTCACACTTAATCCGCTGTCTGTCGCGGCGGTGAAAATCGATGCCGAACCTGATGGGCGCTCGGTCATCCGTATGCGAATAAAGTGCAATCCACAGATGGACTGGTCGCAAACCGATCTGACGCGTCTCAGCCTTTACCTCAGCGGTGACGCGCCGGTGACCCACGCGCTGCACCTTGCTTTGACAAAGCGTCTGGCTTCTCTTTATTTGAGACTCCCCAACAGCGTAGAACGTATTCGACTGGAGGGTTACTTTTCCCCGGGCGGATTTGCCGATGAAGACAGTTTGTGGCCAAAAGGCGATACGGCGTTTGGCGGCTGGCAATTGTTGCTTGAGTATTTTACGTTCCGCGAAAAATTTATGTTTGTCCATCTTAACGGTCTGGAAAAGATATCGTTTCCTGCGGGTATAGACTGCTTTGAAATAGAAGCGGTACTGACTCAACAGTGGAGTTCTGAGCTTCCTGTGGGGAGTGAAAACATCCGTCTTCATTGCGTTCCGGTTATTAATCTTTTCACTATCGAAGCCGATCCGCTGGTAGTTAATGGTCTGGAAAGCGAATATTTGCTGCGTCCGCGAAGGTTGCAAGATGGCCACACGGAAATTTTTGCAGTCGATGCGGTTTCAGGATCACAGCGAACGCGTAACGCCGTTTATGCCCCTTTCACCAGTTTTCGCCACAAGGGAGGCATGATGCGCCGTAACGCACCTGAGCGTTATTACCATACTCGTGTCAGACGCGGCGTATCCGGATTATATGATACATGGCTGATCCTCGGGGGAGATGCCTGGGAGCGGGATCGCCTTGCTGAGTATGAAACCTTGTCTTTGAAAGTGACCGGAACAAACGGTCAGCTACCGCGGCGAGCTTTGCAAAGTACATTGCTCAATCGTTGTGAGCAGATACTCCAGACGCCGCTTGCCGTTCGCAATCTGTCTAAACCGACGCTACCTGCTTACCCTCCCGCTGAGGATCGTTTTCACTGGCGAGTGTTGAGTCACCTGGGATCCAGCTTTCTGAATATGATGGCCAGCGCTGAAGTGCTTAAAGGAACGTTGTCTCTCTATAACTGGCAGGATGATGAACTTAATTATCGTCGTCTGGATGCGATCATGGATGTTCAACAACATGAAATACAGCGCTTTGAAAAAGGATTTCTACTCCGTGGTGTGGACATCGAAGTAACGCTTGATGAAAACGGATTTACAGGCGAAGGCGATATTCATTTGTTTGGTGAAATGCTTAACCGCTTTTTTGCATTGTATGCGGATATACATTTGTTTAATCAGCTTACTTTAATCATACAGCCGGCAGGGAAAAGCTTGCGATGGAAAGAGAATCACAATCAGCGACTACCCGGTTGCTAACGAGCCTTGGCGAACACCTACCCCGTACTAATTTTTATCGTTTCTGTCAGTTGCTGGAACAGTGGGATCCACAAGCGCCCTGTCCCGGAAGCCAACAAAGCCCACGTTTCGATACCATTCGTTTTCGCCCTCATCCGGGGATGGGATTCCCGGCGGGTGAAATAAAAAGTGCAGAATATGATCCGCAGCAACCCACACTTCCACCAACGGTTCGTGTCACTTTTATGGGGCTGTATGGCGTGGAATCGCCGCTGCCGACAACCTATCAGGATGATATTGCCCAGCGTCAGGAAGGTGCGGACGTTGCCGCTGAGTTTCTGGATATTTTTAACCATCGCTTAATTACGCAGTTTTATCGAATCTGGCGTAAATACAGCTATCCAGCGACTTTTCGCTCAGGCGCGACAGATGAGACTTCACAATATTTGCTGGGGTTGACTGGGCTGGGAATTCAGGGGTGCGCCACACAAACAGCTACCCCGATATCGCGCTTTTTGGCGCTGCTGGGAATAATGAGAATGCCAACGCGTACGGCAGAAGGTATATCCGCGCTGGTTTCTTTATTATCGCCAACAACAAATACCACCGTGGCCCCTCATGATAAACGCTTAATCCTGCTGGATAAGGCGTTAAAAATGAGTGTGCGGCAACCCGTTAGCCTCCATTCTCGTCCGGTGATGGGAAGTAGCGCCGTAGATATTAACAGTCAGGTGCTAATTACGCTTACAACGGACGTTCCCGATGAGGCTCGCGAATGGTTACCGGGTGGCCAGCTTTACCATGATTTTCTCGCGCTGATGCACGTTTATTTAGGTGCCAGAGTGAATGCGAGACTGCAATTACGCATTCCTCGATCGGTGCTTCCGGATGCTCATCTTACCAGTAATAAAAGCGAGCACGCAGTTCAGCTTGGCCGCACTGCTGTGATGCGTCTGGATAACCAGGAAGCGAAGAATCAATTTATAACAATTAAGCTTGGGCTTTGGCAGAGCCTTACTCAACATGTTCAACGGAGGGAAGCCGATGAGACTGGCGATTATCGCTATTAATTTTGCCGTAATAACCGGAATGGTCAGTTTAGTTACTGGGTGTGGTCTGACACAAAAAGTATCTGAAGGTACCGTGTCATTAACGAAGTCGATTTTTTATAAGGAAATTAAAACCCTGCATTTGGATCTTTCCGCCAGAGAAGCCGCAAATAAAAATGCGCAGGGCATAGCGCTTTCGACGGTCGTGCGTATTTACCAACTCAAAGATCGTAAAGCATTTGACTCGGCTAATTATCAGTCTTTATTTGCACAAGACAGCACGGTGGTTAAAGCAGATTTATTGGCTCAGAGAGATGTTCGGGTACAACCAGGTGAAAGCGTAGCTGTCGATATTCCATTCGAAAACGAAGCGCAATATGTTGCCGTGGCGGGAATGTTTATTTCTCCCGATCAGTCTGAAGATTCATGGCGTGTGGTATTACGTCGTGAAGATCTCGATCCTGATAAGGCGCGAGCGATTGAATTAAATTCTCAGGCTCTGGTTCTCCTGATGCCGGAGGATGAGTAATGATTAAACAGCCTTCTCTTTATGACATCTTGCTGGGTAATTTTTCCGGTGGTTTTCCTTTGCTCGCAGTCAGCGAAAATACGCAGGTCATCTTGTCCGTCCTCGATAATATGCAGCGCATTTTGAATACTCGTGCCGGTAGCCTCAAACATTTACCCGATTATGGTCTGCCGGATATGACCAAAATCCTCCAGGGTATGCCGGGAACAGCACATCAGCTTATCAGCACGCTTTCTCAGGTTTTGTTGAAGTATGAACCGCGACTAAAAGACATTCAGGTAACGATGCAGGAGCAGGAAATGCCGGGGCATTTGCGTTATTCCATTGATGCGGAACTTCATGATCTTGGCATTGTGCGCTATGGCACTGATTTTACCCCTGAGGGGCGGGTTCTTATTCGTCATCTTAAGAAGCAGGGGTGGCTTGAGACGGGAGTGTACTGACATGGAAAAGAATCGCATCAGCACCGGCGGCGATCCGCGTGCTTTCACGGAGTTTGGTCATTTACGCGATGAAATCAGCAAGCTGACTCACCCCGCACGCCCGGATGTTGACTGGCAAAAGGTGGAACAGTTAAGCCTGGCTCTGTTTCGTCATAACGGAGTCGAACTGCAAACACTGGCCTGGTACACCGTCGCCAGAATTCGTAGCGCAGGTTTGGCTGGGCTAGCCGAAAGCGCGGAACTGCTGGAGGCATTACTGACGCATCACTGGAGCGTAATATGGCCGCAGCAAACCCATGCCCGCGTTGAAATATTGGCATGGCTGTCAGCTCGTTTACAGCAAGAATTACGCACGCTAACGTTGTCATATGCGGATTTATCAATGGTGTATCGGGTTGAGCAGAGTCTGAAACATGTCTGTGAGGTGCTGCAACGCCTTGAGTTAAAAACGTTAAGTAAACTAGACGCTGTCGTTACCTGGATGCATAACGCAGCTTTACGCCTGGAGAAGTCTGAAGCGGATTCGGGATCCACCGCTGTGATGATACCGGCTTCAGGTACGACTAATCACGCTGAGACATCTTTGCCACAGTTGGTCTTTGTGGTTAATGAAGCATCGTCGCCCGATCAATCAAGCTCAGCGGAGTTTGCTACTCAAAGCGTTCATCGACCCCGGCGAATGTGGTTGGGATTCGCCATCGGTGTCATGGCTACGGCAGTGGTGAGTACAGGCACTTTTCTTGGTATCAGCCCTATGTGGGACGACAGATTTGAACTGGTTCAGCCATTGCCACGGGGGCTGACACCTGAACAATTGTCCACATTGAAACATTCCTCAGATTTGAAAGAGAAGAAACAGGAATTAATCGCCGCAACGCAAGGGCAATTGGACGTTTTACATCGCCTGTCACCTTTGTGGTCAAGAGAATATGCCGCATCATTAGCACAGCAATTAGTCACCCTGTGGCCGGAAGAATCGCAGACTACGGTATTCGCCAGCGGATTACAGAAACAGTTAAACACGGAAGCGTTGCCGGAAAGTGCTCTGCAAAACTGGCATCATGCCCAGCAGGGGCTGGAGGCGTTAACTGCCCAGCTAAATTCGCTTGATGAACGTAAAGGTAAATATCTGACGGGTTCGGAGCTGAAATCAGCCATTTTCACTATCCGCCGCCAGCTTGACCAATCGCCGCCGACAGAAGAGTTATTGCGCCAAATTGATGAGGAGTTAAAAAAGCAGGGAAGTGTATCACCCGCTTTGTATCAGCAACTTGATATGCGGATTAATCAGCTTCTTAATCGTTATGCGCTGTTGAAACAAAGTTCGGTGAGGAGAGAATAGTGACTATTCTCCAAAAGCAAAAACCCGCCTTTTGGGCGGGTTCTTTGAATAGTGGTGCCCGGACTCGGATTAACGCTGTAAGCGTTGAACAGCGCGCTTGTCGCGCTGGCCCCGAAGGGGTGAGCCGCTGGCGGCGAATAATCAAACGAAGTTCGATGAAGAGTCCGTTTCGCCAAAAGCAAAAAACCCGCCATAGGCGGGTTCTTCTAAATAGTGGTGCCCGGACTCGGAATCGAACCAAGGACACGGGGATTTTCAATCCCCTGCTCTACCGACTGAGCTATCCGGGCAACGAGGCGCATTAAAACCGATTCGCTTCGTTTCGTCAACGAAATTTCTTCAAATCAACGCAGACTGCACAATCTATCACCACATTGTTGCTATTGCACGCATTCTCAGGCAAAAAATGCCGTCCACGCGGCGGAAAGCGGCATTGCCAGCAGAAGGGCAGGAAGCATATTCACAACCGCAAACATTTTGATTCCACAAATACGTAAACCGGTTGCCAACAACAGCAGTCCACCTACGGCGCTGAAATCGGCCATCATGGCTGGCGTCGTCAGGGGCAAAATAAGTGCTGCGCAGGTGGCAAGCGTTAGCTGGATTGCCAGCATTGGTACACAAATTGCCGATACCGCGATACCTAATGAACAGGCAAAAATGATGGCCGTGAAGAAATCAAGAAACGACTTCGCGATTAAAATATTCGGGTCGCCGGTCATCCCTTCATGTATCGCCCCGAAGATCCCGGTACCACTGGCGCAAAATAGCACGATGATGGCCACATAGCTCTGGATGAAGGATTCGTGTGTGGTGTTGGCATCCGACCGGGTGAAAAGCTGCTGCGCTTTGGCAACCGCGGTATTGATCCCTTTTTCCAGATAACAGAACTCGCCAATTAATGCACCGACTAACGTAGCCAGGACCATCACCGGTAGGTTAGCGCACTTGATAACCAGCAAAATACCAATTCCCAAAGAGCACAGTCCGAATATGGAGGTCATGGAGGCACGAATGCGTTCCGGTAAATGCTGGCTGAGTAGTGCGCCGAGAACACCACCAAATAAAATGGCGCCAGCATTAATAAAGGGTCCAATTACCACGTTTGCTCCTGCATACCCATTATCGTCTTGATGCTAAAGGCAATTCTCTGGGTAAAATATGTTTTCAGATTGCATTATTATGCCGCGATTGACAGGCGAAATGCTTGTTTATCTGTGAGGTTCAGGCTCCGGATTTTATCTTGCGCCTGAAAGTGAAAGGTGCCATGATTGCGCGAATTTTCTCCTGTCTGAATGGGGCTGCCTGGGATGATATTACTCCCCCTACATCGCCTTCAACATCGCCTTCAACATCGCCTTTTTGCGCGACGTTTGCCCCTTCCTGCGACTTATCTTTACGCTCCCACCATGCGGTGAGGGCAGCGCACGCTCACTGCAGGATAACAGTAAAATCAGAGGCTATCTGCTTTTACTGATGTCTGGCGGTCGGGGCTGGTAACCAGTTTGACCTGTCATTTCGTGGGCAAAGCAATGTGGCTTTGTCCGGGACTTTTGATTTTCCCGAAACGGGTTATTGCGCTTATGAAATCAATGAAAATTGCCGCCAGTGGAGAACTGGTTTCTCGTCTGTCCAGCCATCGTCAGGTGGTGTCGCTGGACAGTACTGATTTTACTGACGTTGCGGCAGTCGTCATTACCGTTGCGGATAGCCGCAGCGGGATCCTTGCTTTGCTGAAACGCACCGGTTTTCATATACCCGTGTTTCTGTTCGCAGAGTCGGATGTTGATCTGCCGGCGGGCGTGAATGCGGTCATTCGCGGTCAGGCGCAGGACTGGCTGGAGCTGGAGTCTGCTGCCTGTCAGTATGAAGAAGATTTGCTGCCGCCGTTCTATGACACGTTGACTCAGTATGTCGAGATGGGGAACAGCACATTTGCCTGCCCAGGACATCAACACGGTGAGTTCTTTAAAAAGCATCCCGCGGGGCGCCATTTCTACGAGTTCTTTGGTGAGAATCTGTTTCGCGCGGATATGTGCAACGCCGACGTTAAGCTTGGCGATCTGCTGATTCATGAAGGCTCGGCGAAACATGCGCAGAAATTTGCTGCGAAAGTTTTCCACGCGGATAAAACCTACTTTGTGCTGAACGGGACCTCTGCGGCCAATAAAGTAGTAACCAATGCGCTGCTGACGCGCGGCGATCTGGTGCTATTTGACCGTAATAACCATAAGTCGAACCACCACGGTGCGCTGATCCAGGCGGGTGCGACGCCGGTGTATCTGGAAGCGGCGCGTAATCCGTTTGGCTTTATTGGCGGCATTGACGAGCACTGCTTTGATGAGGAGTATCTGCGCCAGCAACTTCGTGATATTGCGCCGCAAAAGGCAGAACAACCGCGCCCGTTCCGTCTGGCGATCATTCAGCTCGGCACTTATGACGGTACGATCTACAATGCCCGGCAGGTGATCGACAAGATCGGTCATCTGTGTGATTACATCCTGTTTGACTCAGCATGGGTCGGCTACGAACAATTTATTCCGATGATGGCCGATGGGTCACCGCTGCTGTTGGATCTCGATGCTAACGATCCGGGGATCTTTGTCACCCAGTCGGTACACAAACAGCAGGCCGGATTCTCGCAAACCTCGCAGATCCACAAAAAGGATAACCATATTCGCGGTCAGGCGCGGTTCTGCCCGCATAAGCGTCTGAATAATGCATTTATGCTGCATGCTTCTACCAGTCCGTTTTACCCGCTGTTTGCGGCGCTGGACGTTAACGCCAAAATCCATGAAGGCGAGAGCGGTCGTCGGCTGTGGGCGGAGTGTGTGACGCTGGGCATTGAGGCCCGTAAAGCGATTATTACCCGCTGTAAGATGATTCAGCCGTTTGTTCCCCCGGTAGTCGATGGCAAACCGTGGGAAAGCTATCCGACGCAGGTGATTGCCAGCGAGCGTCGCTTCTTTAGCTTCGAACCAGGTGCTAAATGGCATGGTTTTTCCGGCTACGCGCGCGACCAGTATTTCGTTGACCCTTGCAAACTGCTGTTAACCACTCCGGGCATTGACGCACAAACCGGGCAATATACCGAGTTTGGTATTCCGGCGACGATTCTGGCGCATTACCTGCGTGAAAACGGCATCGTGCCGGAGAAATGCGACCTTAACTCGATTCTGTTCCTGCTGACCCCGGCAGAAAGCGCAGAGAAACTGGCGCAACTGGTGGCGATGCTGGCGCAGTTTGAGCAGCATATTGAAGACGATACGCCGCTGGCAGATGTGCTGCCAACCATCTTCAATAAGTATCCGGTACGCTATCGGGATTACACGCTGCGTGAACTGTGCCAGGAGATGCACTCACTGTACGTCAGCTTTGATGTGAAAGATCTGCAAAAAGCGATGTTCCGTCAGGAAAGTTTACCTGCCGTGGCGATGAACCCACAGGATGCGAACAGCGCTTTTATCCGTGGTGATGTTGAACTGGTGCGGATTAGTGAAGCAGCTGGCCGCATTGCGGCGGAAGGTGCGCTGCCTTATCCTCCGGGCGTGCTGTGCGTGGTACCGGGCGAAGTATGGGGTGGGGCGGTACAGCAATATTTCCTGGCGCTGGAAGAGGGCGTAAACCTGCTGCCAGGCTTCTCGCCGGAGCTGCAAGGTGTTTACAGTGAAACGGATACAGACGGTATTAAGCGCCTGTATGGATATGTTGTGAAGTAAGCGCAAAAAAAGCGGGTTACCTTTTGGCAACCCGCTTTTCTCTGCGTAAAAGTTAGTGCGCGATAGTCTGGGTGCCTGCTGGAACGCGTACGTGTTTGTATTTAAACAGCGCAACGAAGGCAAAAGCCAGAACCAGCGAGTAACCTGCGAAGATCAACCACACAGTCTGCCAGTCGGTAATACCGTTCAGCGTATAGTGTTCAACGACTTTACCGCTCACCAGTCCGCCCAGAATACAACCGAAGCCGTTGGTCATCATCAGGAACATACCCTGTGCGCTGGCGCGGATTTCAGGGCGTACTTCTTTCTCCACGAACACAGAACCAGAGATGTTGAAGAAGTCGAAGGCGCAGCCGTAAACAATCATCGACAGAACCAGCAGCACGGTACCGAACGGCGTTGGATCGCCGTAGGCAAACAGGCCGAAGCGCAGCATCCACGCCACAATACTGATAAGCATCACGTTCTTAATACCGTAACGGCTTAAGAAGAACGGGATGGTCAGGATAAACAGCGTCTCGGAAATCTGTGAAATCGACATCATCACCGATGCGTGTTCCACGATAAAGCTACCGGAGAACAGTGGGTTGTTATCGAAGCTGTGCAGGAAGGTGTTACCAAACATATTGGTAATCTGCAGCTCTGCGCCCAGCATCATTGAGAAGATGAAGAAAATCGCCATACGCTTGTTTTTAAACAGCGCGAAAGCATCCAGACCGAGCATTGATGTCCAGCTCTGGTTTTTCTGCTGATTGGCAACCGGAATATGCGGCAGCGTCAGGGTGAACAGTACCAGTACCAGGGACAATGTCGCACCGATATACAGCTGCATATGGCTCAGTTCAAAGCCGGAGAAGCTCACGGCCCACATCGCCAGAATAAAGCCGATGGTGCCCCAGATACGAATTGGCGGGAAGTCGGTAACGATATCCATCCCGGCAGATTGCAGGCGATAGTAGGAGATGGTGTTGATTAGCCCCAGTGTTGGCATATAGGCCAGGGAGTTAAGCAAGATCACAAAGAACATTGCCCCTGGCGTGGTGACTTCGGCTGCGGCAAACAGCGTTCCTGCGCCGACCAGGTGGCAAAGGGCGTAAACCCACTTCGCACTGATCCATTTATCGGCCACGATCCCTAACAGCGTTGGCATAAACACGGCGGCGATCCCCAGCGAGCTATACACCGCGCCAATGGATGCACCATCGAATTTCAGGGTGACAAACATATAGGAGCCGAGGGTAGTGAGCCAACTACCCCATAAGCAGAACTGCAGAAACGAGAGAACTTTCAGCTGCAGCTTAAGATTCATGTTAATTTCCTCACACCGTAATGCGGATGAATGTTTTAAAAGGCACATTTGCCGTGGCTATATGATGTGATTCTATCAATGAGAGGCACTCTTTTTTTGTTACCTGTGACAAATATTTGCAAACAATTTCTGATTGCAAAGCAAAAGAGTGATGGAGTTAACATTTTTGGTGCTTCAGGCCCCCGTTTTAGAGGGCTGAAGAGGGATACATTAGTGGCGTCGATATGATTTTTGTGCGGAATTGACCTTGTAAAGGTATCGGCGTGATTCAGCAGAGGGATGTCGGGTGGTCAGCGTTTGATAAACGTCACCAGGAGACATGCTGTTAATGATATTCGCGGCCTGAATTTTATCGTTCGAGAACACGCGTAGCACGCTGCCCGCACCGCCGTTATACGCGGTGATTACCGCATAGCGACGTGAGGTCGGATTATCGATACCGCCCAAATAGACATTGTTGAGCATTGCCAGATAGGCCGTACCGGTATCAATGTTACTGGCCGGATCAAACAAGAAGCTACGGCTCGGCGTGCCTGAGCGCCCCTGCGAGCGGAATACATCTTTCCCTGCGCTGTGCTGTACCACCTGCATCAGTCCCAGCGCATCGGCATGGCTCACCGCATACGGGTTAAATGAGGATTCGGTTTGCATGATAGCCAGAATCAGCGACTCGTCGACGCCATACTTACGTGAAGCCTGACGCACCATACCGACGTATTTATGCGCGCGCTTATCAAGGTGGTTAGGCACCAGGTTGATTGTCACGCTATAGATGATACGCAGGCCATTGCTGCGGCTTTTAAGCCGTGTTTGCAGCAGGTAGTTGGCAAAGTTGGTGGCACGTCCCTCCCAACGAATGGGCTGGCCGGTATTATCGACCACCTGTCCGTACAGGAATGGTTCTTTGGAAATCTTAATGTCGTCGACATCGGAATAGAGGTCGATAGAACCCGGATCATCGCCCATCAGCAATGTCTTGATAATCGCTCGACGCAGGTGTCCAGCGGGATCTGTCCCGGCAATGGTCTCGACGGTTATCGTACCGTCATCAAAGTTGATGTGGCTGCGGGTTTGATACTGATCGGTATACTTGACGTAGTCCTTCGGACCCGCAATCAGCACTTCCTTAAATCCCCACAAATTCTCAATATTATGGGCAAATTGCCCCATCAGAATATCAAAACCGTTGGTATCCTTGACCCAGGCTTCGTTATAGGAATCGCCTTTTTTGGTCGAACTGGAACAGGAGATGAGCAACGGCGCAATAACGGCAAGCGCGAGAAATTTTTTCATCATTCCGGGAGTGCGTGTTGTGTTTGTTGTTTGCAAGGACCAGATTAAAACGTAGGCCGGATAAGCGCAGCGCCATCCGGCAACGGTTCTTATGATTCTGGCGTATAGCCTTCAATATGCACATCCTTACCTTCAAACAGGAAGTTAATCATCTCCTGTTCCAGTAACTTACGGTGTTCGACGTTCATCATATTGAGTTTTTTCTCGTTAATCAGCATGGTCTGTTTATGCTGCCATTGCGCCCATGCTTCTTTAGAAATCTCGTTATAAATGCGTTTTCCCAGATCGCCCGGGTACAGCTGAAAATCCTGGCCTTCTGCTTCGCGTTGCAGGAAAGTGCAAAAAATCGTTCTGCTCATAAAAAGTCCTCTCTATCGTCCGGTACGTTAAACGTGTGTACCGGCACGTAATTGCTGTAACAAACGCTCCACGGGAGCCGCCAGTCCGACCGACGGCGGTTGCGCTAAGTTATACCAGAGCGCGTTGCCTTCATCCATGCATGAGGTGAATGAAGACACGGGAAGCCACATAGGCACAATATCTAAGTGGAAATGGCTAAAGGTATGGCGAAACGCATTAAGTTGGGTCAGATTATCTGCGTTAATTTGTCGTTGCGCCAGCCAGTTGCGCAGTCCATCTTCGTCGTCAAACTGCGGAAAACAGTATAAACCACCCCATAAGCCGCTGGGCGGTCGCTGTGCAAGCAGCACTTCGTCATCATGCTGCATTAGTAAAAAATAGCCCGTTCGTTCCGGTAGCGTCTGTTTGGGCTTTTTACCGGGATACAGCGCCCAACTTGCATTGGCGCTCGCCACACAGCCATTTTCCAACGGACACAGGGAACATTTAGGTTTTGAGCGCGTACAGACCATGGCGCCTAAATCCATCATCGCCTGATTAAAACGCTCAACACCCTGGGCCGGCGTAACTTGCTCACTCAGCTCCCACAGCTTCTTTTCGACCTCTTTTTTACCCGGCCAGCCGCTTACAGCATAACAGCGAGCCAGCACGCGTTTGACGTTACCGTCGAGAATCGGAAAATGCTGACCCAGAGAGAGAGAAAGGATCGCGCCTGCGGTTGAACGTCCGACGCCAGGTAGGGCGGCTACTTCATCAAAGGTTTGCGGAAATATACCGCTATGCAGCGTCACAACCTGCTGAGCGGCTTTATGCAGATTACGCGCACGGGCGTAATAACCCAGCCCGGTCCACAAATGCAGAACTTCATCCAGCGGCGCATGGGCTAAATCCGTTACCGTTGGGAAGCGCGCCATAAAGCGCTCAAAATAAGGGATAACGGTCGCAACCTGAGTTTGTTGCAGCATTACCTCAGAGAGCCATACTTTGTAAGGCGTCTTGTCAATTTGCCAGGGCAGCGTTTTCCGCCCGTATTTGTCGTACCAGCTCAAAACCTGAGCCGAAAATTGAGACGCTTGCATGATTACCGTTTCATTATTGCCGGGGGCAAGATTGCAGCACAGCGGCAACGGGGTGTAAACCGGAACTTTCCGCTGCTCACTTTCTTCCTTTACTTGCATCCGGCAACTAACTTTGGATAATGCCCGTTTTCAGAACTCAAACACAGCAGACTAAACTTTTATGAAGAACGACGTCATTTCACCGGAATTTGATGAAAACGGCCGCCCTCTGCGCCGGATTCGTAGTTTTGTTCGTCGCCAGGGGCGACTGACGAAAGGGCAGGAACACGCGCTGGAAAACTACTGGCCGGTGATGGGCGTTGAGTTCAGCGAAGAGCCTGTAGATTTCGCAGAACTGTTTGGCCGTGACGCGCCAGTCACGCTGGAAATCGGTTTTGGTATGGGAGCGTCGCTGGTTGCAATGGCGAAAGCGCGTCCGGAACAGAATTTCCTCGGCATTGAGGTTCACTCACCTGGCGTTGGTGCGTGTCTGGCTTCAGCCCATGAAGAGGGTGTCGAGAACCTGCGCGTCATGTGCCATGATGCCGTTGAAGTCCTGCATAAAATGATTCCTGACAATTCTTTATCTATGGTTCAGCTGTTTTTCCCTGACCCATGGCACAAAGCACGTCATAATAAACGCCGTATCGTTCAGGTACCGTTTGCTGAGCATATCTTAAGTAAGCTGAAGCTGGGCGGCGTGTTCCATATGGCGACCGACTGGGAAGCGTATGCGGAGCACATGCTTGAAGTGATGTCCTCGATTGACGGGTATAAAAACCAGTCAGAGAGTAACGATTATGTACCGCGCCCGGAATCGCGCCCGGTAACCAAATTTGAACAACGTGGTCATCGTCTTGGCCACGGCGTATGGGACTTAATGTTCGAGAGGGTGAAATAATGGCAAAGAACCGTAGCCGTCGTCTGCGTAAAAAGATGCACATCGAAGAATTCCAGGAAGTAGGATTTTCGGTTGCATGGCGTTTCCCGGAAGGTACATCTGGAGAGCAGGTCGATCAAATCGTTGATGACTTTATCAATGAAGTCATCGAACCGAACAAGCTGGCTTTTGACGGCAGCGGCTATCTGGCCTGGGAAGGTCTGATCTGTCTGCAGGAAATCGGCAAATGCACCGAAGAACACCAGGCAATCGTGCGTAAGTGGCTGGAAGAGCACAAACTCGAAGAAGTGCGTACCAGCGAACTTTTCGATATTTGGTGGGACTAAGTAGCACAGGGTCGGCAAATGCCGACCCGATTTGTATTGAGGGAAAGATATGATGCGCAAAACGCTGCTGGCGGCAGTCCTAACGTTCACGGCGATGGCCGCACATGCAGATTACCAGTGCAGCGTCACCCCGCGTGACGATGTGATTTTGAGCCCACAAACGGTGCAGGTGAAGGGTGAAAATGGCGACCTGGTTATTACCCAGGCCGGCGATGTCACCTTCAACGGTAAACAGTACAACCTGAACGCCGCACAGCGTGAGCAGGCCAAAGATTATCAGGCGGCGTTGCGTAGCAGCCTGCCGTGGATCGACGAAGGTGCCAGAGCGCGCGTAGAGAAAGGTCGCGTGGCGCTGGACAAAATCATCGCCAAAGAGGTCGGTGAAAGCAGCAACATGCGTGGCCGCTTAACCAAGCTGGATGCGCAATTGAAAGCGCAGATGAACCGCATCATCGAACATCGAACTGATGGCCTGACTTTCCATTATAAGGCGATTGATCAGGTCCGCGCGGACGGACAACAGCTGGTCAATCAGGCGATGGGCGGCATTTTGCAGGACAGCATCAACGAGATGGGGGCGAAAGCCGTGCTCAAAGGCGGTGGTAATCCGCTGCAGGGCGTGCTCGGGAGTCTCGGTGGTTTGCAAACCTCAATTCAGAACGAATGGAAGAATCAGGAACAAGACTTCCAGCAGTTTGGCAAAGATGTTTGTGCCCGCGTCGTGACGCTGGAAAACGATCGTAAAACGCTGGTTAGCACTCTGAAATAATCTTCACCTCTTCTTAACGGCACAGAAACATTCTGTGCCGTTTTATTTTGTATATTTCTGTTTTTTTGATATCCATCTCTAAGAATGGCAATTTGGCGGAGATATAAATCTGGTTAATTGGATCTCGTCACATTATTCATCTGTAGGATAGACATAATGCTGCAAATTCAAGTAACTGGAGAAATAACATGGAGTTTTTCAAGAAGACGGCACTTGCTGCACTGGTTATGGGTTTCAGCGGCGCGGCGCTTGCACTGCCAAACATCACCATTTTAGCGACCGGTGGGACGATTGCCGGCGGCGGTGATTCCGCGACAAAATCTAACTACACGGCAGGCAAGGTTGGCGTAGAAAATCTGGTTGAGGCCGTACCTCAATTGAAAGATATCGCTGTCGTGAAAGGCGAGCAGGTGGTGAATATCGGCTCCCAGGATATGAATGACGAAGTCTGGTTAACGCTGGCGAAAAAGATTAATACCGAGTGTGATAAAACCGACGGCTTCGTGGTAACTCATGGTACGGATACCATGGAAGAAACTGCCTATTTCCTCGACCTGACCGTTAAGTGCAATAAGCCGGTGGTACTGGTCGGCGCAATGCGTCCATCTACGGGTATGAGCGCTGATGGCCCGTTCAACTTGTATAACGCGGTAGTCACTGCCGCAGACAAAGCCTCTGCCAACCGCGGAGTGCTGGTGGTGATGAACGACACCGTTATGGATGGTCGCGACGTGACTAAAACCAACACTACCGACGTTGCTACCTTCAAATCTGTTAACTACGGCCCGTTGGGTTACATCCATAACGGTAAAATCGACTACCAGCGTACGCCTGCGCGTAAGCACACCACGTCTACTCCGTTCGATGTATCTAAGCTGACCGAACTGCCGAAAGTTGGGATTGTTTATAACTACGCTAATGCCTCCGATCTGCCGGCAAAAGCGCTGGTGGATGCGGGTTACGCTGGGATCGTCAGTGCGGGTGTAGGTAACGGTAACCTGTATAAAACCATTTTCGATACGCTGGCAACCGCCGCGCATAAAGGTACCGTTGTAGTGCGTTCATCCCGTGTACCAACGGGCGCCACTACACAGGATGCAGAAGTTGATGATGCAAAATACGGATTTGTGGCTTCAGGTTCCCTGAACCCGCAAAAAGCACGTGTTCTGCTGCAGCTTGCGCTGACTCAAACCAAGGATCCTAAGCAGATCCAGGAAATGTTTAATCAGTATTAATCGATGAAGGTGGCTGCGCTTACCGCCCTAACCCTGTAGGCCGGATAAGACGCAGCCGCCATCCGGCAATTTGCCTGATGGCGCTACGCTTATCAGGCCTACGTTCACCAGCCATCACTCCGCCAGAAACAGCTCCAGCAGCGAATTCAAGAACAGCTTACCGTGTTGGGTAATCTGCCAGTATTCATCGCATTCACTCAGGTAGCCCAGGGAAATAGCCTCATCGATCTGTCGACGAATAACGTCTTCGGTAAGACCGGTATATTGCGTGAACTCCGCGCGAGGCGCGGCTTCCAGCAGCCGGAAACGATTCATGAAGAACTCGAACGGCTTATCGGCTTCGGCGACATCGCGCTGGCTTTCGAGATAACGCCCTTGCATATACCCACGCGGATGCCGTGTTTTGGTGGTGCGCAGGATGCGTCCGTCAGGGAATGTTATCTTACCGTGTGCGCCGCAGCCAATGCCAAGATAGTCGCCAAAACGCCAGTAGTTAAGGTTGTGCTGACACTGATAACCCGGTCTGGCGTAGGCTGAGGTTTCGTACTGCTGATATCCCGCGGCGGTCAGTAGCTGGTGGCCTTGCTCAAAAATATCCCACAGCGCGTCATCGTCCGGTAAAACCGGCGGTCGGGAACCGAACAGCGTGTTGGGTTCGATGGTCAACTGATACCAGGAAAGATGCGGTGGGTTGAGCGCGATTGCCTGCTGTAAATCACCCAGCGCCTCTTCCAGCGTCTGATCCGGCAAACCATGCATCAGATCGAGATTAAAGCTGCGTAGCCCCAGACCGCTCGCCAGGTGTGCTGCTCGTTTGGCTTCTTCCGGCCCGTGAATACGTCCCAGACGTTCGAGTTTGGTGGAGCTAAAGCTCTGTACGCCAATCGAGATACGGTTGACGCCAGCGCGTTGATAATCCACAAAGCGATCGGCTTCCACCGTCCCGGGATTCGCCTCCATCGTGATTTCTGCATCTTCGGCCAGATTCAGCCGTGCTCGCACGCCGTCGAGCAGCGTTTGCATCGCCGGGCCAGAAAGCAGGCTCGGCGTGCCACCACCGATAAAAATCGTCTTTACTTCACGGCCCTGGGCATGGGCCACCTCAGTATCCAGATCGCTCAGCAGATGCTGCACATAGTCATCATGAGGGACTTCGCCCTTTAGCGCATGCGAGTTGAAGTCGCAGTACGGGCATTTCTGCACGCACCACGGGATGTGAATATAAAGACTTAGCGGCGGAAGCTTAACCATTACGCAGGGCATCCAGCAGCAGCTTTAGCGCCTGTCCGCGGTGAGAAATTGCACTCTTTTCTTCACGGGTCAGTTCGGCTGCGGTTTTCCCTTCAGACGGCACAAAGAAGATCGGGTCGTAGCCAAAACCACCGTTTCCGGCAGGTTCACGGGTAATCACGCCCGGCCAGCTTCCGTGGCAAACAACAGGCGTTGGATCGTCTGCATGGCGCATATACACCAGCACGCAGTGGAACTGCGCCTGGCGCTTGTCATCAGGAATATCCTGCAGGGTGTGAAGCAGTTTTTCCAGGTTCTGCTGATCGGTCGCATCTTCGCCGGAATAGCGGGCTGAATAGATACCCGGCGCGCCGCCAAGGGCATTTACTGCCAGACCTGAGTCATCAGCAATGGCCGGTAAGCCGGTAATTTGCGCGGCATGACGCGCCTTCAGAATGGCGTTCTCAATAAACGTCAGCCCGGTCTCGTCTGCAGAATCAACACCCAGTTCCGTTTGGGCAACAACATCAAGACCGAAATCACTCAGAAGAGAGGCGAGTTCACGCACTTTACCGGCATTGCCGGTCGCGAGGACAACTTTTTGCATGGGATACCTAATCAGTTAACGCCGCAATTTCGGGCGGGATCTGTTGCGGATGAATGATTTTAACCTGTTTGTGACGACCAAGCTCGCCCTTCTCAATGACGACCTGGCTTTTTGCCACACGGAACTGTTTGCCGAGAAACTTCACCAGATGGCTATTGGCCTGGCCATCTACCGGTGGGGCGGTAATGGCGACTTTAACTTCGTCGCCATGTAAACCCACAATACTGTCACGGCTGGCTTTAGGCTGAATGTAGAGCCGTAAAACCAGACCGTCGTCGCAGGGTGTAACGGCACTCATAGCGCCATCCACAGCCCCGGCAGCAGCATGTTGCCTGTCGCCTGTAACACTTCCGCGATGCCCATGTTAATAACGTAGAGCAGCAGAACCAGAATCATTGGGGAGAAATCGATCCCGCCCATGCCTGGAAGTATGCGACGGATAGGACGCAGCAGCGGATCTGCCAGTTGAATCAGCACGTACTCTACAGGACTGCGGCCCTGGCTGACCCAGCTCATAATTGCCATCACCAGCAGCACCCAGAAAATCAGTAGCCCGATAGTCTTCAGGACAATCAGTACGGCGGCGATCCAGATGATCGGCTGGAACGTGACCACCTTAAACAGCACGATTGCTTTGATAAAGCTGAGAACGAGCGCAACTAATGCCGATGCGCTGTCGATCGGTCCCATCGGGGGAATAATGCGGCGTAACGGCCCAATGATGGGCTGAGTGATTTTCACTATAAACTGCGAGAACGGGTTGTAAAAATCGCAGCGAGACCATTGCATCCACACGCGCAGCAGCAGCGCCATGGTATACAGCTCAATTACCGTTGAGAGCAGGAAGGTCAACGTATTCATGGTGTTCCTTAGTTTTCCTTATTTTTTAGTGTAATCACGAGCACCAAAAATGGCAGTGCCAATGCGCACCATCGTGCTACCCGCCGCGATGGCGGCATCCATATCATCAGACATTCCCAGTGAGAGAGTGTCGATGCCTGGGTAGCGTGTTTTCAACCCGGCAAATGCTACCGCCATTTGCTGTGCAACTTCAAACTGCCTTACATAATCTGACTCTGGAGCCGGAATCGCCATCAGACCACGCAGGGTAATGCGCGGCAGTGCAGCGACTTCAGCGGCCAGTGCATCAAGCTCTGCCAGCGGAATGCCTGACTTACTGTTCTCATCGCTGATATTAATTTGAATCAGTACATTGAGCGGCGGCAGTTCCGCCGGGCGCTGTTCACTCAGACGGGCAGCGATACGCAGACGGTCGATCGTATGGCACCAGTCAAAGTGCTCGGCGACCAGACGACTTTTGTTGGACTGCAGCGGGCCGATAAAGTGCCACTGCAGATCGTTGACGCCTTTTTCCTGGAAGTAGCGGATTTTATCCACCCCTTCCTGCACATAGTTTTCACCGAAGGCACGCTGCCCTGCGGTAATGGCTTCTTCGATGGCGCTCGCAGGTTTGGTTTTACTGACTGCAAGCAACGTAACTTCTTCTGAAGACCGCCCGCAACGCGTCGCGGCGGCTGAGATTTTGTCCCGGACATGTGCCAGGTTATGCGCGATATCGTTCATTTTCCGAGGATGTTCATATGAATATGGAAGAAATAGTGGCCCTTAGTGTAAAGCATAACGTGTCGGATCTACACCTGTGCAATGCATGGCCTGCGCGCTGGCGCATACGTGGAAAAGTCGAAATCGCACCCTTTACTACGCCTGACGTGGAGAATCTGCTGATGTGCTGGCTCAGTGAGCAACAACAGGTACAGTGGCGGGAACAGGGGCAGGTAGATTTTGCTATTGCGCTGGCAGGTTCCCAGCGGCTGCGCGCCAGTGCTTTTGTTCATCAACAGGGAACCTCACTGGCGCTAAGATTGCTCCCGCTTGATTGTCCACGTTTAGACGATCTCCAGACCCCTGACGTCATACCTGAACTGCTGCGCAGTGAAAATGGGTTAATTCTGGTGACAGGCGCTACCGGTAGCGGTAAATCAACGACCCTGGCGGCGATGGTAGAGTACCTTAATCAGCATGTTGCAGGGCATATTCTGACGCTGGAAGACCCGATTGAATATCGCTACACCAGCCAGCGTTGTCTTATTCAACAACGGGAGGTGGGCGTACACTGCGCTTCTTTTGCCGCCGGTTTACGCGGCGCGCTGCGTGAAGATCCCGACGTCATTTTGCTGGGCGAACTGCGCGACGCGGAAACCATTCGTCTGGCGTTAACGGCAGCGGAAACCGGGCATCTGGTGCTGGCAACGTTACATACGCGAGGGGCGGCACAGGCCATCGCGCGGCTGGTGGACACCTTTTCGGCAACAGAGAAGGATCCGGTGCGTAACCAGTTAGCAGACAGCCTGCGGGCGGTACTTTCGCAAAAGCTGGAGGAAGATAAGCAGGGAGGACGCGTGGCGCTATTTGAGCTGCTCGTCAACACGCCTGCCGTGTGCAATTTGATTCGTGAAGGGAAAACGCATCAGCTGCCCGGCGTAATTCAAACCGGGCAGCAGACAGGTATGCAGACATTTGCACAAAGTCAGCAGCAGCGTCAGGCGCAGGGACGGATTTAGTAACCCTGCTCGAAATAGCTTTCGAGGATGACCACGGCAGAAGCGGAATCTACTTTGCCTTTATTCAACGCCCGGTATCCGCCTTGTTCGAACAGGCCGGAGCGGGCTTCGACGGTGCTCAAGCGTTCATCGTGCAGCGTTACGGTTACGCCAAAGCGACCGTGAATACGGTTAGCGAACTTACGCGCGCGCGCGGTAAGGGGCTGTTCTGTGCCATCCATGTTGAGTGGTAGGCCGACAATGATTTCATCTGGCTGCCATTCTTTCAGCAGGCGTTCAATCAAACTCCAGTCTGGCGTACCGTCCTGCGCCTTAATGGCGGGCAACGGTCTGGCCGTACCGGTAATGCGCTGACCAACAGCAACACCAATACTTTTCGTACCAAAATCAAAAGAGAGTAATGTTCCGCTCATCAGGCATGTCCCGCCACGCCAGGCATGGTCTGAATATCTATCCCGATAAGCTTCGCCGCATCGCGCCAGCGGTCGGCAATCGGCGTTTTGAATAAGATATTGAGGTCTGCGGGCGCCGTGAGCCAGGCGTTATCCAGTAGCTCTTGTTCCAGTTGACCTTTTTCCCATGATGAATAACCCAGCGCAACCAGCACTTCGGACGGTTGCTCCTGCGTACCCAGGGTTTCTAGTACATCGCGGGAGGTTGTGATGATGGTGTTATCTGAGATGCGAATACTGGAGGCAAAGCGTGACGGTGGAGTGTGGAGAATAAATCCACGGTCTTCCGCCAGCGGGCCGCCAAGCATCACTGGTTTATCCAGACGAATGGCCGGATCGCGTTCTTCTGGGGTAATCTTCAGCTTTTCCAGAATCCCTTCAATTTGTAAGTTTTCCAGAGGCTTATTAACGATAATCCCCATTGCTCCGTTTTCATTATGTTCACAGATGTACACCACGGAACGGCGGAAAATCGGATCCTGGAGAGCAGGCATGGCAATAAGAAAGTGATGCTGTAAATTCATTGTCAGAGGTTCTGTTTCCTGGTTCAAAAAAGCAACAGAGCCCAGTATGTGGGCAAAGCTCGAAGATGTCACCCTCTTGAAGATAGCATTGCCGGATGACGGCTTCGCCTAATCCGGCCTGCGGGGTGCAATTCCAGGCCGGATAAGACGCGATGGCGTCGCTATCCGGCAACGTATTTATTTCTGCAAACGCGCCTCAATGGCATCCATCAGCATACCGGTAATCGAAACCGGGAACTCCGCTTCAATTTCACGAATACAGGTTGGGCTGGTAACGTTAATTTCCGTCAGGCGATCGCCAATGATATCCAGACCGACAAAAATCAAACCTTTCGCTTTCAGCGTTGGCCCAATGCGACGTGCAATTTCCCAGTCGCTGTCGGTTAATGGACGCGGCTCGCCACGACCGCCAGCGGCCAGGTTGCCACGGGTTTCGCCGCCCTGCGGAATACGCGCCAGGCAATAAGGAACGGGTTCGCCATCGACCACCAGGACGCGTTTATCGCCATCTTTAATTGCTGGCAGATAGTTCTGCGCCATGCAGTAGCGGGTACCGTGCTCGGTCAGCGTTTCAGCAATGACGCCAAGGTTCGGGTCGCCTTCCTTCACACGGAAAATAGATGCGCCGCCCATACCATCCAGCGGTTTGAGAATGATGTCGCTGTGTTTTTGCCAGAAGGCTTTCAGCTGCGCTTTGTTACGCGTGACCAGCGTTTCCGGCGTCAGATCGGCAAACCAGGCGGTGAACAGCTTTTCGTTGCAGTCGCGCAGGCTCTGCGGTTTGTTGACGATCAGCGTGCCTTTTTCTTCTGCACGTTCCAGAATATAGGTTGCGTAGATGAACTCGGTATCAAACGGCGGATCCTTACGCATCAGAATAACGTCCAGGTCTGCCAGCGGGAGATCCTGCTCGCTCTTGAACTCATACCATTTGTCGTAGTTCTGCTCTACGCTCAGGGTACGCGTATGGGCGCGGGCTTCACCGTTGATCAGATAAAGATCGGCCATCTCTATATAATGAATTTCGTAACCGCGACGTTGCGCTTCCAGCAGCATAGCGAAGCTGGAATCTTTCTTGATGTTGATGCTTGCGATGGGATCCATCACGATGCCGAGCTTGATCATTTTCTTCTCCGTTTATGCCTTAGCCCAGATCGCCAAAACGCACCTGTAGCGCAGTAATGGCGGTGAGCGCGGTTGTCTCAGTACGCAGAACGCGAGGTCCTAACAGAATATCAGTAAACTGATAACGTGCGGTCATGACAATTTCATCTGCCGACAACCCGCCTTCCGGGCCAATCAGCAAGCGGATGCGCTCCACCGGCAGCGGCAGCGTATTGATGCTGGCGCTGGCGCGCGGATGCAGGTTCAGTTTCAGACCTTCGTCCTGTTCCGCGCACCATGCTTCCAAATCCATTGCCGGGCGAATTTCGGGCACCCGGTTTCGACCGCACTGTTCGCAGGCGGCAATGGCGATTTTCTGCCACTGCTGGAGCTTCTTGTTCAGGCGTTCACTGTCCAGTTTAACGCCGCAGCGCTCAGAAAAAAGTGGCGTAATGAGGCTTACACCCAGTTCGATCGATTTCTGGATAGTGAATTCCATTTTTTCACCGCGCGACATCACCTGACCCAGGTGGATGTGCAACGGCGACTCACGATCGTCGAGTTCAGCGTTAAGTACCTTCACGTCCACGCTTTTTTTACTGGCGTGGGTGATTTCAGCGTCGAATACCTGATTGCTGCCATCAAACAGCTGTAGCGCCTGGCCCGGTCCCATACGCAGCACGCGGCCGATATGGTTGGCTGCATCTTCACACAGTGAAATTTGGCTGCCGGAAGTGATTGGCTTAGGGTGATAAATGCGAGGAATGCGCATAGTTAAACATCCGCGTCATGGCCCTGGGCTGCGAAAGGCCAGGGCATGGTTAAAAATATTGACGCTAGTGTAGGTTAGCTCTTTTGCGCCTGGCAAGCGCGTTGCACATATGGGTTATGGTTCCCCTGTACCTTTGCAATGCGTTCGTCGCGCTCACACTCCCAGTCGGTGACCGGATATTGCTTATTCCAGGCGTTAAAAAGCTGAGTTTGCTGGCGGGAGAGCGTCAGATCGTACTGGTCGCGCATGTAAAAATAGGTACGAGCAATGGCACCGCGGGCGCGGGCCGGCGGCTCGGCAACTTTCTCTTTGAAATCAACCTTCATGGCGCATTGCCCATACTGACCCTCGCCACCGTTCCACTGGCTGTACATGAAGTTAGCGCGATCGCCATTTACCTCACCCACCGCAGGTTGCAGGTTATGCATGTCGCTTTCCATCTTACGATAGACTGGATCTTTGGCGCAGTTTTTACGCCCTCCGTCCTGCCAGCACTGACGCTGATGACCAAATTGCCAGGCGGGGACAACGTGCTCCCATTCAATTCGACTGGCGCGGTTTTCATTTTTTCGCACTTTATAGCCGCAGGATTCGAGGTCAACGACCCCTTTTTTGCCTTGCCAGTTAATTTTACAACCGCAGTAGAAATCGCCCGGCGCATCGGCGTTAACCTTGACGCCTGCTGCTTTTGCCTGAGAAAAACTGTTGATGCCTTCGGCTAAAACCGGGCCTGAAAACGCAGCGGCTAACAGGGCCGCAGCAAAAGAAAAATGACGGTACATCACAAACTCCGTGTCAAAACGAGCCCGCAACGTAGCGAAAGTTATTCCAGTATGCAATCAGTTAGGTCAGAAAAGTTCCTGATAATTCTGAAGATTATTCTGCAACCAGTGGCTCGCCGCAGTGAACACAGCGGTAGGTGGCCTCACCGCGCACAACGCGGTTATGGCGGCGGACGGTCAGTTGGTGCTCCTGACACTTACAGCGGTAAGTAAAGGTCTTGCGCTGCACCGATTGCAGTTCGAACTGATGCGTGCGCCGGGCCGGTACGCCCAGCACGCTTTCCATCATCCATTTCCATTCTTTCCCGTGTGGCGGCACGCGCCCAAAGTGCTTCCACACCAGTAAATGCGCCAGTTCATGGGGCACCACTTCGTTAATGAATGCGTCGACGTTTTCCATCAGCAGGACGGGATTAAGGCGAATTTCATAGGTTTGTAGCCATGCGGTGCCCGCGGCGGTGCCGCGCTGTTGGTAAACCAGCTTTGGCTCCGGATATTGGCGTTCGAGCTTGAGATTGGCCTGGGCGAGTTTTTCCCGCAGGCTACGCATAACGGCTTGCTGGATGGCGATAGGGAGACGGGAGGTTTTCATAACGCCAGAGGATAGTGCGACAGGGAAGGGACTGCAAGAGGAAGGCTTCCTCCCACTGAGGGAGGAAGCCTTTGGTGATTAGTCGTGTGCGCCAATTTCGCGCAGTTTACGACCTTTCATCAGGTTACGCTCAATGTGTTCTAAAGAGACGTTTTTAGTTTCAGGGATCAGCCACAGAGTCAGGAAGATGAACAGTACGTTCAGGCCGCCGTAGACCCAGAAGGTGTTGGCGCTGCCCAGCGAGTTCAGCATCGTCAGGAAGGTTGCGCCGACGATCATGTTGGCAATCCAGTTGGTTGCAGTAGAGCAGGTGATGCCGAAATCGCGGCCTTTCAGCGGCTGGATTTCAGAGCACAGTACCCAAATCAGCGGACCAGCGCTCATGGCAAAGCCAACGATAAACATCAGCAGCATCAGTACTGCGAAGTATTGTGCGGATGCCGAGTGAATACCCACGTGCATCATTGTACCCAGCACGCCCATACCAACAGCCATGACGATAAAGCCAAGGATCAGCGTAGGCTTGCGGCCCCAACGGTCAACCAGGCCAATGGCGATAAAGGTTGCCAGCACGTTGGTCAGACCGACGATAACAGTCCCCCACATCTGCTCGGTGGTGTTGGTGTAGCCCGCCAGCTCAAAGATTTTCGGTGCGTAATACATGATGACGTTCATCCCGGTGAACTGCTGCATCACCTGCAACAGAACGCCAAGAAATACTGCGCGACGGAAGTTGCTGTTTTCTTTAAACAGCGCCCAGCCACTCTGCTTCACCTGCAGGCTTTCACGGATTTCATCCAGCTCGCGTTTGGCTTCTGCGCTGGTGTCACGCAGACGCAACAGGACGCGTTCGGCATCAACAAAACGACGTTTAGCTGCAAACCAACGTGGGCTGTCCGGCAGGAAGATAACGCCAACCAGCAGCAGCAGGGCAGGGATGATGATTACACCCAGCATCCAGCGCCATGCGCCGCTGTAGCTAAACGCTGTATCGGAAAGATACGCGCCCAAAATACCGATGGTGATCATCAGCTGATACATGGAGATCATGCTGCCACGAATCTTTTCCGGGGCAATTTCAGACAGGTACAGCGGCGCGGTATAAGACGCAACACCTACAGCCAGGCCGAGCAGCACGCGGGAAACCAGCAGGACTTCAACGTTTGGTGCAGCGGCGGAGAACAGTGAACCCGCAACAAACAAGATCGCACCGATCATCAGGCTTTTTTTGCGTCCCAGTTTGAAGGAGAGCCAACCGCTGCCGACAGCACCTACCGCCGCACCAAACATCATGGAACTCACCACCCATTCCTGAGTGTGCGGGGTAATTTGAAACTCGTCGGTGATGAACGGTAAAGCACCGGCAATAACACCGATATCCAGGCCAAAAAGTAATCCAGCCAGGGCTGCCAGAAAGCAGACAAAAAATGTCATGGCTTTGTTGGAACGCCCCGTTTTTTTATTGTCAGGCATGATGCCCTCCGGTTGGGTAGCTAGTTTTGTTGATGTTAAGGGTAGGTGAGTACGGGGTAAAAAAATGCGAATCACATCACATTAGTGTAATCGCTTACACTGTCATTCATGCGGGTTATTAGTTAATTCATTGAAAGTTAACATTATTTATTGGGATTAAATAATGTTTGTCGTCTGAATTTAAGACAATGATGAAAGATAATGTAACAGTGATGCAAGTGTGCTGGCTAAGAGATGTTAATTCAAGGTAGAGGGGAATATGGTGTGATGTAATCGCTTTCATTTTCATTTAAAGCAATAGTAATCAGCGCGGTTTGGTGATGGATGTGGGAGAGGAAATAGGTATAAAAAAAGACCAGCGCGAGGCTGGTCTTCATAAGCGTTAAGTCTGGTTTAAATTACTTCAGACCGGCAGCGTCGCGCAGCAACTGTGCTTTGTCGGTTTTTTCCCATGGGAAATGTTCGCGACCAAAGTGACCGTAAGCGGCGGTTTCTTTGTAAATCGGGTGCAGCAGATCCAGCATCTGAATCAGGCCATACGGGCGCAAGTCGAAGAACTCACGCACCAGAAGGGTCAGCTGCTCTGAAGGCACTTTTTCAGTACCGAACGTTTCCACCATGATAGATGTCGGTTCTGCCACGCCGATTGCGTAGGAAACCTGAATCTCACAACGGTCAGCCAGGCCTGCGGCAACGATGTTTTTCGCTACGTAACGGGCTGCATAGGCTGCGGAACGGTCAACTTTAGACGGATCTTTACCAGAGAATGCACCGCCGCCGTGACGCGCCATGCCGCCGTAGGTATCAACGATGATTTTACGACCGGTCAGACCGCAGTCGCCCATCGGGCCGCCGATAACGAAACGACCAGTTGGGTTGATGAAGAATTTGGTCGAAGCGGTCAGCCATTCAGTCGGCAGTACCGGCTTGATGATCTCTTCCATAACGGCTTCTTGCAGCGATTTCTGGTCGATATCTTCAGAGTGCTGAGTAGACAGAACAACCGCATCAATACCGACGATTTTGCCGTCGTCATACTGGAAAGTTACCTGGCTTTTTGCATCCGGACGCAGCCAGGATAAGGTGCCGTTTTTACGCACTTCAGCCTGACGCTGCACCAGACGGTGAGCATAGGTAATAGGTGCTGGCATCAGCACGTCGGTTTCGTTGGTTGCATAACCAAACATCAGGCCCTGGTCGCCTGCGCCCTGTTCCAGCGGATCGGCACGGTCAACACCCTGGTTGATGTCCGGAGACTGTTTACCAATCGCGCTCAGTACCGCGCAAGAGTTGGCGTCAAAGCCCATGTCGGAATGCACATAGCCAATTTCGCGAACCGTGTTACGGGTGATCTCTTCGATATCAACCCATGCGCTGGTGGTGATCTCACCGCCAACTAAAACCATACCGGTTTTGACGTAGGTTTCGCAGGCAACGCGTGCTTTTGGATCCTGTTCCAGGATTGCATCCAGCACAGCATCAGAGATTTGGTCAGCGATTTTGTCAGGATGCCCTTCTGATACGGACTCGGACGTAAAAAGGTGTTTTGCCATATTTAATTTCACCTAAGGAGAATTTGGTTAGCTCAAACTGTCGAGTGGAATAGCCATGTGTAGAAGATTCTACCATGAGTCTGCAGATGACGGACACTGGCAGTCTGAGTGTTAATCGGTATAGATGGATTAACATCTGGACGGCTATTTTAGGACAGTTCTTCGCCTGATTTCCAGCTTTTTTTGATTGAGGTCGCATTGTACTGAAAATGTAACTGGAAATTTTTCCTGACGGTGCTGGCAATGTGCATATTTATCTTTTGCTTTTTGACTTTCTTATCGGTATAAAACGCGGCGCGCGGCTCATACAAAAGCACACGACATTTTCATCGTGTTGCCACTTCCAGCCGGGTTAACACTTTGGCTTGTGGGTTCGTTCCGTAAGGAGCAACCGTGGAGGTGATACGAGATAATGAACCGTTGTATTCTGCTGAATCTGTCGCACCGTCCTGGTGTACATATGTCCCCCGCAATCTGCATCTCTGCTTTGCATACCTGTCGATGTTATATACACAAAATCATTTATGCTGCGTCGAGGCGGCAAGTGAATGAGTCCCCTGAACGTACGAGTAGTACGTGACTGGGGCGAATGAGCGTAGCCAACAAAGAGGCTGCATGAAGGATGAAGTGTATACCCATCTCGGCGTATCTCAGGACTGAAGAGCCGGTAACGGTCACTAAGAACTGAACAAGGGCGCTCTTGGTAAACAAGAGTTTTCTCGTGGTTTCGCCGAACCGTCAGCATTAAGTTCGGTTACGTGTTTACATTGATATGAAAAAGAAACCGGTCGCACAGTCGGAGCGTCAGCACTATCTGCTGCAAATTCTGCCTGTATTTGGGTTGTTATCGCGTCTTCGGATTGCGATAGTAGTCAACTGTTTTACACTTGTTAATAAAATTTGAGGTTCGCTATGTCTGACGACATTTCTTTGGGTTCGCCTTCGTCAGCAGGCGAACACGGTGTACTACGCTCCATGCAGGAGGTTGCAATGAGTTCCCAGGAAGCCAGCAAGATGCTGCGTACTTACAATATTGCCTGGTGGGGTAATAACTACTACGACGTCAATGAACTGGGTCACATCAGCGTGTGCCCGGATCCGGACGTACCCGAAGCGCGCGTTGACCTTGCTGAGTTGGTGAAAGCCCGTGAAGCGCAGGGCCAGCGTTTGCCTGCATTGTTCTGCTTCCCGCAGATCCTGCAACACCGTCTGCGTTCGATTAACGCCGCGTTTAAACGTGCCCGTGAATCTTACGGTTACAACGGTGACTATTTTCTCGTTTACCCGATCAAGGTCAACCAGCACCGTCGCGTGATTGAATCGCTGATCCACTCTGGCGAACCGCTGGGGCTGGAAGCGGGTTCCAAAGCTGAACTGATGGCCGTTCTGGCCCATGCCGGAATGACCCGTAGCGTGATCGTGTGTAACGGTTATAAAGACCGCGAATATATCCGTCTGGCGCTGATTGGCGAGAAGATGGGCCATAAGGTCTATCTGGTCATCGAGAAGATGTCTGAAATCGCTATTGTGCTGGATGAAGCTGAACGCCTGAATGTCGTTCCGCGTCTGGGCGTGCGTGCGCGTCTGGCGTCGCAGGGCTCTGGCAAGTGGCAGTCCTCCGGCGGGGAAAAATCGAAATTCGGCCTGGCGGCAAACCAGGTGCTGCAACTGGTCGAAATTCTGCGCGAGCGCGGTCGTCTGGACAGCATTCAGTTGCTGCACTTCCACCTTGGCTCGCAGATGGCGAATATTCGTGATATCGCCACCGGCGTACGTGAATCGGCGCGTTTCTACGTTGAGCTGCACAAGCTTGGCGTCAATATCCAGTGCTTCGACGTGGGCGGTGGTCTGGGCGTGGATTACGAAGGTACCCGTTCGCAGTCTGACTGTTCTGTAAACTACGGCCTGAACGAATATGCCAACAACATCATCTGGGCTATTGGCGACGCCTGTGAAGAACACGGCCTGCCTCATCCGACGGTAATCACCGAGTCTGGCCGCGCGGTTACCGCGCACCATACCGTGCTGGTATCTAACATTATCGGCGTTGAGCGTAGTGAACACACAGAAGCAACGCCTCCGGCTGACGATGCGCCGCGTGCTCTGCAAAGCATGTGGGAAACCTGGCAAGAAATGCATGAACCAGGAACCCGTCGTTCGCTGCGTGAATGGCTGCACGACAGCCAGATGGATCTGCACGATATTCACGTTGGCTACTCTTCAGGCACCTTTAGCCTGCAAGAGCGCGCGTGGGCTGAGCAGCTCTATCTGAACATGTGCCATGAAGTGCAGAAACAACTCGACCCGAGCAACCGCGCGCACCGTCCGATTATCGACGAGCTGCAGGAGCGTATGGCGGATAAGATTTACGTCAACTTCTCGCTGTTCCAGTCGATGCCGGATGCGTGGGGGATCGATCAGCTGTTCCCGGTAATGCCGCTGGAAGGGTTGAATCAGGTACCTGAGCGCCGTGCGGTGCTTTTGGATATCACCTGTGACTCTGATGGCGCTATCGACCACTACGTTGACGGTGATGGCATTGCGACCACCATGCCGATGCCGGAATACGACCCGGAGAACCCGCCGATGCTGGGCTTCTTTATGGTGGGGGCGTACCAGGAGATCCTCGGCAACATGCACAACCTGTTTGGTGATACCGAAGCGGTTGACGTGTTCGTCTTCCCTGACGGCAGCGTAGAAGTTGAGCTGTCCGACGAAGGGGATACCGTAGCAGATATGCTGCAGTACGTGCAGTTGGATCCGAACACCCTGCTGACGCAGTTCCGTGACCAGGTGAAAAACACCGATCTGGATACCGAGCTGCAGCAACAGTTCCTCGAAGAATTTGAGGCCGGTCTGTACGGTTATACTTATCTGGAAGATGAGTAACGATAAATGCCTGCTGGCGCTACGCTTACCGGGCCTACGAAAGTAGGCCGGATAAGGCGAAGCCGCATTTGTGGCACTTACTTGAATCCGTACAAAATAACGGCGATAATTTGCCGTAAATATGCAGCTACCAAATCAATCCCTTCCTCGTCGGGCTTAACGACGCGGAGGGGATTTTTTTTCATCGATTTTTAAAGAGGTCAGTACATGAGCACCTTAGGTCATCAATACGACAACTCCCTGGTTTCTAACGCCTTTGGTTTTTTACGTCTGCCGATGAACTTCATGCCATACGAAAGCGACGCCGATTGGGTGATCACCGGCGTACCGTTTGATATGGCAACGTCTGGCCGCGCGGGCGGGCGTCATGGTCCGGCGGCAATCCGTCAGGTTTCCACTAACCTGGCGTGGGAACACAACCGCTTCCCGTGGAACTTCGATATGCGCGAGCGCCTGAACGTGGTGGACTGCGGCGATCTGGTTTATGCCTTCGGTGATGCGCGAGAAATGAGTGAAAAACTGCAGGCGCATGCTGAGAAGCTGCTTTCTGCCGGTAAGCGTATGCTCTCCTTTGGCGGCGACCACTTCGTCACGTTGCCGCTGCTGCGCGCGCACGCTAAACACTTTGGTAAAATGGCGCTGGTGCACTTTGATGCCCACACAGATACCTACGCGAACGGCTGCGAATTCGACCACGGCACCATGTTCTACACTGCGCCGAACGAAGGGCTGATCGATCCGAATCACTCTGTGCAGATTGGTATTCGTACCGAATTCGACAAAGACAACGGCTTTACCGTGCTGGATGCCTGCCAGGTGAACGATCGCAGCGTAGATGACATCATCGCCCAGGTTAAGCAGATTGTCGGTGATATGCCGGTGTATCTGACCTTTGATATCGACTGTCTGGATCCAGCGTTTGCGCCGGGTACCGGTACGCCAGTGATTGGCGGTCTGACTTCCGATCGCGCGATCAAGCTGGTACGTGGTCTGAAAGATCTGAACATCGTCGGGATGGACGTTGTTGAAGTGGCTCCGGCTTACGATCAGTCAGAGATCACCGCGCTGGCAGCGGCTACGCTGGCTCTGGAAATGCTGTACATCCAGGCAGCGAAAAAAGGCGAATAAGTTGTTTTGCCGGATGGCGCTAACGCTTATCCGGCCTACAGCTGGTTGATGTTTGTAGGCCGGATAAGGCGTTCACGCCGCATCCGGCACGATTAACGGTTATTTGATCCCGTCTGCGCTCATGCGATCGCGAATATGTTGCGCACGTTCTGCGGATGCCGGGTGATCGTCAAACATTGAGCTTTGACGTCCAGCTTCCAGTTTGGCCAGTTTCTCAAAGCTGGTGGCTAAACCTGCCGGATTGATCCCGCGTTTGCGCAACAAATCATACGAGTAATCATCCGCCTCGGATTCCTGACGCTGGGAGAACTGCGAGTTCACCAGTTTCTCGCCAAGATCGCCCAATTGCGACTGCGACAGGCTGCCGACAATGCCGCCAGCGGATGCCGCCGCTGCACGTACGGCGTTAGTACCCAGCGCAACCTGCATACCTTTTTTCACGTGACCCAGCGCGACGTGGCCCATTTCATGGCCGATCACCGCTTCGACTTCGTTGTCGGTCATCATATCCATCAGGCCGCTGTACACGCGGATACAGCCGTTTGCCATGGCAAAGGCATTCACATCTTTCGCCATATAGACTTTGTAGTTCACCGGCTGGCCGTTTATGTTATCGCCAAGCGCGGCGGCGATTTTGCCAAGACGCGTTGCGTACTCGCTGCTGGCCGGAGCGATAGTAGCCTTGCTGTCCATATCTTTACAGGCCTGATCGCTCAGCGCTTTTACCTGAGCATCGCTCAGACTGTAGGCCTGAAAAGCCTCCGCGCCAGAAGAAAGCAGTCCGTTGGAGTCCATGTTCTGGCAGCCGGTCAATGCCGCAGCCATGCTCGTAGCAAGCAGTAAAGCGCGAATTTTCATTTTTTCTCTTCCGCACAAAGTCAGGATTATTCTAAAAATTACGTCGTTTGCAGGTGAACCGACGTTCGGCCTAAGTATAAAGAAAAGAACAATACGCGGGCGAGAAGATTGCGCAACTTGCGCGCATGATCCAGAGATTTCTGAAGCGGTAAAAGGATGCTCCATGTACATGACACGCGGCTTGGGTTACATTGTTGGCACTTTTTTCCGGCGTAGCCCAAAACGCGCTGTCGTCAAGTCGTTTAGGGCGTGGCCTTCATTATCCGATCTGGAGTCAAAATGTCCTCACGTAAAGAGCTTGCCAATGCTATTCGTGCGCTGAGCATGGACGCAGTACAGAAAGCCAAATCCGGTCACCCGGGTGCCCCGATGGGTATGGCTGACATTGCCGAAGTCCTGTGGCGTGATTTCCTGAACCACAACCCGACTAACCCGTCCTGGGCTGACCGCGACCGCTTCGTGCTGTCCAACGGCCACGGCTCCATGCTGATTTATAGCCTGCTGCACCTCACCGGCTACGATCTGCCGATGTCCGAGCTGCAGAACTTCCGTCAGCTGCACTCCAAAACTCCGGGTCACCCGGAAGTGGGTTACACCGCGGGTGTTGAAACCACTACAGGTCCTCTGGGTCAGGGCATTGCGAATGCAGTGGGTATGGCTATCGCTGAAAAAACGCTGGCGGCGCAGTTTAACCGTCCAGGTCACGACATCGTTGACCACTTCACCTATGCTTTCATGGGCGACGGCTGCATGATGGAAGGTATCTCTCACGAGGTATGTTCCCTGGCTGGTACGCTGAAGCTGGGTAAACTGGTTGCGTTCTACGATGACAACGGCATCTCTATCGATGGCCACGTTGAAGGCTGGTTCACCGATGACACCGCGAAGCGTTTTGAAGCTTACGGCTGGCATGTGGTTCGTGGCGTTGATGGCCACGATGCTGACGCCATTAAACGTGCAGTAGAAGAAGCACGCGCAGTGACCGACAAACCGTCCCTGCTGATGTGCAAAACCATCATCGGTTTCGGTTCTCCGAACAAAGCGGGTACTCACGACTCTCACGGTGCACCGCTGGGCGATGCAGAAATCGCACTGACCCGTGAACAGCTGGGCTGGAAATACGCACCGTTCGAAATCCCGTCTGAAATCTACGCGCAGTGGGATGCGAAAGAAGCCGGTCAGGCAAAAGAAGCTGCATGGAACGAGAAGTTCGCTGCTTATGCGAAGGCCTTCCCGCAGGAAGCGGCTGAATTCACCCGTCGTATGAAAGGTGAAATGCCGTCTGACTTCGACGCAAAAGCGAACGAGTTCATTGCTAAGCTGCAGGCTAATCCGGCGAAAATCGCCAGCCGTAAAGCTTCTCAGAACGCGATTGAAGCCTTCGGTCCTCTGCTGCCTGAATTCCTCGGCGGCTCCGCTGACCTGGCACCATCTAACCTGACGCTGTGGTCTGGTTCGAAAGCGATTAACGAAGATACTGCCGGTAACTACATCCATTACGGTGTGCGTGAATTCGGTATGACCGCTATCGCAAACGGTATCTCCCTGCACGGTGGTTTCCTGCCGTACACCTCCACCTTCCTGATGTTCGTGGAATATGCCCGTAACGCGGTGCGTATGGCTGCGCTGATGAAACAGCGTCAGGTCATGGTCTACACCCACGACTCCATCGGTCTGGGCGAAGACGGCCCGACTCACCAGCCGGTAGAGCAGGTTGCTTCTCTGCGTGTGACCCCGAACATGAGCACATGGCGTCCGTGTGACCAGGTTGAATCCGCCGTTGCGTGGAAATACGGCGTTGAGCGTCAGGACGGCCCGACCGCGCTGATCCTCTCCCGCCAGAACCTGGCACAGCAGGAGCGTACCGAAGAGCAGCTGGCAAACATCGCTCGCGGTGGTTACGTGCTGAAAGACTGCGACGGTCAGCCGGAACTGATCTTCATCGCTACCGGTTCTGAAGTTGAGCTGGCTGTGGCTGCGTGGGACAAACTGACTGCCGAAGGCGTGAAGGCTCGCGTGGTTTCCATGCCGTCTACCGACGCGTTCGACAAACAGGATGCCGCTTACCGTGAGTCTGTGCTGCCGAAAGCGGTTTCCGCTCGCGTTGCAGTGGAAGCAGGTATCGCTGACTACTGGTTCAAATACGTGGGCCTGAACGGCGCAATCGTCGGTATGACCACCTTTGGTGAGTCTGCTCCGGCAGAGTTGCTGTTTGAAGAGTTCGGCTTCACCGTAGACAACGTTGTCGCGAAAGCAAAAGAACTGCTGTAATTTCGATTACAGGTGAAAACGGGTCGCTCAGGCGACCCGTTTTTTTTTGCTTTTCCGGAACGCGCCGCGCGTTGCGCAATCGCACGGCGCAGTCTGCTATCCAGACCGTCTGCGGCATCGTTGAAGGGCTCCGGGACTCGGACCTCGCGCTGGTGATTAGATGTAGGTTAGGGGGCTTTCTGATTTAAATCAGGGTGTGTAACACGACAACGAAATAATTTTGCTACGGTTATTCGTCATTCTGGAATATGGAATAAATTTAGCGTTGAAGGGCGTTAAAATGTGACGCAAGTCAGATAACTGTGTTCTGTTGCTGGACAATCATTCCTTTTATTCCGCGTTTCGCTTATTCTAGCTGAAGCGTTTCAGTCGATTAAATGTTCGACAATTAACCAATTAGTCGCAGTTTGCGACAGGTAAGGTTTCCCTGAGCGATTTGCTGCATTACTCTGTCTGCCACATCGTTTCTGAGAAATCCTTGCAGGAGACCTATGACCGTACGCGTAGCGATTAATGGTTTCGGTCGCATCGGACGCAACGTGGTTCGTGCTTTGTATGAATCCGGGCGTCGGGCGGAAATCACCGTGGTGGCAATCAACGAACTTGCGGATGCTGCAGGCATGGCGCATTTGTTGAAATATGACACCAGCCATGGACGTTTTGCCTGGGATGTTCGTCAGGAACGTGACCAGCTCATCGTTGGCGATGACGCTATCCGCATTCTGCATGAGCGAACACTCGATGCACTTCCATGGCGCGAACTGGGTGTCGACATCGTGCTGGATTGTACGGGGGTCTTCGGCAATCGCGAACACGGCGAGGCGCATATTGCCGCTGGTGCAAAAAAAGTGCTCTTTTCACATCCTGGTAGTCACGACATCGACGCAACCGTAGTGTATGGCGTTAATCAGGATCAGCTGCGCGCTGAGCACCGGATCGTTTCCAACGCTTCCTGCACCACGAATTGCATAATACCCGTCATTAAATTGCTGGATGATGCTTACGGCATTGAGTCTGGTACCGTCACCACGATCCACTCTGCGATGCACGATCAGCAGGTTATTGATGCTTATCATCCTGACCTGCGTCGCACGCGAGCGGCCAGCCAGTCGATTATTCCGGTTGATACCAAACTGGCGGCGGGCATCACGCGAATTTTCCCGCAGTTTAACGATCGTTTTGAAGCGATAGCGGTGCGTGTACCGACCATAAATGTGACGGCGATCGACTTAAGCGTGACGGTGAAAAAACCAGTAAAAGCCAGTGAAGTCAACCAGTTGCTGCAAAAAGCAGCACAAGGTGCATTTCATGGTATAGTTGACTATACGGAATTACCGTTGGTCTCTGTAGATTTTAACCACGACCCGCACAGCGCCATCGTTGATGGTACGCAAACGCGTGTGAGTGGCGCTCACCTGATCAAAACGCTGGTCTGGTGTGATAATGAATGGGGCTTTGCTAACCGTATGCTCGACACTACGTTAGCGATGGCTGCTATTGGTTTCAGGCTCGACGCTTGAGCGTCGACAAAACTTTATGAATCAACGAGAGGATTCACCATGTCTGTAATTAAGATGACCGATCTGGATCTGGCTGGTAAACGCGTTTTTATCCGTGCGGACCTGAACGTACCAGTTAAAGAAGGGAAAGTAACCAGCGATGCGCGTATCCGTGCTTCTCTGCCGACCATCGAACTGGCCCTGAAACAGGGTGCGAAAGTGATGGTAACTTCCCACCTGGGTCGTCCTACCGAAGGCGAGTACAACGAAGAATTCTCTCTGCTGCCGGTTGTTAACTACCTGAAAGACAAACTGTCTGCTCCGGTTCGCCTGGTAAAAGATTACCTGGACGGCGTTGAAGTCGCTGCCGGTGAACTGGTAGTTCTGGAAAACGTTCGCTTCAACAAAGGCGAGAAGAAAGACGACGAAGCACTGTCCAAAAAATATGCTGCGCTGTGCGACGTATTCGTAATGGACGCTTTCGGTACAGCTCACCGTGCACAGGCTTCTACTCACGGTATCGGTAAATTCGCTGATGTAGCTTGCGCAGGCCCGCTGCTGGCTGCTGAGCTGGATGCGCTGGGTAAAGCACTGAAAGAACCTGCTCGTCCGATGGTTGCTATCGTTGGCGGTTCTAAAGTTTCCACCAAACTGACCGTTCTGGATTCTCTGTCAAAAATCGCTGACCAGCTGATCGTTGGCGGTGGTATCGCGAACACCTTCGTTGCCGCTCAAGGCCACAACGTGGGTAAATCCCTGTACGAAGCTGACCTGGTTGACGAAGCTAAGCGTCTGCTGACCACTTGTGACATCCCGGTCCCGACCGACGTTCGCGTAGCGACTGAATTCTCTGAAACTGCACCGGCTACTCTGAAGTCCGTTAGCGATGTGAAAGAAGACGAGCAGATCCTGGACATCGGCGACGCTTCTGCACAGCAGCTGGCTGACATCCTGAAGAATGCGAAAACCATTCTGTGGAACGGCCCGGTTGGCGTGTTCGAGTTCCCGAACTTCCGCAAAGGTACTGAAATCGTTGCTAACGCTATCGCAGACAGCGAAGCGTTCTCTATCGCAGGCGGCGGTGACACCCTGGCAGCAATCGACCTGTTCGGCATTGCTGACAAAATCTCCTACATCTCTACTGGCGGCGGCGCATTCCTCGAATTCGTGGAAGGTAAAGTACTGCCAGCAGTAGCTATGCTCGAAGAGCGTGCTAAAAAGTAAGAATCTAATGGGCAGGGAAACCTGCCCAATTATTAGCGCGCTTTAGAGCACGCTTCAATTCTTTACACAAAATCATTCGAGTTGCATCAAGGCGGCAACAGAGTGAGTTCCCGGGAGCTTACTTACGTAAGTAACCGGGGCGAGCGAGGGCAGCCAACGATGAGGCGGCTTGAAGGATGATGTGTACAACGGCCGAAGATACAGGATTCGTAATATGTCTAAAATTTTTGATTTCGTAAAACCAGGCGTAATCACTGGTGATGACGTACAGAAAGTTTTCCAGGTAGCTAAAGAAAACAACTTTGCTCTGCCAGCTGTTAACTGCGTTGGTACCGACTCCATCAACGCCGTTCTGGAAACCGCTGCAAAAGTTAAAGCGCCGGTAATCGTACAGTTCTCCAACGGTGGTGCTTCTTTCATCGCGGGTAAAGGCGTGAAGTCCGACGTTCCTCAGGGCGCTGCAATCCTTGGTGCTATCTCTGGCGCGCATCACGTTCACCAGATGGCTGAACACTACGGTGTTCCGGTTATCCTGCACACTGACCACTGCGCGAAGAAACTGCTGCCGTGGATCGACGGTCTGCTGGACGCGGGTGAAAAACACTTCGCAGCAACCGGCAAACCGCTGTTCTCTTCTCACATGATCGACCTGTCTGAAGAGTCTCTGGAAGAGAACATCGAAATCTGCTCCAAATACCTGGCGCGCATGTCCAAAATGGGCATGACCCTGGAAATCGAACTGGGTTGCACCGGTGGCGAAGAAGACGGCGTGGACAACAGCCACATGGACGCTTCTGCACTGTACACCCAGCCGGAAGACGTTGATTACGCATACACCGAGCTGAGCAAAATCAGCCCGCGTTTCACCATCGCAGCTTCCTTCGGTAACGTTCACGGCGTTTACAAGCCGGGTAACGTTGTTCTGACCCCGACCATCCTGCGCGACTCTCAGGACTATGTTTCTAAGAAACATAACCTGCCGCACAACAGCCTGAACTTCGTCTTCCACGGCGGTTCCGGTTCTACTGCTCAGGAAATCAAAGACTCCGTAAGCTACGGCGTAGTGAAAATGAACATCGACACCGATACCCAATGGGCTACCTGGGAAGGCGTTCTGAACTACTACAAAGCGAACGAAGCTTACCTGCAGGGCCAGCTGGGCAACCCGAAAGGCGAAGATCAGCCGAACAAGAAATACTACGATCCGCGCGTATGGCTGCGTGCTGGTCAGGCAACCATGATCACCCGTCTGGAACAGGCTTTCAAAGAACTGAACGCGGTTGACGTTCTGTAATTTACGCCGTTCTACGTGACATGAGGCCCGCAAATGCGGGCCTTTTTTATTGCCATTTCAATATGCTGCTGGCAGAGAATTCTGTGATCTGTTTGGCAAAATCCAGGTTTATTGTTTACCCTTGTCAGATTGCCAGTCCCGTTGGGACGGCTTTATTTTTCCCATTTGGGTAAGCAAAAAAGGAATATTGAATGGAAGATTTGAATGTTGTCGACAGCATAAATGGTGCGGGCACCTGGCTGGTCCGCAATCAGGAGCTGCTGTTAAGCTATGCCGTCAACATCGTTGCGGCCATCGCCATTGTCATTATCGGTATGATTGTGGCGCGCATCGTATCAAACACCGTTAACCGCCTGATGGTGGCACGTAAAATTGATGCAACCGTTGCTGACTTCCTCTCTGCACTGGTGCGTTACGGTATTATCGCGTTCACGCTGATTGCCGCTCTGGGCCGCGTTGGGGTACAAACCGCTTCTGTGATTGCCGTTCTCGGTGCCGCAGGTTTAGCCGTTGGTCTGGCACTGCAAGGTTCGCTGTCCAACCTCGCCGCTGGCGTGCTGCTGGTGATGTTCCGTCCGTTCCGCGCAGGTGAGTATGTAGACCTCGGAGGCGTAGCGGGAACCGTACTCAACGTGCAGATTTTCTCCACGACTATGCGTACCGTAGACGGTAAGATTGTGGTGATCCCAAACGGTAAAATCATTGCCGGGAACATCATTAACTTCTCTCGTGAGCCGGTTCGTCGTAACGAATTTATCATCGGCGTGGCTTACGACTCCGATATCGATCAGGTGAAAAAAATCCTCACCGATATCATTCAGTCTGACGAGCGTATCCTTAAAGATCGTGAAATGACGGTGCGCCTGAATGAGCTGGGCGCTTCCTCGATTAATTTTGTGGTACGCGTCTGGAGCAACAGTAGCGATCTGCAAAGCGTTTACTGGGACGTACTGGAGCGTATTAAACGCGAGTTTGACGCCAACGGTATCAGCTTCCCGTACCCGCAGATGGATGTGAACTTCAAGCGTGTGAAAGAGAGCGCGGCAGAGTAATCGCGTGCCCGGTGGCGCTATCGCTTACCGGGCCCACAGGTTTTATAGGCCGGATAAGGCGTCAGCCGTCATCCGGCATTTCCCCCTCCCCCCGTGGTATTAATTCTTCTTATCCCTGATTAAAATTATCCATTTCCGCTAATGTTTTCCCCGCGCTATAGTCTGCTCCTAAGAGAAACAGTTCGGGATGATTAACGTGTTATCGTATTATTTTCAAGGGCTTGCACTTGGTGCGGCTATGATACTTCCGCTCGGTCCGCAAAACGCCTTCGTGATGAATCAGGGGATCCGTCGCCAGTATCACATCATGATTGCTTTACTCTGCGCTATCAGCGACTTAGTGCTGATTTGCGCGGGGATCTTTGGCGGTAGCGCCTTGCTGATGCAGTCACCATGGCTGATGGCGCTTGTCACTTGGGGTGGGGTGGCATTTTTACTCTGGTACGGTTTCGGGGCGTTAAAAACGGCGATGAGCAGTAACCTGGAACTGGCCAGCGCCGAGGTGATGAAGCAGGGCCGCTGGAAAATTATCGCTACTATGCTGGCGGTGACATGGCTCAACCCCCATGTTTATCTGGATACCTTTGTGGTGCTGGGGAGTCTGGGAGGCCAACTGGACGTTGAGCCTAAGCGCTGGTTTGCGCTGGGTACTGTCAGCGCTTCGTTCCTTTGGTTCTTCGGTCTGGCATTGCTGGCGGCCTGGCTCGCTCCGCGTTTGCGCACTGCTAAAGCACAGCGGATCATCAATACCCTGGTAGGATTGGTGATGTGGTTTATCGCTTTTCAGTTGGCAAAAGAAGGTGTTGCGCACGTTCATGCGTTGTTCAACTAAGTGTTGTCTGATGGACAACGCAGCGAGATCGGCTAAGCTTGCCTGCATGTGCCCTGAGTTTCGGGGTAATTAATGAAACATGGAGGAACGACCGTGAAGTTCAAAATAATGGCCCTGGCGGCATTAGTCGGATTCAGCGCACTATCGGTACAGGCAAATGAGTTGCCAAATGGACCGCACATCGTGACTTCCGGAACGGCAAGCGTGGATGCGACACCAGACATCGCTACTCTGGCGATTGAAGTGAACGTAGCTGCAAAGGATGCGGCTTCAGCAAAGAAGCAGGCTGATGAGCGCGTGGCACAATATCTGTCCTTCCTTGAACAGAACCAGATAGCGAAGAAAGATATTAGCGCGGCAAACCTGCGCACCCAGCCGGACTACGACTACCAGAATGGTAAAAGCGTCCTTAAAGGCTATCGTGCGGTACGTACCGTTGAGGTCACGCTGCGTCAACTGGACAAACTCAATGCGCTGCTCGATGGTGCACTGAAGGCCGGTCTGAATGAGATCCGTTCGGTATCGCTTGGCGTTGCCCAGCCGGATACTTACAAAGATAAAGCGCGTAAAGCAGCAATTGATGATGCTATTCATCAGGCTGAGCAGTTAGCTGCGGGCTTTAACAGCAAATTGGGGCCCGTTTACAGCGTGCGTTACCATGTTTCCAATTATCAACCGAGCCCGATGGTACGGATGATGAAAGCAGATGCAGCGCCTGCGACATCCGCTCAGGAAACCTACGAACAGCCGGTTATTCAGTTTGACGATCAGGTTGATGTGGTCTTCCAGATTGAGCCGACGGCGGGGCAACCAGCAGCAACGCCAGCCAAAACCCAGTAATCATTGCAGACCCGGCTTTCCAGCCGGGTTTTTTCTGTGAGCAACTGTAAAAATGAGACCCCACATCCAGTCTTTTTTTTCGCCGTAATGAGGATAGGCCATAGCGATTTTTAAGGGGACGCTATGGATATTTTTATCTCGAAAAAGATGCGTAATTTCATTCTGCTGGCGCAAACCAATAACATCGCCAGAGCGGCAGAAAAAATACATATGACCGCATCGCCTTTCGGTAAAAGCATTGCCGCACTGGAGGATCAAATCGGCTATACGCTGTTTACCCGCAAAGATAACAACATCAGCCTGAATAAAGCCGGACAGGAACTGTATCAGAAGCTGTTTCCCGTTTATCAGCGCCTTTCTGCCATTGATAACGAAATCCATAACGCCTCTCGCCGCTCGCGGGAAATCGTCATCGGGATCGACAATACCTACCCAACGATTATTTTTGACCAGTTGATTAGCCTTGGTGACAAGTATGACGGCGTGACGGCTCAGGCCGTTGAATTCAGCGAGAATGGGGTTATTGATAACCTGTTCGATCGCAAACTGGATTTTATTATCTCGCCGCAGCACGTTTCCCCCCGCGTCCAGGAACTGGAGAATCTGGCGATTAGCGAGCTGCCTCCGCTGCGTCTGGGGTTTCTCGTTTCCCGGCGCTACGAAGAAAAACAGCCGCAGGATCTGCTGCGCGAGCTGCCATGGCTGCAAATGCGCTTCCAGAATCGCGCCAACTTTGAGGCGATGCTGGATGCCTACATGCGACCCTGTGGGATCAACCCGACGATAATCTATCGTCCATACAGCTTTATGGCCAAGATCAGCGCGGTGGAACGCGGGCAGTTTTTGACGGTGATCCCTCACTTCGCCTGGCGGCTGGTGAATCCGTCGACGCTAAAGTATTTCGACGCGCCCGGCAGCCCCATGTATATGCAGGAATTTCTCTATTCGCTGAAAAATCATCGCTATACCGCCACCATGCTCCAGCATATTGCTGAAGATCGTGACGGTAGTGCAAGTTAACCGAGCATCGAGCCTGTTTCGAGAAGGTTGCGATGCAGATCGAACGCATGGCTGAGGTCGTGATGGATATGCCCGCCGGGCGCTTTCTCCAGATAGCGGTGCAGATAATCCCGGTAAAGAGGGTGCGCACAGTTATCGATAATTGTGTGTGCCCGTTGCATCGGAGATAACCCACGCAGATCGGCAATCCCTTGTTCGGTCACGATCACTTTAACGCTATGTTCGCTGTGATCGACATGGCTGCACATCGGCACGATGGTGGAGATTTTCCCGCCTTTGGCAATCGACGGCGCCATAAAGATAGACAGGTAAGCGTTGCGCTCGAAATCTCCGCTGCCGCCGATGCCATTCATCAGGTTCACCCCCGCAACATGCGTGGAATTGGCATGGCCGTAGATATCAAATTCCAGACCGACGTTAAGCGCAATAACCCCCAGCCGTCGAATGATTTCCGGGTTATTGGAGATCTCCTGCGGGCGCAGCACTATCCGGCTGGCGAAGAAGTCCATGTTGTCGTAAATCTTCTGTAGCGACGGGGCTGAAATAGTCAGGCTGGAGGCGCTGGCACCGGTGATCTTGCCCGTTTCCAGCAGATGCACCACCGATTCCTGCAACACCTCCGAATACATCATAAAGGGCGGGATATCCGGGTTCTCGCCCAGTCGCGCCATTACCGCGTTGTTGATATTACCCACCCCGCTTTGTAAGGGCAGAAATTCCGCTGGAATGCGTTTGTGCGCCATTTCTGCCAGCAGGAAAGTGACTACGTTATCGGCAATTTGCTGGCTGACCGGATTGGTTTTATCCGATGCATTTCCGGCATCGGGCAGCTCGGTATCCACCACTGCAACCACCTTTTTGGGGTCTATCTGTACGCACTGACTGCCTACGCGATCCATGGTATGAAAAATAGGTACGCTGTTACGCCGTGGTGGCGCACCGGGTATCACGATGTCGGCAAACTCCGCCACACGCGGATTATGGTAATGATTCAGCTCGATTATCACCTTTTTCGCCCGCAGCAGCCAGGTGGGTGCATTGCCAATACCGCTGGAAAGCCAAATCCGGCCATCTGGCGCGATAGCGGAGGCTTCAATGACGGCAACATCGATTTCGCCAAAAAAACCGTAATTAACCATTTGCGCCACTTCACTCAAATGGAGATCGACAAACCTCACCTGGCCCTGATTAATTTTCTCGCGCAGGCCCGATGACGTTTGATAAGGCGCACGCCAGGAAACGGCATCCGCCGCGGATAGAACATCATCAGCGGCGGCACCAATTGATGCTCCGGTCAGCAGGCGGATCTGAAAAGGCTGCCCGTTCTGATGCCGTTCGCAGGCGCGTTGGGCAATTGCGCTGGGTAACGCTTTGGGTGAACCCGCAGGGGTAAAGCCGCTAAACGCCACCATATCATCGTGCTGGATAATTTCTGCCGCCTGTTCGGCGCTCATCCGTTTCATGGCCGTCTCCTTCCTCGGACGTGATTAATGGCCAACAAAATTAGGTTTACGTTTTTCCATAAACGCGTTCATCCCTTCCTGATAATCCTCGCTGTCGTACACCGCGCGGCGCATGCCCTGAATACGCTCGAACTCATCGGAATTCATGGTGTGCGCTTCACCCAGCACGCGAAGTTCTTCTTTGATGACGGCGATGGCCAGCGGTGCTTTTTCCGAGATGTGGTGCGCCATTTGCAGAGTGAAATCTTCCAGTTCCTCGACGGGCACGACATGGTTAAGGATCCCGACCGCCATGGCGCGTTGAGCGGTGATGGGTGAAGCGGTAAAAATCAGCTCTTTAACGATGTGAAAACCAGCGTCGCGGGTCAGGTTGTGGATGCCCACAAGGTTATACGGCACGCCGAGGTTGACCGGGGTCATTGAGAAAGTGGAGGTACTGGCTGCAATGATCAGATCGGAACTCATGATCATTTCAAACGCGCCGCCCCAGACGCTGCCTTCGACCATGGAGATCACTGGCTTCGGATATTTTTGGATCATACGGGTTATCTGACGCAGCGGATCGTCATAGGAGAGCGGATCGCGTCGTCCGGTCGGGAGTTCATGAATATCATGCCCGGCAGAGAACACTTTGGCCCCGCTCGGGGCGCGCAGAATGATGCAGCGAATGTCCGCACGATTGAGATCGCTCAGCGCCTGCATCAGATCGTCAATAAACACTTTACTCAGGGCATTGAGCTTGCGGGCGTAATTGAACTCAATAACCGCGACTTTCTGGATGATGACCACGTTGACGTATTGATAAGACATAATGTTCTCTTTATTGAAAGTAATGATGCTGGATATATTCGCTGATGTGCCGCAGACCGGTGCGCGGCGAAAGATCATTGTTTTTAACGGCCTGTAGCGTCTGCTGGAAATAGCGGTCGAAATCAGTCCGCGCAAACAGCAGATGCAGGGCTTCTTCTTCAGCCTGCTGGTGTAACCAGTCCACCGCCTGCTGCTGGCGAACTTTTTCCAGTTTACCGCTGGCGGTCAGGCACGTTTTAAAATCGGTTATTGCTTGCCAGACCTCCTCAATGCCGCGTTTTTCCAGGGCGCTACAGGTTAATACCCGCGGCTGCCACTCGTCATATTTACGGCGCAGAATATGCAGGGCGGATTCGTACATATGGCGGGCGATGGCCACGCTGGTATGGTTATCACCGTCGTCCTTATTGATGACGACCAGATCCGCCATTTCCATCAGGCCTTTTTTGATGCCCTGTAAATCGTCGCCACCGCCAGCGATTTGCAGTGAGATAAAGCAATCCACCATGCCTGCGACTTCGGTTTCTGACTGCCCTACGCCGACGGTTTCCACAATCACCACGTCAAAGCCAGCCGCCTCGCACAGCAGCATTAATTCGCGGGCGCGCTGGCTGGCACCGCCTAAATGACCGCTGGAAGGGACCGGTCGAATAAACGCAGATTCGGCGCGGGCCAGCTCCGTCATGCGGGTTTTATCGCCAAGAATGCTGCCGCCGCTGACCGGGCTGCTGGGATCGACGGCGATCACCGCTACCCGTAATCCGTGGTGGATAAGCAGCATGCCGAATGCTTCCAGGAAAGTGCTTTTGCCCGCGCCCGGCGTACCGGTGATCCCCAAACGCAGGGAGTTACCGGTGAACGGCATAATCGCGTCCAGCAATTGCGTACTCAGCGGCTGGTGGCGCGGGTGGTTGCTTTCGACCAGCGTCATCGCCTGGGCGAGCGTAGCCCGTTCACCGAGTCGCAAACGACGGACGGTATCTTCAAGCGTGGCGGCGTTAATCATGATGCTGACTGATACGGGTTAACACATCGCGGACGCTGTCGAGCATTGGTGTGCCGGGGCCATAAATGGCTGCCACGCCATGTTCGTGCAGGAAAGCGTAATCCTGCGGCGGAATAACACCTCCTGCTACCACGCAGATATCTTCACGCCCCCATTTTTTGAGTGCGGTAACCAGTTCCGGGATCAGCGTTTTATGGCCGGCGGCCAGCGATGAGGCACCAATCACATGCACATCGTTTTCTACCGCCAGGCGGGCGATCTCTTCCGGTGTGGAGAACATCGGGCTGAGATCGACATCAAAGCCGAGATCGGAGTAGGCGCTGGCGATCACCTTCGCGCCGCGATCGTGGCCGTCCTGACCCATCTTGGCGATCAGAATACGCGGGCGGCGGCCATTTTCCGCGAGGAACTGTTCGGTTTGCGCAACGATGGTATCGAACTCATCGGCGGATTTATCAGACTGATGATAGCTTTGCGCAATCACTCCGGTGACGCACTGGCTGGGAACCAGATACCGATCAAAAGCGACTTCCAGCGCGTCGGAGATTTCACCCAGCGTGGCGCGAACGCGGGCGGCGTTGACGGCAGCAGCCAGCAGGTTTTCATTATGTTGCGCGGCGTGGGTCAGCGCGGATAGCGCGGTCTTGACGGCATCGTTGTCGCGGGTGGTGCGGATATGTTTCAGCGAGGCAATCTGCTCGTTGCGCACCTTCACGTTGTCGATCTCCAGTACCGACGTCTCGTCTTCTTTATCCAGCTTGTACTTATTGACGCCGACGATAACGCGCTTACCCTGGTCGATCAGCGACTGTTCACGCGCGGAAGCTTCTTCGATCATCCGTTTAGGGAGCCCGGCTTCGATCGCTTTCGCCATGCCGCCTGCCTCATCAATCTGTTTGATGATCGTGCGTGCCTGCTTCACGATTTGATCGGTGAGTGACTCGACGTAATACGATCCGGCCAGCGGATCGACGGTGCGGCAGATCTCTGATTCTTCCTGAATGATGATTTGCGTATTACGCGCAATACGGGCGGAGAAATCGGTGGGCAGACCGAGCGCTTCATCAAAGGCGTTGGTATGCAGCGACTGGGTACCGCCAAGCGTAGCGCCGAGTGCTTCAATGGTAGTACGCACCACGTTGTTGTACGGGTCCTGCTCGGTCAGGCTCCAGCCGGACGTCTGGCAGTGGGTACGCAGAGCGAGAGATTTCGGGTTGGTCGCACCAAAGCTACTGACCGCTTCACTCCACAAATAGCGCGCTGCGCGCAGCATGGCGACGTTCATAAACAGATCCATGCCGATACCGAAGAAGAACGACAGGCGCGGGGCGAAATCATCTATTTTCAGTCCGGCGGAAAGTGCGGCTTTGATGTATTCAATACCGTCTGCCAGCGTAAAGGCCACCTGCTGTACGCAGTTTGCTCCGGCTTCACCCATGTGATAGCCGCTGATGCTGATGGTGTTAAAGCGCGGCATGTTGCCGGAGCACCAGGCGATGATGTCGGCGATAATGCGCATGGACGGTTTTGGTGGATAAATGTAGGTGTTACGGCACAGGTACTCTTTCAGAATATCGTTCTGAATGGTCCCGGTGAGTTGTTCCGGCGCTACACCTTGTTCTTCTGCAGCGACGATATAAAACGCCAGTACCGGCAGAACCGCGCCGTTCATGGTCATCGATACCGACATCTTATCCAGCGGGATCTGGTCGAACAGCACCTTCATATCTTCGACGGTATCGATCGCCACGCCCGCTTTGCCGACGTCACCTGCCACGCGCGGGTTGTCAGAGTCATAGCCACGATGGGTGGCAAGGTCAAAGGCGACGGAAAGCCCTTTTTGCCCGGCGGCGAGGTTGCGGCGGTAAAAGGCGTTGGACTCTTTGGCGGTAGAGAAACCAGCGTATTGACGAATGGTCCACGGCTGCGCGGTATACATGGTGGCGCGCGGGCCACGCACGTAAGGCGGCAGACCGGGAAGGGTGCCCGTGACTTCCAGATTATCGAGGTCTTCTTCGGTGTACAGCGGCTTGATGGCAATCCCTTCCGCCGTCTGTCTTTCCAGCGACTCGACGGTTTTTTCCCGTCGACTGAGTTCTTTATTGGCGAGTGTTTGCCACTCCTGCACGTTTGCCATTTTTTGCTCCGTATTACGCAATAAGTTGAATCTTTGCGAATACGGTGAGCTTTTTCATTTGGCTTGTCGCCAGCAAAAAATAGCCAACAGGGCGTCGTTTTTTGCCGCGTGGCGTGTTTGATTTTGTGATTTATTTCAAAGACGTGGCGGGAATAGCATGAAAAGAGGGTAAAAGACTTGTCGGCCGGATAGGGCGTTACGCCACCATCCGGCACTCAGAGGTTATGAGCGGTTTAATCCTGACGCAGTACGTTGTGACCATAGGCCAGCAGCGCATCGGTGACGTTGCGCATCATGCGGCTTTCCGGCGCAAAACGGTGCCAGTACAGCATCCGGCGCTGGAACAGGCCCGGCGTTAAGTCGATAAGTTCGCCGCTTTCCAGTTCTTTCTCAATCTGCAAGTGGGGGATCATGCAGCAGGTCGTTCCCTGACGCGCCAATTGAACAAAGGCTTCAGACGAGTTAACGATATGGCACGGCACGCTGCCCGGCGGCAGGTCGAAGTTTTGTTGCAGGAACGCCTGGTGCATATCATCAAGATGGTCAAACGCTACCGCTGGAGCTTTCAGCAGGGCAGAGCGGGTGACGCCGTTAGGGAAATAACGCTCGGCGAAAGGTTTAGAGCCAACAAACAGGTAGTCCAGCGCGCCGAGTTTATCCACCAGGCAGCTTGGCAGCGCCTGATGTTGAATACTCACCGCACCGACCACTTCACCACGACGCAGACGTTCCTGAGTTCGGGTTTCATCCTCAACCTGCAGGTTCAGCCGAATCGGCGAATTTGCCAGTACCGGAGCCAGCGCCGGAAGCAACCAGGTCGCCAGACTGTCGGCGTTCACCGCCAGTGAGAGCAGCAGCGGCGTCGAACCGGTTTGTTCATCACCCAGCCACTCGTCTTCGAGCAGTTCAACCTGACGCAAAAGCGCCAGTAGTTTTTGCCCCTGTTCGGTTGGGCGTGGTGGTACGGTACGCACCAGCAGCGGTTGTCCGAACATATTCTCAAGCTGTTTTATGCGCTGTGAAACCGCGGATTGCGTGATGCACAGCTTTTGCGCCGCGCGCTCAAATCCTCGTTCACGAATAACCGCATCCAGTGCTTGTAGTGTTCTGTAGTCCGGACGTTTCATTGCTTTGACGCACTCCTGAAAATTTTGCTTGTTCTGCACTATGACACAAATTTAGGTTGGGTAAAGACGAAATCCGCCGCTTGCGAGCGGGTGTGGGGACATTTTTCTGCACAATGTTCTATAATGCGCGTGAATTTTCCCACCATATTCACACCACAGGCGAAACGATCATGACGCAGGATGAACTGAAAAAAGCAGTAGGATGGGCGGCACTTCAGTATGTACAGCCCGGTACCATTGTGGGCGTAGGTACAGGTTCAACAGCCGCACACTTTATTGATGCGCTGGGCACAATGAAAGGTCAGATTGAAGGTGCGGTATCCAGTTCGGACGCTTCAACCGAAAAACTCAAAAGCCTCGGTATCCACGTGTTCGATCTTAACGAAGTGGACAGCCTCGGCGTATACGTTGACGGCGCGGATGAAATCAACGGCCACATGCAGATGATCAAGGGCGGCGGCGCAGCGTTGACCCGTGAAAAAATTATTGCTTCCGTGGCGAAGAAATTTATCTGTATTGCCGACGCGTCCAAAGAAGTCGATATTCTCGGTAACTTCCCGCTGCCGGTTGAAGTGATCCCAATGGCGCGCAGCGCTGTGGCTCGCCAGTTGGTGAAGCTGGGCGGTCGTCCTGAATACCGTCAGGGTGTAGTGACGGACAATGGTAACGTGATCCTTGATGTACACGGTCTGGAGATCCTCGATGCCATCGCGATGGAAAACGCCATCAATGCGATTCCGGGCGTGGTAACCGTCGGTCTGTTTGCCAATCGTGGTGCGGATGTCGCGCTGATCGGTACGCCAGACGGCGTGAAAACTATCGTAAAATGATCTGACGGGAGTGTCTTCTCCCGTTAAAAAAATTTTGGCAGGGCAAATTTGGTGACTTGTGTCACGTTTATAATATTGTCCTGCCGATCTCTCCAAAGAAAAAGTTATCGCCAGTATTTTCCTCTGACATTTCTCTCTGAATGACATTTCTTCAGCACGGCGACGCAAACGTTCATATTGCCGCAATATTATTTTTTGATATGTTGAAGAGACGGATGAAAATCCCACACACAACACATCAGTTTGAACAAAAAAAGACAGGGTCGGGGAAATGGCAAAGGTATCACTGGAGAAAGATAAGATTAAATTTCTGCTGGTTGAAGGCGTGCATCAAAAAGCGCTCGAAAGCCTTCGTGCAGCAGGTTATACCAACATCGAGTTTCATAAAGGCGCTCTGGACACTGAACAACTGAAAGAGTCCATCCGTGATGCCCACTTCATTGGCCTGCGATCCCGTACCCATCTGACTGAAGATGTGATTGACGCCGCAGAGAAACTGGTCGCGATTGGCTGCTTCTGTATCGGCACCAACCAGGTTGATCTCAGCGCTGCGGCAAAGCGCGGGATCCCCGTGTTTAATGCGCCATTCTCTAACACGCGTTCCGTTGCGGAACTGGTGATTGGCGAACTGCTGCTCCTGCTACGCGGCGTACCCGAAGCAAACGCCAAAGCACACCGCGGCGTGTGGAATAAACTGGCTACCGGCTCGTTTGAAGCGCGTGGCAAAAAACTGGGGATCATCGGCTACGGCCACATTGGTACTCAGCTAGGCATTTTGGCGGAATCGCTGGGGATGCATGTCTATTTCTATGATATTGAAAATAAACTCCCGCTTGGCAACGCCACCCAGGTTCAGCATCTTTCCGACCTGCTCAATATGAGCGACGTGGTGAGCCTGCACGTACCGGAAAACGCCTCCACCAAAAATCTGATGGGCGCGCATGAGATTGCGCTGATGAAACCAGGCGCACTGCTGATCAACGCCGCACGCGGTACGGTTGTCGATATTCCTGCGCTGTGTGATGCGCTGGCAACAAAACATCTGGCGGGAGCGGCCATTGACGTCTTCCCAACGGAACCTGCTTCTAACAGCGATCCGTTCACCTCGCCGCTGTGTGATTTCGACAACGTGATCCTGACGCCGCACATTGGTGGTTCAACGCTGGAAGCACAGGAAAACATCGGTCTGGAAGTGGCTGGGAAACTGACCAAGTATTCCGACAACGGCTCTACGCTGTCTGCAGTTAACTTCCCGGAAGTTTCGCTGCCGCTGCACGGCGGTCGTCGTCTGATGCACATTCACGAAAACCGTCCGGGCGTACTGACTGCGCTGAACCAGATTTTTGCCGAGCAGGGCGTCAACATTGCCGCGCAGTATCTGCAGACTTCCGCACAGGTAGGTTACGTGGTTATTGATATTGAAGCGGATGAAGATGTGGCAGAGAAAGCGCTGCTGGCGATGAAAGCCCTTCCGGGAACCATTCGCGCTCGTCTGCTGTACTGATTTCCTCTACATGGGCAGGCGGTTGACCTGCCCATCTTCCCTCTGATTTCCCGGCCTCAAAATCTCTTCCTGTCACGCATACATTCTGTTTTCGAGCCTTGCCGCAATTGGCAAAAAAAGCTACCACTCCCAGATTTTGGATGGCGTCACCACCGCAGGCAGTGGGATATCCCATTCTTCGACAGGCAGCTTTTCCACTCGCTGACAATCGTGCGCGTAGCCTACGGGCTGGATCTTATGCTGCTGCCAGTTTTGCAACGTACGGTCATAAAATCCACCGCCCATACCCAGGCGTTGCCCGACCTCATCAAACGCCACTAACGGCGTAATCAGTACATCCAGTTGTGAGAGCGGCAATACGTCACGTACATCAAGTCGTGGTTCCTGGATCTTTAAGCGATTGGTTACCAGGTCGCTGTGCGGATGATAGTGCAGGAACAGCAGGTTGCCAGGGCTGAAGGGATGAAGAACCGGAAGATAGACGCGCTTGCCCGCTCGCCACAGCTGATCTATTAGCGGCTGGGTATCGAGTTCGCCATCGAACGAGAGGAATACCGCCACGGTATGAGCGAGTACAACAGGGGGATAACTGAGCATTCGGGTCGCGGCTTGCTGACCGTATTGTCGTTGCTGTTCGGAAGTAAGCGCACGACGACGCTGCCGAATCAGTTGACGGATTTCTTGCCGGGATAAAGGGAGTTCAGAAAGTAATGTCATGGCTGTTGCCAGGTAGAAGGGAATCTCCGAGATGCCGCCGCAGGCTGTAACCCTTGAACCCTTGGTTCAAGGTGAATGCGTCGTCACAGTTTTAAGGCTTCTCGGACGGGCCGAGCATGCTCACCAACCGTGGAGCGCCACATTCTTGTGGTATGAAATATCGGCTCAGGGGACTGGCCCGCTTGCAAACATCTCAGAGAAATTTTGTCTTCACGGGCACTCTACCACAGTAAACCGAAAAGTGTTATTCAAAGTTTTGGCCCGTTTTTTCGGTTATGCGACCCTGATCAAGCAACGCCTGTTCGATGGTCTGTTGTAGCATCCGAATACGTTGTTCCATGCTCGCCGCGTACTCACGCGTCTTCGCTTTTTCCTGAGTTAATTCATAGCTGATGTTCAACGCGGCGATGAAAACCAACTGCTCAGTATTTGTGACTCTAGTGCGAACTTTCAGATCTTGCAATCGCTGATTGAGATCGTCCGCAGCCTGATTCAACGCATCCCTTTGTTCAGGCGGGCAATTCACTCGCAGTGAACGGCCAAATATTTGGATATCGACGGGTTGTGCAGACATGCCACCTTCCTGCTGATTGACTGCGCTGCCTTCGTCTCCAGACCGTGGGTCCGCGAAGGGGCGACACTATAGCTACCCTGGTATCAAGATACAAGCCCTTTTCTGGTCCACCAGGGTCCAAAGTGGTAGCATACCATGAATATTCCTCCCTTTGATGACGAATGCTTATGTCTATACAGAACGAAATGCCTGGTTACAACGAAGTTAGCCAGTTTTTGAACCAACAAGGGGCTGGATTAACCCCGGCCGAAATGCACGGCTTGATAAGCGGAATGATTTGCGGCGGAAATAACGACAGCTCATGGCAGCCGCTGCTGCACGACCTGACGAACGAAGGTCTGGCCTTTGGTCACGAGCTGGCTCAGGCGCTGCTGAAAATGCACTCAGCCACCAGTGATGCCCTCGAAGACGACGGCTTCCTTTTTCAGCTTTATCTGCCTGAAGGGGATGACGTCAGCGTGTTCGATCGCGCCGATGCGCTGGCGGGATGGGTAAACCACTTTTTACTGGGCCTTGGCGTCACGCAACCGAAGCTCGACAAAGTGACCGGCGAAACCGGGGAAGCGATTGACGACCTGCGCAATATCGCTCAATTGGGATATGACGAAGACGAAGATCAGGAAGAGCTGGAAATGTCGCTCGAAGAGATCATCGAATACGTGCGCGTAGCCGCCTTGCTGTGTCATGACACGTTTACGCGTCAGCAGCCGACCGCGCCGGAAGTCCGTAAACCGACTCTGCACTAAGAACGAAACGCAAAGGAGAGTGTGATGAGCGAGATATCTCAGCAAGAATTCCAGCGTCGTCGCCAGGCTTTACTGGCACAAATGCAGCCCGGCAGCGCCGCGCTGATTTTTGCCGCACCGGAAACGACGCGTAGCGCGGACAGTGAATACCCTTACCGCCAAAGCAGTGATTTCTGGTACTTCACCGGTTTTAACGAACCTGAAGCCGTGCTGGTGCTGATCAAAAGTGATGACACTCATAACCACAGCGTTTTGTTCAATCGGGTTCGCGATCTGACGGCGGAGATCTGGTTTGGCCGCCGTCTGGGCCAGGATGCTGCCCCGGTAAAACTTGGCGTTGACCGGGCGCTGGCCTTCAGTGAAATCAATCAACAGCTGTATTTGCTGCTCAATGGTCTGGACGCGGTATACCACGCCCAGGGCGAGTATGCCTGGGCCGACGAGATTGTGTGCACGGCGCTGGATAAACTGCGCAAAGGCTCCAGACAAAATCTGCACGCGCCTGCCGCGATTATCGACTGGCGTCCGATGGTGCATGAAATGCGCCTGTTCAAATCACCGGAAGAAATCGCGGTCATGCGTCGTGCCGGAGAAATCACCGCACTGGCGCATACCCGCGCGATGGAAAAATGCCGTCCGGGAATGTTTGAATACCAGTTAGAAGGGGAGATTCACCATGAATTTACCCGTCATGGCGCGCGTTATCCGTCCTATAACACGATTGTCGGCAGCGGTGAAAACGGCTGTATCCTGCATTACACCGAAAATGAAAGTGAAATGCGCGATGGCGATTTGGTGCTGATTGACGCTGGCTGTGAATACAAAGGCTATGCGGGTGACATTACGCGGACCTTCCCGGTAAACGGCAAATTTACCCCAGCACAGCGTGAAATCTACGATATCGTGCTGGAATCCTTAGAGACCAGCCTGCGTCTGTATCGTCCCGGAACGTCCATTCAGGAAGTCACTGGCGAAGTGGTGCGTATCATGATTACGGGGCTGGTGAAGCTTGGCATTCTGCACGGTGATGTCGATCAGTTGATTACTGAAAATGCGCATCGCCCATTCTTTATGCATGGTCTAAGCCACTGGCTGGGTCTGGATGTGCACGATGTCGGCGTTTATGGTCAGGACCGCTCACGCATTCTTGAGCCGGGAATGGTACTCACCGTCGAACCGGGACTGTATATCGCGCCGGATGCTGATGTACCACCGGCTTATCGTGGTATCGGCATTCGTATTGAGGATGACATCCTCATCACCGAGGACGGCAATGAAAACCTGACCGCCAGCGTAGTGAAGAAAGCCGATGACATTGAAGCCTTGATGGCTGCGGCGCGACTGCAATGAGTGTGATTATCGTTGGTGGTGGTATGGTTGGCGCGACGCTGGCGCTGGCCATTTCTCAGCTCAGCCATGGGACTCTGCCGGTTCATCTGATAGAAGCGAGCGAACCTGAAACTGACCGCCATCCCGGGTTTGACGCCCGGGCGATCGCGCTGGCGGCAGGAACCTGCCAACAGCTGGCGCGAATTGGCGTATGGCAGGCGATTGCCGATTGCGCAACGGCCATTAAAACGGTTCACGTCAGCGATCGCGGCCATGCCGGATTTGTGACGCTGGATGCGCAGGAATACCGTATTCCAGCTCTGGGCCAGGTGGTAGAACTGCACGACGTCGGGCTGCGTCTGTTTGCGCTGCTGCGCAAAGCACCGGGTGTCACATTGCACTGCCCCGACCGCGTAGCCAGCGTGTCGCGCACGCAGGATCGCGTTGAAGTGACGCTGGAGAATGGCGAGATGATTACCGGTCGCCTGCTGGTGGCTGCTGACGGCACGCGTTCCGCACTGGCGACTGCCTGCGGTGTTGACTGGCTGCAACAGCCTTATGAACAACTGGCGGTGATTGCCAACGTCACGACCTCTGTACCGCACGACGGGCGAGCGTTTGAACGCTTCACGCAATATGGCCCGCTGGCAATGCTGCCAATGTCTGACGGTCGCTGCTCGCTGGTGTGGTGCCATCCACTGGAGCAGCGTGATGAGATCATGACCTGGTCCGACGAACAGTTTTGCCGTGAACTACAAACCGCTTTTGGCTGGCGACTGGGACGTATTACCCAGGCCGGTAAACGCAGCGCTTATCCGCTTTCGTTAACTACGGCGCTGAAAGCGATTACCCATCGTACCGTGCTGGTAGGGAACGCCGCCCAGACGCTGCATCCCATTGCCGGGCAAGGTTTCAACCTTGGCCTGCGCGATGTAATGAGCCTTGCTGAGACGCTGACGCAGGCGCAAAACGGCGCGGAAGATGTCGGTGATTATGCGGTGCTGGCACGTTATCAGCAGCGCCGCGAGCGCGATCGCGAGACGACGATTGGTGTGACCAACAATTTAGTGTATTTGTTTGCCAATCACTGGGCCCCGCTGGTTGTTGGGCGCAATGTCGGGTTGATGGCGATGGAATTATTCACCCCTGCGCGCGATGCGCTGGCGGAGCGGACCCTGGGTTGGGTTGCACGATAAATATGACCTGTAGGTCGGATAAGGCAACGCCGACATCCGGCAAGGGTCCCCGCAAAAATGCCTGATGGCGCTGCGCTTATCAGGCCTACGGATTACAGGTTTCGAGGTATAAACAGTGCAAAGTGTTGATGTAGCAATTGTTGGTGGCGGCATGGTGGGACTGGCGGTTGCCTGCGGCCTGCAGGGCAGCGGGTTGCGCGTTGCGGTGTTAGAACAACATGTTCCGCAGCCGTTGGCGGCGGATGCTCCTCCTCAGCTTCGCGTTTCGGCCATTAATGCAGCCAGCGAAAAACTGCTTACCCGTCTTGGCGTCTGGTCCGACATTGTTGCTCGTCGCGCTTGCTGCTACCACGGCATGGAAGTCTGGGACAAAGACAGCTTTGGACGTATTGCGTTTGATGACCAGAGCATGGGCTACAGCCATTTGGGTCACATCGTTGAAAACTCAGAAATCCATTATGCACTGTGGCAAAAGGCGCAGCGTTCAGCGGATATTACGATGATGGCGCCAGCTGAAATACAGCAGGTGGCCTGGGGCGAGAACGAGGCATTTCTGAGCCTCAAAGATGGCACAATGCTGACGGCGCGTCTGGTCGTCGGTGCCGATGGCGCTAATTCCTGGCTGCGCAATAAAGCGGACATTCCGCTCACCTTCTGGGACTACCGTCATCATGCGCTGGTGGCGACTATCCGTACGCAGGAAGCTCACGGTGCGGTTGCGCGTCAGGCGTTTCATGGCGAAGGGATTCTGGCATTCCTGCCACTCAGCGATCCGCACCTGTGCTCTATCGTCTGGTCGCTCTCGCCGCAGGAAGCAGAACGTATGCAGCAGGCAAGCGTTGACGAGTTTAATCAGGCGCTGAATATCGCCTTTGATAATCGTCTGGGGCTGTGCAGCCTTGAAAGCGAACGTCAGGCGTTTCCGCTGACGGGACGTTATGCCCGCCAGTTCGCGGCCCATCGTCTGGCGCTGGTGGGGGATGCGGCGCATACCATCCACCCGCTGGCGGGTCAGGGGGTTAACCTTGGCTTTATGGATGCGGCGGAACTGATCGATGAGCTTAAGCGGCTACAGCGTCAGGGAAAAGATATTGGTCAGTATCTCTATTTACGCCGCTACGAGCGCAGCCGTAAGCATAGCGCAGCGCTGATGCTGGCGGGGATGCAGGGTTTCCGTGAACTGTTTGCAGGCGAGAATCCGGCGAAAAAACTGCTACGCGATATTGGGCTGAAACTGGCCGATACCCTCCCGGGCGTAAAACCACAACTCATCCGTCAGGCGATGGGACTGAACGATCTTCCCGAGTGGTTACGTTAGTGTCCGTAAGGACAATCTTAAGAGTTTGAGACCCGTCACACTTTCCTCTCCCGGCCTTCGCGCCGGGGTGCTTCTCTCATTTGAAATAATCTAATTCCACTCCTTTTTTCGCATTAGTTTTTCTAATTTTACGTTTTTTTCATAACGCCATTTTTGACATTTTTTCCACATTTAATATGGATTGGTGCTGTAATTTTGCGCTTATATTCGTTTGTTGTTCTGATTAATTGTTATGTGTATGGAGTTTTATTCTGTTGGCGATCTGGCTGTTTTTCGCCATAAGCTAATGTGATGGTTAATTTTGACTTATGGTTTAGCGTCTGTTTCGGTGGTAAGTTCAGGACAAAGAGAACGTTTGCGTCGTAGCCCCTGGAGCGGCTGCGGTGCTGGGTTTCGTGGCGAAAATTTCACCGCGAAAGAGTTGGTAGCCCCGCTTATTCAACGAGGAAAAGATGGCTCAACAGACTCCTTTGTACGAACAACACACGCTATGTGGCGCGCGCATGGTCGATTTCCATGGCTGGATGATGCCACTGCATTACGGTTCTCAGCTCGATGAACACCATGCTGTTCGCACCGACGCCGGAATGTTTGATGTGTCGCATATGACCATCGTCGACCTGCGCGGTAGCCGCACCCGGGAGTTCTTGCGTTATCTGCTGGCAAACGACGTCGCGAAGCTAACGAAGACGGGTAAAGCCCTCTACTCCGGGATGCTCAACGCTTCGGGCGGCGTGATAGATGACCTGATTGTCTACTACTTCACTGAAGATTTCTTCCGCCTCGTTGTAAACTCCGCCACCCGCGAAAAAGACCTCTCCTGGATTACCCAACACGCTGAACCTTACGCCATCGACATCACCGTTCGTGACGACCTGTCGCTGATTGCGGTGCAGGGTCCAAATGCGCAGGAAAAAGCAGCTACGTTGTTTACTGACGAGCAGCGTCATGCGGTTGAAGGCATGAAGCCGTTTTTCGGCGTTCAGGCAGGTGATTTGTTTATCGCAACCACCGGTTATACCGGCGAAGCAGGTTATGAAATTGCCATGCCGAATGAAAAGGCGGCAGATTTCTGGCGCGCGCTGGTTCAGGCTGGTGTCAAACCTTGCGGTCTCGGCGCGCGTGACACCCTGCGTCTGGAAGCGGGTATGAACCTGTATGGCCAGGAGATGGACGAAGGTATTTCTCCGCTGGCGGCCAACATGGGCTGGACCATCGCGTGGGAACCGGCTGACCGCGACTTTATCGGTCGTGAAGCGCTGGAAATGCAGCGTGAAAAAGGCCACGAACAGCTGGTCGGGCTGGTGATGACTGAGAAGGGCGTGCTGCGTAATGAACTGCCGGTGCGTTTCACCGATGCTTCTGGCAACCAGCATGAAGGCATTATCACCAGTGGCACATTCTCCCCAACTCTGGGTTACAGCATCGCGTTGGCGCGTGTGCCTGCGGGTATCGGTGAGACTGCGATCGTACAGATCCGTAACCGTGAAATGCCGGTAAAAGTGACTAAACCTGTTTTTGTGCGTAACGGCAAAGCCGTCGCGTAATTCATCCTTTTTTGGAGATTGATTGATGAGCAACGTACCTGCAGAACTGAAATACAGCAAAGAACACGAATGGCTGCGCAAAGAAGCTGACGGCTCTTACACCGTTGGTATCACCGAACACGCTCAGGAGCTGTTAGGTGACATGGTTTTCGTTGACCTGCCAGAAGTTGGCGCCACCGTCAGCGCGGGCGATGATTGCGCCGTTGCGGAGTCCGTAAAAGCGGCATCCGATATCTATGCGCCAGTAGGCGGTGAGATTGTTGCGGTTAACGATGCGCTCAGCGACTCCCCGGAACTGGTCAACAGCGAACCGTATGCGGGTGGCTGGATTTTCAAAATCAAAGCCAGCGATGAAAGCGAAATTGAATCGCTGTTGGATGCGACCGCATACGAAGCTTTGTTAGAAGACGAGTAAATACGCTTTTGCCGGATGGCGCTGCGCTTATCCAGCCTACAAAGCATGCGTAGGCCTGGTAAGCGCTAGCGCCACCGGGCACGTAGACAGAGACCATCACGATTCACTGCACGTTTCAGGAACCATCGCCCATGACACAGACGTTAAGCCAGCTTGAAAACAGCGGCGCTTTCATTGAACGCCACATCGGACCGGACGCCGCGCAGCAGCAAGAGATGCTGAATGCGGTTGGCGCCGAGTCGTTAAACGCGCTGATCGGCCAGATTGTGCCGAAAGACATTCAGCTCGCAACCCCGCCACAGGTGGGCGAGGCGGCGACCGAATACGCTGCGCTGGCTGAATTAAAAGCCATCGCCGGGCGTAACAAGCGCTTTACGTCCTACATTGGCATGGGCTACACCGCCGTGCAGTTGCCACCGGTTATTCTGCGTAACATGCTGGAAAACCCAGGCTGGTACACCGCATATACGCCGTATCAGCCGGAAGTCTCCCAGGGACGACTGGAAGCTCTGCTGAACTTCCAACAGGTCACACTGGACCTGACGGGCCTGGATATGGCTTCTGCTTCTCTGCTGGATGAAGCCACTGCGGCTGCTGAAGCCATGGCGATGGCCAAACGTGTCAGCAAACTGAAAAATGCCAACCGTTTCTTTGTGGCGGCTGATGTTCACCCGCAAACGCTGGACGTGGTTCGCACCCGTGCAGAAACCTTTGGCTTTGACGTCATTGTTGATGACGCGGCGAAAGCTCTGGATCACCAGGATGTGTTTGGCGTGCTGTTGCAGCAGGTTGGCACCACCGGTGAAGTGCACGACTACAGCAAACTGATTGCCGAGCTGAAATCCCGTAAAGTTGTGGTCAGTGTCGCTGCCGACTTTATGGCGCTGGTACTGCTGACTGCACCGGGCAAACAGGGCGCGGATATTGTTTTCGGCTCTGCGCAACGCTTCGGCGTTCCGATGGGTTACGGCGGCCCACACGCGGCATTCTTCGCCGCTAAAGACGAATTCAAACGCTCCATGCCAGGCCGTATTATCGGCGTATCGAAAGATGCGGCGGGCAATACCGCACTGCGCATGGCGATGCAGACTCGCGAGCAGCATATCCGCCGCGAGAAAGCGAACTCCAACATTTGTACCTCGCAGGTTCTGCTGGCCAACATCGCCAGCCTGTATGCCGTTTATCATGGTCCGGTTGGCCTGAAACGTATCGCTAATCGCATCCACCGCCTGACTGATATTCTGGCGGCCGGCCTGCAGCAGAAAGGGCTGAAGCTGCGCCATGCGCACTACTTCGACACTCTGTGTGTTGAAGTGGCCGACAAAGCGGCTGTTCTGGCGCGTGCTGAAGCGGCAGAAATCAACCTGCGTAGTGATATCCATAACGCGGTAGGTATTACGCTCGATGAAACCACCACCCGTGAAAACGTGGTGCAGTTGTTCAATGTTCTGCTGGGCGACAGCCACGGTCTGAACATCGATACGCTGGATAAAGACGTGGCGCTCGACAGCCGTTCCATTCAGGACAGCATGCTGCGTGACGATGCGATCCTCAGCCATCCGGTATTTAATCGCTATCACAGCGAAACCGAGATGATGCGCTACATGCACTCGCTGGAGCGCAAAGATCTGGCGCTGAACCAGGCAATGATCCCGCTGGGTTCTTGCACCATGAAGCTGAACGCTGCCGCCGAGATGATCCCTATCACCTGGCCGGAATTCGCTGAACTTCACCCGTTCTGCCCGCCAGAGCAGGCAGAAGGTTATCACCAGATGATCGGCCAGCTTTCCGAGTGGCTGGTAAAACTGACCGGTTATGACGCCGTCTGCATGCAGCCGAACTCCGGCGCGCAGGGCGAGTATGCGGGTCTGCTGGCGATTCGTCACTATCACGAAAGCCGTAACGAAGGCCATCGCGATATCTGTCTGATCCCGGCTTCTGCCCACGGCACCAATCCGGCATCCGCACAGATGGCGGGGATGCAGGTAGTGGTTGTCGCCTGTGATAAGAACGGCAACATTGACCTGGACGATCTGCGAGCAAAAGCAGAACAACATGCTGCGAACCTCTCCTGCATCATGGTGACCTATCCGTCTACTCACGGCGTGTATGAAGAAACGATCCGTGAAGTGTGCGACGTTGTACACCAGTTTGGCGGCCAGGTTTACCTTGATGGCGCGAACATGAACGCTCAGGTTGGGATCACCACGCCAGGCTTTATCGGCGCAGATGTCTCGCACCTCAACCTGCATAAAACATTCTGCATTCCGCACGGCGGCGGCGGCCCAGGTATGGGACCGATTGGCGTCAAATCACATTTGGCACCGTTCGTACCGGGTCACAGCGTAGTGCAGATTGAAGGAATGCTCACTCGTCAGGGCGCAGTTTCTGCGGCGCCGTTCGGTAGCGCATCTATTCTGCCAATCAGCTGGATGTACATCCGTATGATGGGCGCAGAAGGTCTGAAGCAGGCAAGCCAGGTGGCGATCCTTAATGCTAACTACATTGCCAGCCGTCTGAAAGATGCTTATCCGGTACTGTATACCGGTCGCGACGGTCGCGTGGCGCATGAATGTATTCTCGACATTCGCCCACTGAAAGAAGAGACCGGCATCAGCGAACTGGATATTGCCAAGCGTCTGATCGATTACGGTTTCCATGCGCCGACTATGTCATTCCCGGTCGCGGGTACCCTGATGGTTGAACCGACTGAATCTGAAAGCAAAGTGGAACTTGATCGCTTTATCAATGCGATGCTGGCAATCCGCGCTGAGATCGATCGCGTGAAAGCCGGTGAATGGTCACTGGAAGATAACCCGCTGGTTAACTCACCACACACGCAAAACGAGCTGGTCGCGGAGTGGAATCACGGTTATAGCCGCGAAATCGCCGTCTTCCCGGCAGGTGTGGCGAACAAATACTGGCCAACCGTGAAACGCCTTGATGACGTTTACGGTGACCGTAACCTGTTCTGCTCCTGCGTGCCGATGAGCGAATATCAGTAACTTTTCCGCGCAGTAAAGCTTTTGTAGGCCGGGTAAGGCGAAGTCGCCTCCCGGCTTTTTCATATCTGGAGGTATCCATGGGAATCGTACTGGTTACTGGCGGCAGTCGCGGCATCGGGCGGGCAACCGCGCTGCAGTTAGCGCAAGAGGGTTACACGGTTGCGGTTAACTTTCATCACAATATCCGTGCGGCAACGGAGGTGGTGAATACCATTGTCGCTGCCGGGGGAAAGGCGTTTGCTCTACGGGCTGATATCAGCGATGAAAGCCAGGTTGTGGCAATGTTTGAATCTATTGACCGCGAAGGTGAACCACTGACTGCGTTAGTGAATAATGCCGGGATTTTGTTTGAACAGAGCACGGTGGAAAGCCTAACCGCTGAAAGAATTAACCGCGTGCTGGCGACCAATGTTACCGGCTATTTTTTGTGTTGTCGGGAAGCGGTAAAGCGGATGTCGTTCAAACACGGAGGGCAAGGCGGGGCGATTGTGAATGTCTCTTCGGCTGCATCACGGCTTGGTGCGCCATTCGAATATGTTGATTACGCAGCTTCAAAAGGCGCTGTGGACACGCTCACCACCGGCCTTGCGCTGGAGGTTGCGGCGCAAGGGATCCGCGTAAACTGCGTGCGACCTGGTCTTATCTACACTGAAATGCACGCATCAGGCGGCGAGCCGGGAAGGGTCGATCGCGTGAAATCGATGTTGCCTATGCAGCGCGGCGGACAACCGGAGGAGGTCGCGCAGGCGATTACCTGGCTGCTGAGCGAGAAGGCGTCCTACGTAACGGGAAGTTTTCTGGAACTGGCTGGCGGGAAGTAGGATTTAATCGCCGGATGGCGCTATGCTTATCCAGCCTACGGGAATTTAATCTGTAGGCTGGATAAGGCGTTTACGCCGCCATCCGGCAAAAAATCAAAGTTTCTCGCCGTTGCTGGCAATCACCTCTTTGTACCAGTTAAAACTTTTCTTGCGTGAACGCGACATATCGCCGGTGCCGTCGTCGTGTTTGTTCACGTAGATAAAGCCGTAACGTTTGCTGTACTGACCTGTGGTGAACGAGACACAGTCGATGCAGCCCCACGGCGTGTAGCCCATCAGGTCTACGCCATCATAGGTTACCGCTTTCATCATCTCTTCAACGTGGGCGCGTAAATAGTCGATGCGATAGTCGTCGTTGATGCTGCCGTCTTCTTCCACTTTGTCGTAGGCTCCAAATCCGTTTTCTACGATAAATAGCGGTTTCTGATAGCGCTCATACAGTTCACATAAGGCGTAACGCAGACCGACCGGATCAATCTGCCAGCCCCAGTCGGACGCTTTTACGTGCGGGTTCGGTACGCTGCCCTCAAAACCAGAAATGGCATCGCCGCTGCCGCCTTCCGCTTTTACCGCGTTGGTCATGTAGTAACTGAATCCGAGATAGTCACAGGTGCCTTCACGCAGGATTTGCTCATCTCCGGCTTCCATTCGGATATTGAATTCGCGGCGTTCCCACTCGTTCAGTACATATGATGGATAGTAGCCGCGCAGTTGAACGTCGGTGAAAACGTAGCGCTCACGCATCGATTCCTGCGCGAACATCACATCTTCAGGCTTACAGGAGAACGGGTACAGTGGCACCATCGCCAGCATGCAGCCGACTTTCATTTCCGGGTTGATGCGGCGTGCGGCTTTCACTGCCAGAGCGCTGGCCACGAACTGGTGATGCAGCACCTGGTACATGGTTTCTTCCGGGTTTTCATGCTCGGTATACACCACGCCGGAGCAGCAATAACCAAACAGCGGTGCGCGCCAGTTGCGCTGGTTATTGATCTCGTTAAAGGTCATCCAGTATTTGACCTTGTGCTTGTAGCGCTCAAAAACGACTTCAGCAAATCGGACAAAGAAATCGACGACTTTACGATTGGTCCAGCTACCGTACTGTTGAACCAGATGCAGCGGCATTTCAAAGTGGGAAAGGGTGATGACCGGTTCAATGTTGTACTTCAGCAGTTCATCGAACATGTCGTCGTAGAACTTTAGCCCTTCTTCATTCGGCTGGGTTTCGTCCCCTTTGGGGAAGATACGGGTCCAGGCGATTGAGGTACGGAAGCATTTGAAGCCCATCTCGGCAAACAGCTTGATGTCTTCTTTGTAATGACCGTAAAAATCGACAGCTTCGTGGTTGGGGTAGTACTTACCGGGTTCAACTTCCTGAGTGATTTCTCGCGGAACGCCGTGTGCCCCTCCGGTCAGTACGTCGCAAATGCTGGGGCCTTTGCCACCTTTGTTCCAGCCGCCTTCAACCTGGTGCGCCGCAACCGCGCCACCCCATAAAAAATCTTTTGGTAAGGTAAGTTTTTTCATCTGCGCTCAGTCTCAAATTAATACAATCTGATTTTGAGTCTAACAAAGGAAAGATAAATGTCACGATATAACAAAATAGCGCTAATGTGATTTGTTACATCCAAAAAACAGATTGTTTTTTTACGCTATTCTTTTCGCCAACTTGCGGCCGAGTGACTCCAGAATATAAATAACAGGGATCTGTGTGGTTATATCGTATACTCCGGCAATGCGCGTCTGTGGAACGTGCCAGGAGAGATTAAAGTCAGCCAATTTGGCCAGCCGCGAATGTTCATGACTGGTGACAGACAGGACCTTACAGTTATGCAGGCTGAACTGGCTGGCAAAGCGCAGGATCTCTTCTGTTTCACCGGAAACAGAAAGCACGATCGCCAGCGCGTTTCTGGCCATGTCATTCGTTACCGGGAAATAAGGATCATCAATGTGATTACTGAATTTTCCAACGTTTGAGAAAAAACGTGCGCCATATTTGGCTAAGGCTCCGGATGTTCCCGCTCCGACGAATATAATACGTTCGGAAGATAATATAATATCAACAGCCTGATCGAGCAGATTATCGAACTCATCGTTATTAACGCCTTTAAAGAAGCTGATAATTTCGCTGGCACCGAAATTAGCCTGTTGCGGTTCATTCTGCTCTAAATATAATTTGAAGCGCACGCGAAATTCTGAGTAACCTTCACACTTAAGCTTGCGGCAAAAGCGCAGTACGGTGGTAGTGGAAACACCCACGGCATCGGCCAGTTCGCGAATGGTCATGTACATGACTTTGTCACGGTTTTTGATGACATAGTTGTAGACCAGCATCTCAAGATTGTTGAGACTGGCGATGGCAGCGTGGGAGAACATACTCACAATGGCAAAACTCACTCATCAGACTTCATCTACAGGGAATAATAACATGCAGCCAAATGACATCACTTTTTTTCAGCGTTTCCAGGATGACATTCTGGCCGGACGCAAGACCATCACTATTCGTGACGAGTCCGAATCACACTTCAAAGCCGGGGACATTTTACGGGTTGGGCGCTTCGAAGATGACGGTTACTTCTGCACGATTGAGGTTGTAGGCACCTCAACCGTCACGCTGGATACGCTGACGGATAAACATGCCCAGCAGGAAAACATGACGCTTGAAGAACTTAAACATGTCATTGCCGAGATTTACCCGGATCAGACGCAATTTTATGTGATTGATTTTAAATGCCTTTGATTTTAATGGTACGCATGTTAGCTGAAATTTAAAATCTAACACTGTGATTTTTAATGATAAATATTTATCTGGTAATTATTTTAGCTAACAGGTGTTCACTGGAACCATTCTCAGTTACGCTAGAGGAGCAATCACGATAGGGTTCGTTTCTCGGGAGTAAGTTATGGTTCAGAAGCCATTAATCGCGCAGGGATATTCGCTGGCAGAGGAAATAGCCAACAGCATCAGTCACGGTATCGGGCTGGTGTTTGGGATTGTCGGACTGGTGTTATTGCTGGTCCAGGCAGTGGATACCAACGCCAGCGCTATGGCGATTACCAGCTATAGCCTGTACGGCGGCAGCATGATCCTGCTGTTCCTCGCCTCAACTTTGTATCACGCGATCCCCCATCAGAGAGCGAAAGTCTGGCTGAAAAAATTCGACCACTGTGCGATTTATCTGCTGATTGCCGGGACTTACACGCCATTTCTGCTGGTGGGGCTTGATTCGCCGCTGGCACGTGGGCTGATGATTGTTATCTGGAGCCTGGCGCTGATCGGTATTTTATTCAAACTAACCATTGCGCACCGGTTTAAGGTTCTGTCACTGGTGACCTACCTGACAATGGGCTGGCTTTCGCTGATTGTGGTGTATCAACTGGCGGTTAAGTTGGCGGCGGGAGGCGTGACGTTGCTGGCTGTTGGTGGTGTGGTGTATTCGCTGGGCGTAATTTTCTACGTCTGTAAGCGTATTCCTTACAACCATGCGATCTGGCACGGCTTTGTGCTGGGCGGCAGCGTTTGCCATTTCCTGGCGATCTATCTGTACGTGGGGCAACACGCATAGATTCAGTGCAACCCCGGGGGCGGCGTAAACGCCTCGCCCGGACTGTATTTTATAGGCCGGACAAGCCAACGCCGCAATCCGGTAGCCTGTGCCGAATTGCCTGATGGCGCTGCGCTTATCAGGCCTACCAATTACTCTTCGTCTAACGAATATGGCAGCGGTACGATATGCAGCGTTTTCGCGTCTTCACGAACGCGGAACACGCTGTCGGCCTCCATGTCGTTATTCATCACAACCTGCACCAGTATCTGACCATCGGCCAGTTGTACTGCGGCGAGTACGGTGCCGGTACGGCGCCAGTTCTCGCCCATTTTCAGCTCCAGGTCTTCACCCGCTTCCGGTACTCGACTGGCGGCACCTGCCAGAGTCCACATGGCGCGTTTGTTGGCTCCGCGGAATTTTGCACGAGCCACCATTTCCTGACCGGTGTAGCAGCCTTTTTTAAAGCTGATCCCGCCCAGAGCCTGCAGATTGGTAGCCTGTGGAATAAACTGTGCACTGTTGGCTGTATCAATAACGGGGATACCCGCTTCGATATCCAGCGCCAGCCACTGCTGGCTGTTATTTAACTCAGCTTCGCCACGCAGCTTTTCAACCAAGGTTTCTGCTGTGGTGGCATCAACGATCAGCAGAAAACGTTCGGCAGGGTGTTCGAACCACAATACCGTGGAGGCACCTTCGGTAATGACCTGCTTATCACTGTTCGGCAATTCGCTAAAGAGATTGGCCAGCGCTGCACGTGCCTGGAATCCCGCTACGCCCAGCAGTACTCGTTCATCGTCCGGGGCAATCACCACCTTCGAGAAGACCGCATATTTTTTCAGCTCGCTGAGCTGCGCATCACGCAGGCTACGGCGCTCAAGCCATGCAAAACCGTCACCCTGGCGGAACAGACGCAGGTTGCTCCACATTTTACCTTTGGCGTCACAATGTGCAGCCAACAGGTGCTGATGCTCGGTCATCTGGCTGACATCCGCCGTGACCTGACCCTGAATATACTTCTCACTGTCGACACCGGTGATGGTGGCGAGCGCCCAGTCATCGAGCGTCATTAGCGTCAGAGGCAAACGCGTTGACGCGAAAGGCTGGCGAGGAGGAAAAGATGTAAAAGCCATAATAATGTCCTGATTTGCTTAACGCAGTGATAATGACTAATGGTAAAAGAGCTATGGCCCATTGCAAGCGGTTTAAACAGGCTATTTGTGCCATATGTTGCGCTTTGCGAGGAGACATCCAAAAATGGTGAATCCTTTGGCTTAATAAGGTTTTATTTAGCGAGCGAGCTTCAGTTTACTGATATTCCCGTAAAAAGAGCGGGAAAAACACGTTACAATAACGGGATACTTCGTTTTCGCGAGACAGGGAGAAGAACATGGATATTAACAACAAAGCACGTATTCATTGGGCATGCCGCCGCGGTATGCGCGAGCTGGACATCTCGATCATGCCGTTTTTCGAACATGAATATGACAGCTTAAGTGACGAAGAAAAACGTATCTTTATCCGTCTGCTAGAATGTGATGATCCAGATTTATTTAACTGGTTGATGAATCATGGGAAACCAGCTGATGAGCAGCTGGAACAGATGGTGCGACTTATCCAGACACGGAATCGGGAACGTGGTCCAGTGGCAATCTGATTTACGCGTATCATGGCGCGCGCAGTGGCTTTCACTGCTAATTCATGGGCTGGTCGCGGTATTTATTTTATTGATGCCTTGGCCATTGAGCTACACCCCATTATGGCTGGTTTTGCTCTCTCTGGTGGTGTTCGATAGCGTTCGCAGTCAGCGTCGAATCAACGCCTGTCAGGGTGAGATTCGGCTATTGATGGATGGCCGTCTGCGCTGGCAAGGGCAAGAGTGGTCTATCGTTAGCGCCCCCTGGATGGTTAAAACAGGCATGATGCTGCGTTTGCGATCTGATGCCGGAAAACGTCAACATTTGTGGCTGGCAGCAGACAGTATGGATGATGCAGAGTGGCGGGATTTACGGCGGTTGATGCTGCAAAAGGCGAAGCAAGGGTAACGCATGACGCATGCCTGATGGCGCGCAGCTTGAAGGCCTACAGTTAGGTGCGTCATGCAGGCCGGATAAGGCATTTACGCCGTCATCCGGCAAATCGGTTATCAGGACCAGTGCTCGGCCATTTCCCCAAGAATTTGCTCGCACCAGGCCTGAATGCGTTCATCGCTGAGATCGTACTGGTTCGTCTCATCCAGCGCCAGGCCAACAAACAGTTGTCCATCAGCAATGACGGGTTTATCGCTGGTGAATTCGTAGCCTTCTGTGGGCCAGTAGCCGACAAACTTTACACCTTTGGTGATCAGTTTATCGTGCAGCATACCCAACGCATCCAGGAACCATTCGCCGTATCCCAACTGATCGCCCATACCGTAAAGCGCGACAATCTTGCCTTCCAGGTTGAGGTCGTCCAGTTGCTCCCAGACCGCTTCCCAGTCCTCCTGAATTTCACCGAAATCCCAGGTTGGAATGCCCAAAATGAGCACGTCATATTGCTCCATTAGGGTCGGGGAATCGTCTTTGAGGTTGTGCAGTGTCACCAGTTCGGGACCCAGGATATCGCGGATTTTTTCTGCTGCCATTTCGGTGTAGCAGGTGCTGGAACCGTAAAAAAGACCCATGTTCATGACGTAAACATCTCAATTCTGCTGTAGCGTTGCGGGTAGTGTAACAGAATCGCCGCATTCTCGGCACAATGAGGCATAATGCATCAAAAATGAGAGTGGAATAAGGGGCGCGAGTGGAACAGGATCTGGCGCGCATCGAGCAGTTTCTTGATGCCCTGTGGCTGGAACGAAATCTGGCGGAAAATACATTAAGTGCGTATCGTCGCGATCTGACCATGCTTGTGGAATGGTTACATCACCGCGGCGCTTCGCTTGCGACCGCGCAAAGTGATGATCTGCAAGCCTTGCTGGCTGAGCGGATGGATGGAGGGTATAAAGCCACCAGTTCCGCACGTTTGCTCAGTGCGACGCGACGTTTTTTTCAGCATCTGTACCGCGAAAAATATCGTGAAGATGACCCCAGCGCCTCGCTTGCATCACCTAAACTTCCGCAGCGCCTGCCTAAAGATCTCAGCGAAGCACAGGTTGAGCGGCTGCTACAAGCGCCGCTTGTTGAGCAACCGCTGGAGCTACGCGACAAAGCCATGCTGGAAGTGCTGTATGCAACAGGCCTGCGCGTGTCTGAACTGGTAGGACTGACGATGAGTGACGTCAGCCTGCGTCAGGGTGTGGTACGGGTGATCGGTAAAGGTAACAAAGAGCGCCTTGTCCCGTTGGGTGAGGAGGCTGTGTACTGGCTGGAAACATACCTGGAGCATGGGCGTCCATGGTTGCTCAACGGCGTATCGATTGATGTGCTGTTTCCTAGTCAGCGGGCGCAACAGATGACCCGTCAGACCTTCTGGCATCGTATCAAACACTATGCTGTGTTGGCGGGAATCGACAGCGAAAAGCTGTCACCGCACGTCCTGCGGCACGCGTTTGCCACGCATCTGCTCAACCATGGCGCAGACCTGCGTGTGGTGCAGATGCTACTGGGGCATAGCGATCTCTCGACAACGCAAATTTATACTCATGTCGCAACGGAGCGCTTGCGGCAACTACATCAACAGCATCACCCGCGAGCGTGAGTGCTGACAGGATAGGATAGGCTATGAAAAAACGTTTTATGATGTTCACCCTGCTGGCGACGGCGTTTTCCGGCATGGTACATGCAGACGACGCGGCAATTCGCCAGTCATTAGTAAAGCTGGGTGTGCAGAGCACCGAGATTCAACCTGCTCCGGTTGCGGGCATGAAAACCGTACTGACCAATAGCGGCGTGCTGTACGTTACTGAAGACGGTAAACATATTATTCAGGGACCGATGTACGACGTGAGTGGCGCAAGTCCGGTGAACGTCACCAACCAACTGCTGATGAAGCATCTGAACGCGCTGGAAAAAGAGATGATCATCTACAAAGCGCCGCAGGAAAAACACGTTATTACCGTTTTCACCGACATCACTTGTGGTTACTGCCACAAGCTGCATGAAGAGATGAAAGATTACAATGCGTTGGGGATCACCGTACGTTATCTGGCCTTCCCACGTCAGGGGCTGGACAGCCAGGCCGAGCAGGACATGAAGTCTATCTGGTGTGCTAAGGACAAAAACAAAGCCTTTGACGACGCGATGACTGGCAAGGGCGTGAAAGCGGCGACCTGTGATGTGGATATCGCTAACCACTATGCGCTGGGCGTACAGTTTGGCGTCAGCGGTACACCGGCGATTGTGCTGAGCAATGGCTATGTCGTACCTGGTTATCAGGGCCCGAAAGAGATGAAAGAATTTCTCGATGCACATGCAAAACAAACCAGCGGTAAATAATTCGCGTGAAACAACAGATACAACTTCGTCGGCGTGAGGCCGACGAGACAGCCGAGTTACCTGCCGACTTGCCGCCACTGCTGCGCCGTTTATACGCCAGTCGCGGCGTGCGCAGCGCGCAGGAACTTGAGCGTAGCGTGAAAGGAATGCTGCCGTGGCAGCATTTAAACGGTGTCGAAAAGGCGGTTGAGATCCTCTACAACGCCTTTCGTGCGGGCACTCGCATCATCGTTGTCGGCGATTTCGATGCCGATGGCGCGACCAGCACGGCGCTAAGCATCCTGGCGATGCGCGCGTTGGGCTGCAGTAACGTTGACTACCTGGTGCCAAATCGTTTTGAGGACGGTTATGGTTTAAGCCCGGAAGTCGTTGATCAGGCCCATGCCCGTGGTGCTCAGCTGATTGTTACCGTAGACAACGGCATCTCGTCTCACACGGGTGTCGAACATGCCAGAACGTTGGGGATCCCGGTCGTTGTAACCGATCACCACCTGCCAGGGGATACGCTGCCGGGCGCAGAGGCGATCATCAATCCTAACCTGCACGACTGTGAGTTCCCGTCGAAATCGCTGGCAGGCGTTGGTGTAGCCTTCTATCTGATGCTGGCGCTGCGCACTTTCCTGCGTGATAAAGGCTGGTTTGATGAGCGAGGCATTGCACCGCCGAACCTGGCGGATTTGCTCGATCTGGTTGCGCTTGGCACGGTGGCGGACGTGGTCCCGCTGGATGCCAATAACCGCATTCTGACGTGGCAAGGCTTAAGCCGTATCCGCGCCGGAAAATGCCGCCCAGGTATTAAAGCGCTGCTGGAGATTTCCAATCGCGACCCCCTAAAGCTGGCAGCCAGTGATTTAGGTTTTGCCCTCGGGCCACGGCTGAATGCGGCAGGGCGTTTGGACGATATGTCCGTTGGCGTAGCGCTGTTGTTGTGCGACAACATTGGTGAAGCGCGCGTGCTGGCCAATGAGCTGGACGCACTCAACCAGACGCGCAAAGAAATTGAGCAGGGTATGCAGGCAGAAGCGCTGACCCTGTGTGAAAAGCTGGAACGCAGTAGCGATACGCTACCTGGCGGTCTGGCTATGTATCATCCCGAGTGGCATCAGGGCGTAGTGGGGATTCTGGCATCGCGTATTAAAGAGCGATTCCATCGCCCGGTGATAGCGTTTGCCCCGGCAGGTGACGGTACCCTCAAAGGATCCGGGCGTTCGATTCAGGGGCTGCACATGCGCGATGCGCTGGAGCGCCTGGACACCCTTTATCCGGGCATGATCCTCAAGTTTGGCGGTCACGCCATGGCGGCGGGCTTATCGCTTGAAGAGGCGCAGTTTGAGCGTTTCCAGCAGTGTTTTGGCGAACTGGTAGCCGAGTGGTTGGATCCCGCCTTACTGCAAGGTGAAGTGGTGTCTGATGGCCCACTGAGCGCAGCGGAAATGACCATGGAGGTCGCACAAATGCTGCGCGATGCCGGACCGTGGGGGCAAATGTTCCCGGAACCGCTGTTTGACGGGCATTTCCGTTTGCTCCAGCAGCGTCTGGTCGGTGAGCGTCATCTGAAGGTAATGGTCGAGCCCGTAGGCGGTGGTCCACTTCTGGACGGTATTGCGTTTAATGTCGATACCACCTGCTGGCCGGACAACGGTGTGCGCGAAGTTCAGCTTGCCTACAAACTGGATATTAATGAGTTTCGCGGCAACCGTAGTTTGCAGATTATAATCGACAATATCTGGCCACTTTAGCGTCACTAATCGCTATAAAAAAGGGCGTGGATTAGTTACAATCCCGCTCTTATCACCGCATTTTGACTAGTCCAATAAAAGAAATCAGACAATGTTTGAAATTAATCCGGTAAATAACCGCATTCAGGACCTCACGGAGCGCTCTGACGTTCTTAGGGGGTATCTTTGACTATGATGCCAAGAAAGAGCGTCTGGAAGAAGTAAACGCCGAGCTGGAACAGCCGGACGTATGGAACGAACCCGAACGCGCGCAGGCGCTGGGTAAAGAGCGTTCTTCTCTTGAGGCCATCGTTGATACGCTCGATCAGATGAGCCAGGGCCTGGAAGATGTCTCCGGCCTGTTGGAGCTGGCTGTAGAAGCCGACGACGAAGAAACCTTTAACGAAGCCGTAGCAGAACTCGACACGCTGGAAGATAAGCTGGCCCAGCTGGAATTCCGTCGTATGTTCTCCGGTGAATATGACAGCGCAGATTGCTATCTCGATATTCAGGCAGGTTCTGGCGGTACGGAAGCGCAGGACTGGGCAAGCATGCTGATGCGCATGTATCTGCGTTGGGCTGAAGCGCGCGGCTTCAAGACTGAAATTATTGAAGAGTCTGAAGGTGAAGTGGCGGGTATTAAATCCGTGACCATCAGAATTGCTGGCGAATATGCGTACGGTTGGCTGCGTACTGAAACCGGCGTACACCGTCTGGTTCGTAAGAGTCCGTTCGACTCCGGCGGACGTCGCCATACGTCGTTCAGCTCTGCGTTTGTTTATCCAGAAGTTGACGATGATATTGATATCGATATCAACCCGGCGGATCTGCGTATTGACGTTTACCGTGCCTCCGGTGCAGGTGGTCAGCACGTTAACCGTACGGAATCTGCGGTGCGTATTACCCACATCCCGACCGGGATTGTGACGCAGTGTCAGAACGACCGTTCACAGCACAAGAACAAAGACCAGGCCATGAAGCAGATGAAAGCGAAGCTTTATGAACTGGAAATGCAGAAGAAGAATGCCGAGAAACAGGCGATGGAAGACAATAAGTCAGATATCGGCTGGGGTAGCCAGATTCGTTCTTATGTCCTTGATGACTCCCGCATCAAAGATCTGCGTACCGGGGTTGAAACCCGTAACACGCAGGCGGTGCTGGATGGCAGCCTGGATCAATTTATCGAAGCAAGTTTGAAAGCAGGGTTATGAGGAACCAACATGTCTGAACAACACGTACAGGGCGCTGACGCGGTAGCCGACCTTAACAATGAACTGAAAACGCGCCGTGAGAAGCTGGCGAGCCTGCGTGAGCAGGGGATCCCGTTCCCGAACGATTTCCGTCGCGATCATACCTCAGACCAACTGCATGCTGACTTCGACGCAAAAGAAAACGAAGAGCTGGAAGCGCTGAACATTGAGGTATCCGTTGCTGGCCGTATGATGACCCGTCGTATTATGGGTAAAGCATCATTCGTTACGCTGCAGGACGTTGGCGGCCGCATTCAGCTGTACGTTGCTCGCGATGACCTGCCGGAAGGCGTCTACAACGAGCAGTTCAAGAAATGGGATCTGGGCGATATCCTCGGCGCGAAAGGTAAGTTGTTCAAGACCAAGACCGGTGAGTTGTCTATTCACTGCACCGAACTGCGTCTGCTGACCAAAGCGCTGCGCCCGCTGCCGGACAAATTCCACGGTCTGCAGGATCAGGAAGCGCGCTATCGTCAACGTTACCTGGATCTCATCTCTAACGATGAATCCCGTAATACCTTTAAAGTGCGTTCACAGATTATGGCTGGCATCCGTCAGTTCATGGTTGCTCGTGGCTTTATGGAAGTAGAAACCCCGATGATGCAGGTGATCCCTGGCGGTGCGGCAGCGCGTCCGTTTATCACCCATCATAACGCGTTGGATCTGGACATGTACCTGCGTATCGCGCCGGAACTGTACCTCAAGCGTCTGGTGGTTGGCGGCTTCGAACGCGTATTCGAAATTAACCGTAACTTCCGTAACGAAGGCATCTCTGTTCGCCATAACCCAGAGTTCACCATGATGGAACTCTACATGGCTTATGCGGATTACAAAGATCTGATCGAACTGACCGAATCGCTGTTCCGTACGCTGGCGCAGAACGTTCTGGGAACGACTGAAGTGCCTTATGGTGAAGAAGTCTTCGACTTCGGTAAGCCGTTCGAAAAACTGACCATGCGCGAAGCGATTCAGAAATACCGTCCGGAAACCAACATGGCCGATCTGGATAACTTCGACTCTGCAAAAGCGATTGCTGAATCTATCGGCATCAAAGTTGAGAAGAGCTGGGGTCTGGGCCGTATCGTGACCGAGATCTTTGAAGAAGTTGCGGAAGCGCACCTGATTCAACCGACCTTCATTACCGAGTACCCGGCAGAAGTTTCTCCACTGGCGCGTCGTAATGATGAAAACCCGGAAATCACTGACCGCTTCGAATTCTTCATCGGCGGACGTGAAATCGGTAACGGTTTCAGCGAGCTGAACGATGCGGAAGATCAGGCGCAGCGTTTCCAGGATCAGGTTAACGCTAAAGATGCGGGCGATGACGAAGCAATGTTCTATGACGAAGACTACGTTACGGCTCTGGAACACGGTCTGCCGCCGACTGCGGGTCTGGGCATTGGTATCGACCGTATGGTTATGCTGTTCACCAACAGCCATACCATCCGCGACGTGATCCTGTTCCCGGCAATGCGCCCGGTTAAGTAAGATGTGAAATGCCGGATGGCGGCTGATGCCTTATCCGGCCTACGATTCGTTATGTAGGCCAGATAAGCGTAGCGCCATCAGGCAATAATTTGTTGGCAGTAATTCCGCAACAGCGTACGCGCTTCTTTGTCTGCAACCTGCATTACCATCCACGGGCTAAAAGCCCACGGCGTCGCGTCAATCCCGCTTAAGACATCCGCAAGACTGCTCCAGTGGCAATCCATCACTTCATCTGGGTTTAGCTGTAGCGGACTCACGATATGTGCGGCATAAACCGGGCATACTTCGTTTTCAACTATTCCACTCGGGTCTGTAGCGCGATAACGAAAGTCAGCGTATACGGGGCTGAGCAAGTCGATGTCTGCACCCAGTTCGAAGCGAGCCCGGCGGACAATAGCGTTTTCGTGGGTTTCACCCAGCTGCGGGTGACCACAGACAGAGTTGGTCCAGACGCCAGGCCAGGCTTTTTTGTGCAGCGAGCGGCGGGTGACCAGCAGTTGGCCCTGCTCGTTAAATATCCAGCACGAGAAAGCGGAATGCAGGGGAGTTGTGGCGGTATGCGCCGCATATTTTTCCAGCGTTCCGCAGGGTTGGTCCTGCTCATTCAATAAAATGACATGTTCCTGTCGCATAGCGTCCACCATCAATCTTAAGCACCCATATTATATGCTTAATTAAGTCAGATTGATTAACAGAGGGTGTGAAATGCCAGGACCGACGGTTCGTTGCGCGATATGATTTGGCATCCGGTTTCTGGCTGCTATGATAAAGCGTCTGAAAATGTTGCGAGGTATTGTTTTGAGTGCAGGACGCCTGAAGAAAAATGGCCTGGGTATCGTGATGTTGCTGTGTGTCGGTCTGCTGTTAGCAGGGTGTTCCGGGAGCAAGTCGTCTGATACAGGAAGTTATTCCGGCTCCGTGTATACCGTGAAGCGGGGGGATACGCTATACCGTATTTCGCGCGCTACCGGGACCAGCGTGAAAGAGATCGCCCGCCTGAATAATATTTCACCGCCCTATACCATTGAAGTAGGGCAAAAACTGAAGGTCAGCGGTGGCGCGAAAACCAGTTCTAACTCTGGCAAAACAACCAAGAAATCCTCAACCAAAACGGCAGCGGTCAGACCGTCTTCATCCGTACCGCAGTCTTCCTGGCCACCAGTAGGGCAACGTTGCTGGCAGTGGCCTGCCAGCGGTAAGGTGATCCTGCCTTATTCAACCGCGGACGGCGGCAATAAGGGCATTGATATCTCGGCTGCGCGCGGTACACCGATTTATGCCGCCGGCGCCGGGAAGGTGGTTTACGTCGGTAATCAGCTGCGGGGCTATGGTAATCTCATCATGATTAAGCACAGTGAGGACTACATCACTGCGTATGCGCATAATGACACCATGCTGGTGAACAACGGTCAAAACGTGAAGGCCGGGCAGAAAATCGCGACGATGGGCAGCTCGGATGCGACTACGGTGCGGCTGCATTTCCAAATCCGCTATCGGGCGACAGCTATCGATCCACTGCGTTATTTGCCGCCGCAGGGCAGTAAGCCAAAATGCTGACGGTGATTTAATCGCCAGTCAGTCGGTTAGTCCCTTGCCAAGAAGAGCGTAAGGTTTATAATCCCTTACGCATTTCGATGCGGGCGTAGTTCAATGGTAGAACGAGAGCTTCCCAAGCTCTATACGAGGGTTCGATTCCCTTCGCCCGCTCCAAAATTCTCTCCCTGTAGTTAATCCTTAAAAACGTTAGATAGCGACACCGGAATCCGGTGGTAGCGTGCCGTTACCTTCACCCAGATTACGTTGTAGCAATACCGTATCAAGCCAGAGTCCATGTTTAAAGCCAATGTTCTTTAGCGTGCCGATTTGCGTAAATCCGGCCTGTTGATGGACCTTCAGCGATCCCTGATTATTGCTGTCGCCCACGATGGCGATCAACTGCCGATAACCGTGCATTTCGGCCCAGTCAATGACATGGCGGAGCAACGCTTTTCCCGCCCCCTGACGCTGTGCCGTCGGGTCAATGTAAATCGAATCTTCGAGGGTATAGCGGTAGGCATAACGCTCGCGATAGCGAGTGAGATAACAATACCCTATGACCTTATCTTCCTGCAGTGCAACAACCCACGGCAGTCCCAGACTGCGGATTTTTTCCAGACGTGCCAGCATCTCTCGGGTATCCGGCGGGTCAGTTTCAAAGCTGCCGGTACCGTGAATAACATGGTGGGCGTAGATATCGCGTATGGCGTGGATGTGCTCTTCTTCTGCGTTAACGATTTTCATTGTTCAGTCCCTGTTGGCGTCTTTGCCCAGATTACCTGAAAGACTGAGGGGAAGGTAAGTGCAAAAAATTATGCTTCTATCAGTTGCTTGTAATGCAAATAGGCTTGCATATTGTAAGGGGAAATAATTGATTGTGGTTGATATTGTCAATAGTACGCAAGGTTGGTAAATATATTAACAGGTAAAGTAATACACAATTATTCACGCACGTATTTGATTGATTTTCCAAATACCAATTATGGTAGGTTTCGAAAAATGATAAATAAAGTTGTTTGATTTCAACGCATTGTTACTGTATCTAATTCTTCTTGCGTCTGTACCCTTATTTTAATTTCATTGGCCCTGTTTGAGCCCTAAAAATTAAGTTATATTTTGTTGTTAGCAGAGTGCCTATTATCAGATTTTTCTCTGCTCACCTCTCAAAATAGTTACCATGCAAACAGTTGCGCGGTGTGGCTATGCTAACCAGCAATAGTCAGCATCGTCACATGGCGTCATCGGGCAAACTTTGTTTAAATCCAGAATTCAATCCCAAGAGTATTAGGATAATCTAGTCTAAAATGCTTTTTTGCCTAAGGCTTTTCTTATTACGTAGCCACGAACTACGCAGAGTGATAAAATTCACAAGTTTATGCCTCCTATCCAACGATTAGAGGACGAGGCACAGGTAGTCAATAAGACGAAAGAATTAATAGCTTCATAACCCTATTACGAAATAAGCGGTAGTGCATCTTACATGGTCGGCAACTGTCAGGGATTGACAGTAACTTATTGAAAACGCTTATTTTTACTCTGATGTAAGATATAAGGGCAGATATGTTCAGTATGCGTCGACATGCCAACTTCATTAAACGTTTTAAGTCTGTAAGCTGTTTATTTACGGCAAGCGTTCTTTTCCCTATGCAAATCTCAGCAGCAGTATCAGATTATGACGCTTTGGTTATTGAAGCGCGAGGTGGTAATAGTGCGCCGCTATTGCACTACCTTGAGGATCAGGGAAAGAAAAGTGCGCTAACGCCAAATCAGGTTGCCGACTGGCTGCAAGTTTCTGGTTGGGTTGAGAACAACGATAAAACTACCATTGAAATCTGGCAGCGGTATCGTGGGCAGATGGATGTGCCTGCGCGCGGCAAAGTCGCCGCTGCACGTGCGTACCGTAACCAGAAAAACTGGAATGATTCATTGGCGGTGTGGGAAAGCGTTTTACAGGAAGAGCCTGATAACGTGGATGTACGCACCGGCTGGATAATGACGTTGGCGGATGCGCGCTACAACCAACAAGCCCTTACTGAAGCGAATAAATGGGCTCAGGCACATCCGGGCGCAGATTCCGACGCGCTACTTGCCTACGTATATCATTCTCAGGGGAAAAACTGGGATGCGCTGTTGGTTGCCAGCCAGGCGGATGATGTTGATCCAGGCAATAAAAATGCAAAATCCACGCTGCTATCTGCGCTGTCGGCGAACCGCGTTTCCGGACCCGCTTTAAATATGGCGGAGGTCGTTCCCACGGCTGATCCAGTGAAGCGCCGTCTTGAGCTTGATGCGGCGGCCGAAATGGTCCGATCCTCTTATACGTCCGCACGTAATGAAGAAGAACGTTTTATCGTAGCGGATAAAGCGTTGGCCCGTTATGACCAACTATTGGCGGCCTGGAAAGATGAGCCGTCTGCGCAGAATGATGTCCGTCGGGCGAGAATTGACCGTATGGGTGCCCTGTTGGTGCGTAAGCGTACTGCCGAAGTGATTGATGAGTATGACTCCCTTTCTGCAAGCGGTGAAGTACCAAACTATGCAAAACGCTGGGTGGCATCAGCATGGTTAAGCGAACGTCAGCCGGAAAAAACCGAAGCGATGCTGGCGAGCATCTTCTACCCGAATGGACCTATCCCGGTGACGCCGCTCAGTCCTGAGGATCAACAAGATCTGTTCTACGCGCACATTGATAATGAAAACTTCGATGCTGCCAAAAAACAAGTCGATGATTTGATCAAAGAGAGTCCGTATCTGCGGCGTATCTATGGCTCGCCAACGCCGCAGCCTAACGATAACTGGCTGCTCGGACAGTCGCTACTGACGCAATATCATATCGCTGCCAATGAACTGCCGGAGGCAGAAAAGCTCGCAGAGCATCTGGCACGAACAGGCTCTGGTAACCAGGGATTGCGCATATCTTATGCCTCTGTGCTTGAAGCGCGTGGATTGCCGCATGCGGCGGAGAAAGAGCTTAAGCTGGCGGAAGTAATTGAGCCAAGCAACCTGGAGCTGGAACGTCAGCAGGCTTACGTTGCACTGGATCTTCAGGAGTGGAAACAGGCAGATGAACTGACGGATGACGTTATTGCCCGTAGCCCGGATGATGAAGCGACGCTGCGCCTCGCGCGTATTCGTGATGTCCACAAAATGTCGGAAGTGCGTATTAGTGGAACGCAGGGGATCTCGTCCGATAGCCCGGTCAGCGGTAAGAATGACTTCAACATCAACACGGCTATTTACAGTCCGCCGATTAATGACAACTGGCGACTGTTTACCGGATTCAACTTTGCTACCGGTGAATTTGAGGAAGGGAAGGGCATCAGCCGCGATCTGGCGGCGGGTGCAGAATGGACTTCCCGCGATTACTGGGCGGAAATGGAAGTGTCTGGCCGAAATTATGGCGATGGTCAGAAGATTGGCGGGCGTCTATCCGGTTGGCATGACTTCAATGACAACTGGCGCGTTGGTGGTTCGGCCGAGCGCCTCTCTCGCAATACCCCGTTGCGCGCGCTGCGTAGTGGCGTGTATGCCAACGGCGGCGATATGTTTGTTCGCTGGTATCAAAACGAACGACGTGAATATCAACTGTCGTTTGCCGCATCACATTTCTCGGACGGTAACGATCGCATCGAATACGGACTCAGCGGAAAAGAGCGCATGTGGACCACGCCACGCTTCACGCTGGACTTTACGCCGGGCATTGGCGGGAGCACCAACACCAAAGAAAATGTGCCGTATTACAACCCGAAGAGTGATTTTTCGGTTGTCCCTGGCCTGAGCGCAGAGCAGGTTCTTTACCGCCACTATGATACCGTCTGGACGCAGCAAGGTCTGGCTGGCGTAGGTGGCTACTGGCAGCAAGGTGAAGATGCAGGCGCTATCGTCCAGGTGGGATACGGGCAACGGCTTAAATGGAACAACGTCGTAGACGGCGGGGTGATGCTGATTTGGGATAAACGCCCCTATGACGGTAAACGTGAGCGGAATATCTCCCTCGCTTTCGATTTAAATGTCAGGTTTTAAGGATTGTTCATGCTGAAAAGATGCCTGTGGCTTAGCGCATTAATCGCTGGCTGGTTGATGATTACCGCGTGCAGCAGCGCGCACAATACAACGCCTCGCTATGTTCCTCCCGGGGAGAGAACACCGCTGACGGCGGATCATCCGTGGCCGAAAAATAGCTTTCTGGTGCTCGGCTACCATGATGTGGAGGATGGTGCAGCCGACCAGCGCTACCTCTCTGTGCGTACCAGCGCGTTGAGCGACCAAATGGCCTGGCTGCGTGATAATGGCTATCAGCCGATCAGCGTGCAGCAAATTCTGGACGCCCATGACGGTAAAATTGTACTGCCGGAAAAAGCGGTATTACTCACCTTTGACGACGGGTATAGCAGTTTTTATACCCGCGTCTGGCCATTGCTGAAAGCCTACAACTGGCCTGCGCTCTGGGCGCCAGTAGGCAGTTGGGTTGATGCGCCAGCCAACAAAAAAGTCGATTTTGGTGGCTTAATGACCGCGCGAGACAAATTCGCCACCTGGAAAATGGTCGAAGAAATGGGGAAATCGCCGTTGGTGGAAGTCGGTGCGCACACCTGGAACTCGCACTTTGGCGCTGAGGCCAACCCGCAGGGGAGTAAAGAGCCCGCTGTGGCGAACCGCCTGTATGATAAGAAAACTGGCACTTACGAAACGGACGAACAGTACACACGACGTATTAACACGGATATCTCTCTGATCACTAACAAGATCAAAGCGGTGACCGGAAAATCGCCGCGTGCGTGGGTATGGCCTTACGGCGCAGCCAACGGTACAACGTTAAACCTGGCCAAAGAGCATGGCTATAAGATGGCCTTTACGCTTAATGAGGGGTTGGCGAATGCCGCGTTTCTCGACGATATTCCGCGCGTGCTGATCTCTGATAACCCATCCCTTAAGCGCTTTGCCAGTCAGGTCGCTCAGGTCCGTGAACCACAGACGATGCGCGTGATGCATGTCGATCTGGATTACGTGTATGACAAAGACCCTGCTCAGCAGAAGCGAAATATCGATAAGCTGATCCAGCGCGTTTATGACATGCGTATTTCTCATGTCTTCCTGCAGGCGTACGCCGATCCGCAGGGCGACGGGAATATTCGTGAGGTCTATTTCCCCAACCGCTGGCTGCCGATGCGTGCCGATCTCTTTAACTATATCTCCTGGCAGTTACAAACGCGGGCTGGGGTGACGGTGTATGCCTGGATGCCGGTTCTGGCTTTCGATCTCGACGCGTCCATTCCACGCGTAACCGCATGGGATCCGAAAACGGGACGCACTGCTATCAATCACGAAAACTATGTTCGTCTCTCGCCCTGGGACAGCGAAGCGCGCAAACGCATCACTGAAATCTATGAAGACCTGGCGAAGCACGCCAGCTTCAAAGGTATTTTGTTCCATGACGATGCTTTCCTGACGGATTTTGAAGATGCGTCACCGGAGGCGTTAGCCGCCTACCGTGCCGCAGGGCTTCCAGGCAGTATCGAGCAAATACGTAATAATCCTCAGGCGTTCGAGCGCTGGACTCGCCTGAAAAGTAAGATGCTTATTGACTTCACCAAACAACTGACCCGGACGGTGCGTAATATTCGCGGTCCACAGGTGCAAACTGCGCGCAATATTTACGCCATGCCGGTACTGGAGCCTGAAAGTGAAGCATGGTTTGCACAAAACCTGAATGATTTCCTCAATACCTATGACTGGACGGCGCCGATGGCGATGCCATTCATGGAACAAATCCCGGCCAATGATGCCAACGCATGGCTTGACCGACTGGTGAATGCCGTTGCACAAACCCCTGGGGCGCTGGATAAAACCGTGTTTGAACTGCAGGCACGAGACTGGCGTAAATCCGGGGATCAGGCTGAAATCAGCGGAAAACAAATAGCCGAATGGATGCGCCAGCTGAAATTAAGCGGTGCAGGTAACTACGGCTATTACCCGGATGATTTCATCAGCGACAAACCTGAGATGTCAGAGATTCGCTCGACGTTCTCCTCATACTGGTATCCGCAAAAATGACCGATCGCATTATTGCTTTCCTGATACTTTGCCTGATGTTCAGCCTGCCGTTTGGCGTGGCTGTCATCTTTACAGGTGAAGTGATGTTGAACTTCGTCTTCTTCTGGCCTTTGTTCATGTCTGCTTTGTGGATAAGCGGAGGGGTCTATTTCTGGTTTTACCGTGAACGTCACTGGAAATGGGGAGATGACACGCCACCACCAACTCTGCCGGGGAATCCACTGGTTTCCATTCTGATCCCCTGTTTTAACGAAGGGATCAACGCGCGTGAAACCATTGAGGCAGCACTGGCACAGCGATATAAGAATATCGAAGTGATCGCCATCAACGATGGTTCGACGGATGACACTCACGACGTGCTGGAACAACTGGCAGTGGAATACCCCAGCCTACGGGTGATTCATCTGGCTGAAAACCAGGGTAAAGCGCTGGCGCTCAAGACCGGTGCGGCCGCGGCGCGCAGTGATTACCTGGTGCGTATTGATGGCGATGCGTTACTGGATCGTGATGCCGTTGCCTATATTGTGGCTCCGCTGATCCAGTTCCCGCGCGTTGGTGCGGTGACGGGGAACCCGCGTATTCGAACCCGCTCTACGTTAATCGGTCGTGTGCAGGTCGGTGAGTTCTCTTCCATTATCGGCTTAATTAAGTGTACTCAGCGAGTCTATGGGCAGATCTTTACCGTTTCCGGCGTAGTTGCGGCGTTTCGTCGTCGCGCGTTGGCCGAGGTCGGTTACTGGAGCCCGGACATGATCACCGAAGATATCGATATCAGCTGGAAGCTGCAATTGCGCCACTGGTCGGTATTCTTTGAGCCGCGCGCTCTGTGCTGGATCCTGATGCCTGAAACATTAAAAGGGCTATGGAAGCAGCGTTTGCGCTGGGCGCAGGGTGGTGCAGAGGTGTTTATCGTTAACATGCGTCGCCTGTGGTCGTGGGAGTTCCGCCGCATGTGGCCGCTGTTTCTTGAGTTCTGTTTTTCTACCGCCTGGTCGTTTGCCTATGCGATCAGTATCGTGCTGTTCCTGTTAGGGCTGATGATCCCGATGCCGGACTCGCTGTATGTACAGCATCTGTTCCCGCCAGCCTTTACCGGACTTATCCTCGGCGTGGTGTGCTTGCTGCAGTTTGCGGTGAGCCTGATGATTGAACGACGCTATGAAAAAGGCATTGGCGCCTCGTTGTTCTGGATTATCTGGTTCCCGGTGGTGTACTGGATGCTAAGCCTGTTCACCACGCTGGTCGCGTTCCCGAAAGTGATGCTCAAACGCAAACGTGGCAGAGCGCGTTGGGTGAGTCCTGACCGCGGTATTGGGAGGATCGAATCATGAACCAGCCACTGATCTTCACGGAGCGGCGTTTGCTGCCGCGCATCATCGATGTGTTGTTGACGGCCATCGCATGGGTTGGATTTATCTATTTGATCTATAAAGGGCTGATCACAGCCCTGGCGCATTCGCCGTATATGGGTGTGCGACCCTTTTTCAGCACGCTGGATACGGTCACGTTTTATATCCTTGTCGCCCTGGTCAACGGCCTGGTGCTGATTGGCTGGGCGAAGTACAACCAGTTTCGTTTTCGGGTCGAACGCCGCAGTCGCAGACCCGGGCTTGAAGACCATGAGCTGGCAGAAAGTTTGCGTATTACCCGGGAGCTGGTTACGGAACTGAACAAGGCGAGGGTGCTGACGGTCCACCATCATGAGAATGGCGAAATTAGTCATATCGATGTGGACAGGGATATTGCCGATAACCGCCTCCCGCCGCCGACGCCTGCGATGCTGGAGTATTTGCCGCCAGAGCCGCAGCCGTCGATACAGAAAAAGCCTGAATGATATTTCTGCTTTCAGCCACTTCCTTCAGCCTCGCATAGGTCTATGATTAGACCCAGACAATAAAAAAATGCGAGGCAATGTCGTGGATAAGGAACTACTGGATGCAGGTTACCGGGCCTATACCGGCGAGAAGATTGACGTCTACTTCAACACGGCGATGTGTCAGCATTCGGGCAATTGCGTGCGGGGAAGCGCGAAGCTGTTTAACCTGAAACGTAAACCGTGGATTATTCCGGATGAAGTGGACGTTGCCACGGTCATCAAGGTCATCGATACCTGTCCGAGCGGTGCGCTGAAATATCGCCAAAAATGAGTGAGGGAAGCATGGAAATTCTTGCAGGCCATAACAAGTTTTATGTCAATGATGCTGAGGGCAACCAAGTTGCCGAGATTGTTTTCGTGCCGACGGGCGAGCATCTGAGCATCATTGAACATACCGATGTCGATCCCAGCCTGAAAGGTCAGGGCGTCGGCAAACAGCTGGTGGCGAAAGTGGTAGAGAAGATGCGCTCTGAAAACCGCAAAGTTATTCCGCTGTGCCCGTTTGCCAAACATGAATTTGATAAAACCCGCGAGTACGACGATATCCGCGCCTGATTATCTTATATGCACTGGAAGGTATAACAGCCATCCGGTGCATCACGCCCGATGCAGTAAATCCTGATAAATCCCCGTCAGTATCCCTTGTGGGCCAAACTCTTTTTTAATCCACTGAGTGACACGACCGGTTGCCGAATGCTGGGTTGCCAAAAGCATTCGTGAATCCTGACGTGGGTTGTGGATCTGCCGTGTCACCAGCAACGACTTTTCCATCGCCTCGCGCACCATATAGTCTGGCAGAAAACCGATTCCCTCCCCCAGGATCTGGCACTGGCACTTGGTATTAAAATCGGGAACCAGAATCGACTCTTGACCGTGTAACAGCCAACCAACCTTCTTGTTGATGGTGTGTGCGGTGTCTTCTACCATGATGTTCGGGTACAGGCGCAGTTGGCTCTCAGAGATGGGTTCAGGCATAAACGCCAGCGGATGATCCGGGGCAATCGCAAATGACCAACGGATCGCGCCGATCTCGGTGTAATCAATTCCGCCGCCGTCCAGTAACGTATCGGGCGCGCCAATGGCGATATTGGCCAGGTTGTTGATGATCGAATCCCAGACGCCGTTATACACCTCGGTGGTGACGGTTATCTGGCAGGTCGGAAACTGCTTTTTGAGCACCTGTAATAGCCGGGCAGTGTGCTGTGGGGTATACAACAGCTGGTTAATGCAGATGCGTACCCGGGCTTCAATGCCCTGAGCGATGGTATCAATGCTGCGCTTGATGGCGTGGAAGTCATTCAGCAGGTCGGTTGCTTTGCGAAAGAGATAGCGCCCGGACTCGGTCAGCTCAATGCTGCGAGTACTGCGGGTAAACAGCACCACGTCGAGACCCATTTCCATGCGCTTGATGGTGTAACTAATTGCCGATGTGGTTAAGCCAAGCTCCTCCGCCGCCTTGCTGAAACTGCTATAGCGGGCAGCCATCGTAAATGCCAGTAGGTTTTCCTCGGTAAATATTGAATTCATCTTTCTCCCCTCCGGCAACAATGCGCATCCGCAACACGATGATTGTTGAATGTATTTGTAATCCTTATACAGAGCAATCAGTTTTGAACAGAATTTAACACTAGTTTTACATTTGATTTGAAGGCAATCACACTTCTGTATTTTAATTGCAGGCCGCTATCCGTGCAGCATACCGCCTGATTTCCCGGACTACTGATTAGTGGCTAAAAGGGCCACAGCCATAAGGGAAAGATTGCACTACAGCACGTTTTGTCCTCATTGTTAAAATTGATTCAATAATCGATGCGCTAACGATGAATGAAATTTAAGCGGATGTTATTCTCTGCACTCTGTTGCTATTCTCAGGTTATCGGATATTTAAAAAGTCTAAAAAACTGCAGGAGAGCGATTATGTCAGAGAAAGAACTCATTACTGAATTTCTGCTGGCGGCAGAACAGGGCAATGCCGATGGATTAAAATCCTGTCTGGCAAAAAATGTGGATATTAACGCCACCAACCGCCAGGGGCGAACTGCCATTATTATTGCCAGCCTGAATAAACATTATGACTGTGTTTCTTTATTGATTGCTGCGGGTGCCGATATTAATAAACAAGATCAAACTTGTTTTAACCCCTTCCTGATTAGCTGCCTGACGAATGATTTAACGCTGTTGCGTACGGTATTACCAGCTAACCCCGACCTCAATTGCCTGAGCCGTTTTGGCGGCGTCGGTATTACGCCAGCCAGCGAAAAAGGCCATGTCGAGATCGTGCGTGAGCTGCTGCTGCGTACCGATATCAATGTCAACCATACTAATTTTGTTGGCTGGACGCCGCTCCTGGAAGCCATCGTGCTGAATGACGGCGGTGCGAAGCAGCAGGAGATCGTTAAGCTGCTGCTCGACCATGGCGCAAACCCGCACATGACGGATAAATACGGTAAAACCCCGCTGGAACTGGCGCGAGAGAAAGGGTACCACGAAATTGCCGAGCTGCTGATTGCGGCCGGAGCCTGACACAGGAGCGCCATTATCGCTACGCCATTACGGCGATGCGTACGGGCGCTAACCGCAGACGGCGCGTTTCTCACTTTCCGGGGAACGGGACGGGTTGAACAGGTTTTTTCCCACGCGGTAAACCTGTTGATACCCGAACAGCAGCGGATGTTGACGTTGCTGAGTGAAGATTGTGATAACGCACCTAACAGCTGTCGGGTGGCGCTGACGCATTGTGAAGACCTGTTTCACCCCGGTGAGCGGGTCAGTTTTAGCGGGTCGGGAATAGTTGTTGGCAATGATAAATGGATAGAAACCGCAGGTTGCCTGCTGTGGCGAATACCACGGTGGACATCTGATGCAGCAAGCCTTGCCGCAGTCGGCTGGCAGCATTGGGAAGAGGTTATCCGCCAACAGCTAAAAAGCGACGACACATTATTTCTGTACCGGGGTGACAATCCGTTTTATCAGGAAATCACCCGTCAATTACTCAACCGCCGACAAACATTACTGACGGCGTTGCGTACAGGAGAAAATATTACTACGGCGGTCAGCCATTTAATTGGTTTGGGGATAGGGCTGACGCCCTCATCGGATGATTATTTAGTAGGTTTAAGCACCATTTTATTTATTCCCGGACATCCGCTGAGGAAATATCGAGACGATTTTTTAGCAGCATTACAACGTGCCGGAAATAATACAACGCTACTCAGCAAAATAACGCTAGAGGAAGCATTTAATCAGCGTTATCGGGAAAGCGTCGGACGGCTGCTGAACCAATTTATTACTGAGCAACAACCCGTTTCTACGCAATATATTACTGACATTAAAAATATCGGCTCAAGTTCTGGCTGCGACATGCTGTATGGCATGGCGGATGCCTGCGCCCTGAGCCACAGGTCCGGAGGGAATTATGTCGATCAGGATAGTTGTTAAAAAGAACACGTATTTTGATTCTGTCTCACTGATGTCTATCTCTACGCGCGCAAATAAGCTCGATGGCGTTGAGCAGGCATTCGTGGCTATGGCGACAGAAATGAATAAGGGCGTGCTGAAGAATCTCGGCCTGCTGACGTCTGAGCTGGAAGAGGCGAAAAGTGGCGATCTGATGATTGTCATTAAAGGTGCCAGCGAGGCGGCGAACGACCAGACGCTGGTGGCGATTGACGATCTGTTTACGCATAAAGAGCAGGGTGGCCAGCATGAAGCGCACTATGCCACGCTTGCCAGCGCGAAGAAGCATGTTCCTGACAGCAATCTGGCGGTGATCTCGGTCAATGGCCTGTTTGCCGCGCGTGAAGCGCGTCAGGCGCTGCAAAATAACCTCAATGTGATGCTGTTCTCTGACAACGTCTCTCTTGAGGACGAGCTGGCGCTTAAGCAGCTGGCGCATGAAAAAGGGCTGTTAATGATGGGGCCCGATTGCGGAACCGCCATCATTAACGGTGCGGCGCTGTGTTTTGGCAACGCGGTGCGTCGCGGCAACATCGGAATTATTGGTGCCTCCGGTACCGGCAGCCAGGAGCTGAGCGTACGCATTCACGAATTTGGCGGCGGGATTTCCCAGCTAATTGGCACAGGTGGACGCGATCTGAGTGAAAAGATTGGCGGCCTGATGATGCTTGACGCGATTGGCATGCTGGAGGCCGATCCGCAAACTGAGATCATCGCACTTATCTCCAAACCTCCTGCGCCAGCGGTGGCGCACAAGGTGCTGGAACGTGCACGCGCCTGTCATAAGCCCGTGGTGGTGTGTTTCCTCGGACGTGAAGCCGCGCCTGCGGATGAAAAAGGTCTGCAGTTTGCCCGCGGTACTAAAGAAGCGGCGCTGAAAGCGGTACTGCTGACCGGCGTGAAAAAAGAGAGCCTGGACCTGCATCCACTTAACTGGCCGCTGATTGAAGAGGTTCGCGCCCGTCTGACCCCGCAACAAAAGTACATCCGTGGCTTGTTCTGTGGCGGCACGTTGTGCGATGAGGCGATGTTTGCTGCCATGGAAAAACATGCCGAAGTTTACAGCAACATTCATCCGGATCCGGCGTTCCGCCTGAAAGATCTCAACCGCAGCGCGGCGCATACCTTCCTGGATTTCGGTGATGACGATTTTACCAATGGCAAACCGCACCCGATGATCGATCCCACCAACCGCATTAGTCGTCTGTTGCAGGAAGCGCGCGATCCTGAAGTTGGCGTGATCGTGATGGACTTCGTCCTTGGATTTGGATCACATGAAGATCCGGTTGGCGTGATGCTCGATGCGATCGTTGAAGCCAAAGCGATCGCCGCCGCAGACGGTCGTCCGCTTGAGATCCTCGGCTATGTGCTGGGAACCGATCTTGATACGCCGTCGCTGGAAAAACAGTGTCAGATGCTGACCGACGCCGGGGTTATCTGGGCGAGCAGTAGCACCAACACCGGATTGCTGGCGCGTGAATTTATCTGTAAAGGGGAGGAAGCCTGATGAGCCAGACACTGTTTAACCAGCCGCTGAACGTGATTAACGTCGGTATCGCGATGTTCAGCGATGATCTGAAAAAGCAGAACGTACCGGTGACCCAGCTCGACTGGATGCCGCCGGGCCAGGGCAACATGCAGGTGGTAGCGGCACTGGACGACATTGCCGATTCATCGCTGGCAGACAAAATCGCGGCCGCTAACCAGCTGGCGCTGGAACGCATTATCCAGTCGCATCCGGTGCTGATTGGTTATGACCAGGCGATCAACGTCGTGCCGGGCATGACCCGTAACACCATCCTGCACGCCGGGCCGCCAATCCGCTGGGAAAAAATGTGCGGCGCAATGAAGGGGGCGGTAACCGGGGCGCTGGTCTTTGAAGGGCTGGCGAAAGATCTGGATGAAGCCGCGGAACTGGCCGCCTCGGGTGAAATCATCTTCTCTCCGTGCCACGAGCATGACTGTGTCGGCTCGATGGCGGGCGTGACATCGGCATCGATGTTTATGCACATCGTCGAGAACAAAACCTATGGCAACCGCGCATATACCAATATGAGCGAGCAGATGGCGAAGATCCTGCGCATGGGCGCGAACGATCAGAGCGTTATCGATCGTTTGCACTGGATGCGCGATGTGCTGGGACCGATGCTGCGCGACGCTATGAAGCTGGCGGGCGAAATCGATCTGCGTCTGATGCTGGCGCAGGCGCTGCACATGGGTGATGAGTGCCATAACCGCAACAACGCCGGGACGGCGCTGCTGATTCAGGCGCTGACGCCGTGGATTATTCAGACCGGTTATCCGGTTGAGCAGCAACGTGAGGTGTTCGAGTTCGTCCTTAGTAGTGATTACTTCTCCGGACCGACCTGGATGGCGATGTGTAAAGCCGCAATGGACGCTGCGCACGGTATTGAATACAGCACCGTGGTGACGACGATGGCGCGCAACGGCGTTGAGTTCGGTCTGCGCATTAGCGGTTTACCGGGCCAGTGGTTTACCGGTCCGGCGCAGCAGGTGATTGGGCCGATGTTTGCGGGCTATAAGCCGGAAGATTCCGGACGTGATATCGGCGATAGCGCGATCACCGAAACCTACGGCATTGGCGGTTTCGCTATGGCGACGGCACCGGCCATCGTAGCGCTGGTGGGCGGTACGGTCGAAGAGGCCGTTGATTTCTCGCGCCAGATGCGTGAAATCACTCTCGGCGAAAACCCCAACGTCACCATTCCGCTGCTTGGTTTTATGGGCGTACCGACCGCTATCGATATTACGCGCGTAGGCAGCACTGGCATTCTGCCGGTGATCAACACCGCTATTGCGCACAAAGACGCGGGGATCGGCATGATCGGCGCCGGAATAGTTCACCCGCCGTTCGCCTGTTTTGAAAAGGCGATCCTCAACTGGCGCGACCGCTACTGCCAATAACAATAACCGGGGCTAACGCGGTTAGCCCCACAGTAGCGAAGCGAAAAACGTTGCTTACCTGCAGGGCTGGGCGATCTCCGCGATCGCAAACGATGCTTAACCTGTTAAGGATATTCCATGAACAGCATAAAACTAGAATGGAAACGTGGTGACTGGGCGGCTTACTTTGGGCTGATGACCAACAACCTGACTAACCTGCTGACAATGATGGGACTACTCATTTTTGTCGTCGGGATCCCTACCGAAATTGTCTATGGTCGCATTGCGCCTGCCTTTGGTCTGGCGGTGCTGGTGGCCAGCGTCTGCTACGCCTGGTTTGGCCTGCAGATGGCAAAGCACACCGGGCGTAACGACGTAACGGCGCTGCCGTCCGGACCAAGTGCACCGTCAATCTTCACCGTGACCTTCCTGGTGCTGATGCCGGTTTATCAGCAAACCAAAGATGCCAACTTCGCTATCCAGATAGCCCTGGTGTGGTGCTTTGTCGAAGCGTTGATCCTGGTGGGTGGCTCCTTCCTGGGCGAGACCATCCGCAAGATGATCCCACGTACGGTACTGCTTTCTTGTCTGTCCGGCCTGGGGCTGTTGCTGCTGGCGATGAACCCGATGCTGCAGGCATTCGAAGCGCCGACCGTCTCTTTCATCGTCCTGTTGCTGATCTTCATTAACTGGTTCGGTAAGAAGCCGATTTTTGCTCGTATTCCTACCGGTTTGCTGCTGCTGATTGCCGGTACGGCCCTGGCATGGATCTCCGGTTTACAAAGCCCGGAAGCCATTAAAGCGTCGATGTCTTCCTTTGGCTTCAACCCGCCGGAAATTCATGTCGACAGCTTCCTGCAAGGTTTACCGCACGCACTACCGTATCTGGCTTCTGCAGTTCCTTTGGGCCTGGCGAACTATATTTTTGACCTTGAGAACATTGAAAGTGCGCACGCGGCGGGCGATGAGTACAACACCCGTAAGGTCATGATGGCGAACGGCTTTGCTTCCATGCTCGGCTGCATGCTGGGTAACCCGTTCCCGGTGACCGTATATGTTGGGCATGCGGGCTGGAAAGCGATGGGTGCCAGCATCGGCTATACCCTCGCTTCAGGCATCACCATGTTCCTGGTGCCGCTGTTTGGGCTGGGGGCGTTTATGCTCGCCATTATTCCGATGACCGCGATAGTGCCGATTCTGGTGTTTATCGGCGTGGTGACCGCCAACCAGGTGGTGCGAGAAACGCCCAAAGTCGAGGTTCCCGTCATCTTCATCTGTCTTTTCCCGTGGATTGCCAACTGGGCATTGACCATCGTCAACAGCGTGATGGGCGCTGCCGGAACATCCGCGGGGAAACTGGGTAGCGACTTGCTGCACAGCAAAGGTGTCTATTACGACGGACTGGTGCATCTGGGAAGCGGCGCGCCGCTGGCCAGCATGCTGTGGGGCTGCGTCGCTATCTTCGCCATTATGAATAAGCCGCTGCGAGGGGCGATTGCCGCAGCCTTTGGCGCGCTGCTATCGCTGTTTGGCGTGATTCACTCCCCGGCGGTTGGCTTTGCGGAAGGCAGCTCGATGATGTTTGTTGTGGCCTACCTCATGATGAGCGGAATGTTTGTCCTTAAGCATGTTCTGGATAGCCGTGAAGCGGTGACTGCGCCTGAGCAGGAACCGACGAAAACGACCTGAATTGCCTGCAAGCGGAAGATAATACTATGAAAGAACTTGTGGTCGTTGCCATTGGCGGCAACAGCATTATCAAAGATAACGCCAGCCAGTCGATTGAACACCAGGCTGAAGCGGTGAAAGCGGTAGCGGATACGGTGCTGGAGATGCTGGCATCGGACTACAACATTGTGCTGACGCACGGTAACGGGCCACAGGTAGGGCTGGATCTGCGGCGTGCGGAAATCGCGCACGAGCGTGAAGGGCTGCCGCTTACCCCGCTGGCAAACTGCGTTGCCGATACGCAGGGCGGTATCGGTTATCTGATCCAACAGGCGCTGAATAACCGCCTGGCGCGGCGCGGTGAGCAGAAGGCAGTTACGGTAGTAACGCAAGTGGAGGTCGACAAAAACGATCCGGGCTTCGCTAATCCGACCAAGCCCATCGGGGCGTTCTTTAGCGAAGCGCAGCGTGATGAACTGCTGCGGGTCAATCCGGGCTGGCGCTTTGTTGAGGATTCGGGGCGCGGCTACCGTCGGGTAGTCGCCTCTCCACAACCGAAGCGCATTGTCGAGGCGGAGGCGATCAAAACGCTGACCCAGCAAGGCTTTGTGGTGATTGGCGCGGGCGGCGGTGGGATCCCGGTGGTGCGTAGCGATCAAGGGGATTACCAGAGCGTGGACGCGGTGATTGATAAAGATCTCTCCACGGCGCTGTTGGCACAGGAGATCCGCGCCGACATTCTGGTGATCACCACCGGCGTCGAGCAGGTTTGTATCCATTTTGGCAAACCCAACCAGCAGGCGCTGGATACGGTGGATGTTGCAACGATGACCCGTTACATGCAGGAGGGACATTTCCCGCCTGGCAGCATGTTACCCAAGATCGTTGCCAGCCTGGCGTTTCTGGAGCGTGGCGGTAAACGAGTAATCATCACCACGCCGGAATGCCTGCCTGCCGCACTGCGCGGCGAAACGGGCACCCATATTGTCCATTCCTGAGAGGAGACGTGAATGAAGGAAAGTAACAGCCGCCGTGAATTTTTAAGCCAGAGCGGAAAAATGGTGACCGCTGCCGCGCTGTTTGGCGCGGTCGCTCCGGTCGCGTATGCTGCTAATCCTGTCGGGAACACCTGCGGGTCGAAGAGTACAATGACGATTAACGATAAACACTATTACCTGGATAACGTCCTGCTGGAAGCGGGCTTTGATTACGAAAACTCGGTGGTGGTGCATACCCGTACCGCGCTGCAAACCGTTGAAATCCAGGACGGGAAAATTGTTGCGCTGCGTGGGAATAAGCAGCATCCGGATGCGACGCTGCCGCACTACGATGCGGGTGGAAAGCTGATGCTGCCCGCCATGCGCGACATGCACATCCATCTGGATAAAACCTTTTACGGCGGTCCCTGGCGTTCGCTGAACCGTCCGGCTGGCACCACTATTCAGGATATGATCCGCCTGGAACAAAAGCTGCTGCCTGAACTCCAGCCTTATACGCAGGAGCGCGCGGAAAAGCTGATCGATCTGCTGCAGTCAAAAGGCACCTCGATCGCCCGCAGCCACTGCAACATAGAACCGGTTTCCGGGCTGAAAAATCTCGAAAACCTGCAGGCGGTACTGGCGCGTCGCCAACCGGGTTTTGCCTGTGAAATTGTGGCGTTTCCGCAGCACGGCCTGCTGTTATCAAAATCTGAACCGCTGATGCGTGAAGCGATGCAGGCGGGAGCGCATTATGTCGGCGGTCTGGACCCAACCAGCGTGGATGGGGCGATGGAAAAATCCCTCGACACCATGTTCCAGATTGCGCTGGATTACGATAAAGGCGTAGATATCCATCTGCATGAAACCAGTCCGGCAGGCGTGGCGGCGGTGAATTACATGGTGGAAACGGTGGAGAAAACGCCGCAGTTAAAGGGCAAACTGACCATCAGCCACGCGTTTGCACTGGCAACGTTGAACGAACAGCAGGTAGACACGTTGGCGGGCCGCATGGCGACGCAGCAGATTACCATTGCCTCGACGGTGCCGATCGGTACCTTGCACATGCCGCTCAAGCAGCTGCGCGATAAAGGCGTGGAAGTGATTACCGGAACCGACAGCGTAATTGATCACTGGTCGCCGTACGGGCTGGGCGACATGCTGGAAAAGGCAAATCTGTACGCGCAGCTCTATATTCGCCCCAACGAACTCAACCTGTCGCGGGCGTTGTTCCTCGCCACCGGCGATGTGTTGCCGCTTAACGAAAAAGGTGAGCGCGTTTGGCCGAAAGCGCAGGATGAAGCCAGCTTTGTTCTGGTGGATGCCTCCTGTTCGGCGGAAGCGGTCGCGCGAATTTCTCCACGCACCGCGACCTTCCATAAAGGGCAACTGGTGTGGGGCAATGTCGAAAGCTAGCCTGGTTTTACGCGCAGCGGCAATCGCTGCTGCGCTCTCTTAGTGTTAACCGACGATCCCCATATAGCCGTGAATCCCCATATATAAGCCGACCATAGCAATGAGCACACAGGAAAAATAGGGTGCTTTGCGTGCAATCGTGTTAAATCCGCTCCAGCGTTTGGCCGCCTGCTGCACGCTGATTGCCGCTCCCACGCCCACCGTTACCAGCGTCAGTGCCAGCCCGAGGCTAAAGCACAGCACCATGGTGGCACCCAGCGTGAAGGCTTTGAGCTGGATGCAAATCAGCAGCACCGTAATGGCGGCTGGACACGGGATAAGCCCGCCGGTCAGACCGAACAATAATATTTGGCCGTTGGTGACCTCTTTGCCCGCAAAGCGGCGCTGAATATCGGTGGCATGCGCCCGTTCGTGGGCATCCTGATACTCTTTCGAGCCTTCGGTGAGTCCTGCCAGTGCGGCATGGTCGTGATTATGCTCGTGTTTGTGTTCGTGATGGTGATGGTGATGGTGATGATCGTCATCGTGGTCATGATGATGGTCGTCATGATCATGGTGGTGGTGATGCCCGTGATCGTGGTCGTGATGCGTCTGGGCCAGCCAGTTCTGCTCTCCCTGCCAGGTTCGCCAGAACATCCAGAATGCGGTCCCGAGAATAATTATCGCCGAGATAAATTGCAGCCAGGGCTCAACGGCCTGGGCGGTAAACGCTTTGCTGATATACATGCCACCGAGCGCAATCAACCAAACTACGGCGGTATGCGACAGCGTTGCTGCCAGCCCCAGCATCACCGCCTGTTTGATGGTCCCCTTAATGGCAATAATAAAGGCCGCCATCATCGTCTTGGAATGCCCCGGCTCCAGGCCGTGTAACACACCCAGTAGAATCGCGCTGGGAATGAAAAACCAGGCGTTGCCTTGCTGAAGAAGCGTAGAAAACTCACCCATGAGAATGATTCTTAGTTGTTTAGTTTCGTCTGATTCTACTCCCCCCCAGTATCAAATACTACCCCCCAGTAGAATGTCGATGGTATTGTCCCTACAGCCAGACGTTAAAAAGGTAAAGTTATGTCACATACGATCCGCGACAAACAAAAGCTGAAAGCCCGAACCAGCAAGATTCAGGGGCAAGTAGCGGCGTTGAAAACCATGCTGGATGAACCGCATGAATGTGCGGCGGTATTGCAGCAAATAGCGGCAATCCGCGGGGCGGTAAATGGATTAATGCGTGAAGTGATTAAAGGTCATCTGACCGAGCACATTGTGCATCAGGGCGATGAAATTAAGCGCGAAGAGGATTTGGATGTGGTCCTGAAAGTGCTGGATTCGTACATCAAATAAGTCAGTTTAACGGCTCATCCACGTTCAATACCGTCCAGTTAAGCATGTAGGGTGAACATGTGATTCTTTCTCAGGGTTCCGTTCACCTCAGCAGTGTTATTTTTCTGAAGCATCGATACCCGTGAACGTGTAAAGGGCGTTCTTCGCCACGCCCTTTACAATCCCGGCTCCCGGCGGGAAAATTGCCGCTCCGCGGTCCCCTCCGCTTATTCCTCCAGGCTACCGGGGCGGGCGCGAGGTAGCTTCCCTGCAAAGCGCGCCCTGAGCCAGCATCCATGCTGGCTCTCCCGGGCTTACGGAAACACGTCGGCAATTTTCAGCCGGACCAGCCCACACCTCACCATCTGCGTTTTTGGTCTGAACAGCAAAACAGATTTAACTGGAAATCAGAGCGTTGAAGCGATGACTCGGGTCCGGCTGAAAATCGATGAGGAGTTGACGTCTGACCGGGGCTGTCCGCAGGGATGCGGACAGAGGGGACGGCCTGCATGGACGCAGGCTCGGCCCCGACCCGGCAGGCAGACGGCATAAGACGAATGAATCGCGTAGCGACGATTTTCCCGCCGGGAGCCTGGGTTGCAAGGGAGGCGGCGGTGAGCCTCCCTTGCACGTTCACAGGAATCGGTGCTTCAGAGAAACGATGAACATGAGGTGAACGGAACCCTTCTCTGAGATAGCATGTTCATTACTTCCGCCAACACAGGTTGATGCTTTAGCCGTTAAACAACACGTTCTAGCCAAAAAACATCACAGATACGCACAGCAGACCGACAATCAGGGTGATCAGATTACCCACTGAACGGTACGGTTTCAGCGCCGGGATCAGATAGGTAGATAATGTCGGCATGATAAACAGAATCATGGCAATCAGCGGGCCGCTTATCGCGTAAATCATTGAAATGGCATTAGGATTAATGCAGCAAATGATAAACGTGATAGCCGAGACCAGCATGATGGACAGAGCGCGGTTAAAGGCCCGGCTTTTCTTCACACCCACCTGATGCAACGACGTTTTTACTACCTCCGTTGCCCCTTCAATCACGCCAAAGTAGGTGCCGAGGAACGATTTTGACATCGCTACGACGGCAACGATGATCCCGGAAATCGACAGCCATGCCGGCGCGTTTGGCATCATCGACAGCGCGGAAAGAATCGTCACGCCTTCATTTTTCGCGTCTTCGATATAGTTTGTCGGAATCGAAAGCAAACAGCTGAAGACGAAAAACAGTACGCTCAGGCAGATGATGACGTAGGCTACCTTCATGATTTTTTTGCATTTACCCATGGCCTGCTCGCCGTATTTCTCTCGTCTGTCGATGGCGAACGTAGAGATAATTGGCGTATGGCTAAAAGCGAAAACCATCACGGGAATAGATATCCAAACCTGATGAAGCGTGTGCTGATCGAAAGACATCTGGCCGGTGAGTAGCGTTGGCTGCCAGCTTCCGGTCAGGTAGAGCGAAAGGAACAAAAAGTACGCGATCAGCGGGAACACCAAAAAGCCCATGACCCGAATAGTGGCTTGTCGGCCCATCAGAAAAATCAGGTTCAGCACCAGCACCACGCCAAGGCTGACCAGCATGCGGATCCGTAGATCGATAGTGATATGTTTTGCCAGCTGTTCTGTGAGTGAATTGGTTATCGCCACGGCGTAGATCAGCACCACCACAAAGAAGGCAATAAAATAGAGGGTGGTGATCAGGCTGCCAATTTTCTTGCCGTAGTAGTGCGTAACCGCGCCAGTGATCCCTTCACCAGCCGACGTTTTTGAGGACAGGATAAACTGGCATAGCGCCTTGTGCGGCCAGTAGGTTAAAGGCCAGGCGACGAGAGCGGTGATAAACAATACCACCGCGCCTGCAGAACCCAGCTGTATGGGGAGGAAGAGGGTTCCTGCGCCGACGGCAGTCCCATATAGTGCGAAGCTCCAGAGAGTCTCTTCTTTTGACCAAAATTTCGACATTATTTGAACGTATCAACTATAAAATAAACAAAAAGAAGCGCAATTTACCACAAATGGCAGGGGCTGGGGGAGATGTGAACAAGCGGGCGAGTGAATGGGACAATAGCCGGAACCGAGAAGATTCCGACTATTATTTTAATTATCAGGCAGTAACGCGCTGCTGGCGGCGCTTCATAACGCGCTCGCGTAACGTGTCATAAGCCCAGTTATAGAACATGGTGTACGGCAGGAAGAACAGGAAGAAACCTATTTCCAGCGTGAATGCCTGAAGCAGGCTGACGTTCAGCACATACGCCACGATGCTCACCCCGATCACAATAAAACCGCTCTCAAAACCTAAGGCGTGAAATGCTCGCACTTTCGCCGTACGTTTTACCAGGTGCGACGGCCACAAACGGTCAAACAGGGCGTTATAAATGATATTCCAGATCATCGCTGTAGTGGCGAGAAGAATGGTCAGTCCGCCCATTTCCAGCACCGAGCGCTGCATCAACCATGCGGTGGTTGGTGCGAGAACAGCGGTGGCAATGCCTTCAAAGCAGACGGCATGAAAAATACGCTCCACTAACGAGCGGCGTTGGACAGTATCGTGTTGCATAACCTAAAACCTTCATTGATGCCCGGATAACGGAATGGTGGCAATTTTATCGTTTTATGTGATATCTAAAAGATAGTTCCCATCGATAAAGTAGATAGTTCATGCGTTACTCTCCTGAAGCATTAACGGCATTTGTGGAGACCGTTTCCTGCGGTTCATTTTCTGCGGCGGCCCGGCGGCTGCGTAAAAGCCAGTCCACTATCAGTACGGCCATTGCGCATCTGGAAGCCGATCTTGGTTTTGCACTGTTTGACCGCTCATCCCGCCAGCCGACGCTAACCGAAGAAGGTAAGCGGGTGCTGGGCTATGTGCAGGCAATTTTGACGGCCAGCGAACGTCTCGATGAGGCGGCGATCTCGCTGTCGGGTGAAACTGAAGCGCGTCTGACCTTCGTGCTTTCGGACACGCTGCATCCGGATGTGCTGGAAGAGTTGATGGTGCAGTTTGATCGCAAGTTTCCCCATACCGAGTTTGAATGCCTGATTGGCGAAGATGAAGACGTGATCGATCTGCTGCAAAAAGGACGCGCACAGGTGGGGTTGATCGAAGCGCGGGAGGATTACCCGACCGACATGGGTGTTACGCGTCTGCCGATGCAAACCTGGATGGGATTATACGTTGCAGCGTCGCATCCGCTCGCGGCTCAAGAAAAACTGCAGTGGGAGCAACTACACACCTGGCGCGAGCTGCGTCTGAATACCTATCTGGAAAGCGGCACCAACGTGGCGCGCGGCCCCGTCTGGTCTGCTCCTAACTACCTGTTATTGCTAAGTATGGCTGTTCAGGGATTTGGCTGGTGCGCGCTCCCTTGTGCGTTGGTGGAGGAGTTTGCGGCAGAAAAACCACTGGTTCAATTACAACTGCCCGGCTGGCCAAAGGCTATCTCTATCGATCTGTTGTGGAATAAGAAATCACCGCCTGGTGTGGCAGGAAGCTGGTTGCGTGACCATTTGCAGCAGAGTGGCGTTCAGATGACCAATAAGTGATACGAATTTCCTTTGTGATAAAAATCACCGTTTTTAAACAACCTTGATAACTATTTTTAACAATCATCTACTATTGCGGTGTTATTTTGCGCTGAGGTAGTGATGAAAGAGGTTGTGATCGTCGGGGCATTAAGGACACCGATTGGCTGCTTCCAGGGGACGCTGGCGCGCCACTCTGCCGTTGAGTTAGGCAGCATGGTGGTCAAGGCGTTACTGGAACGCACGGGCGTGGACGTTCACGCTGTGGATGAAGTGATCCTCGGACAGGTGCTTACCGCAGGTGCCGGGCAGAACCCTGCGCGTCAGTCTGCCATCAATGGTGGGCTACCCAATACCGTTTCCGCCATCACCATTAACGATGTCTGTGGCTCGGGTCTGAAAGCGCTGCATCTGGCGACCCAGGCTATCCAGTGTGGCGAAGCCGACATTGTGATTGCGGGCGGACAAGAGAATATGAGCCGTGCACCGCATGTCCTTACCGATAGCCGCACTGGCGCACAGCTAGGGAACAGCCAACTGGTCGACAGCCTGGTACATGACGGTCTGTGGGATGCCTTCAACGATTATCACATGGGCGTTACCGCGGAAAACCTGGCGCGAGAATACGGAATCAGCCGAGAATTGCAGGATGCCTACGCGCTGCACTCGCAGCACAAAGCGCGGATGGCAATTGATGCCGGACGTTTTAAAGATGAAATCGTGCCGGTGGTAACGCTGCGTAACGGGCAATCGTTCGTGGTGGACACCGACGAACAACCGCGTACCGATGCCAGCGCCGAGGGGCTGGCGCGTCTGGATCCTACCTTTGACAGACTCGGTTCGGTAACGGCGGGTAACGCGTCATCCATCAACGATGGCGCCGCTGCGGTGATGATGATGAGTGAGGCCAAGGCGCAGGAACTGAACTTACCTGTGTTGGCCCGTATTCGCGCCTTTGCCAGCGTCGGGGTCGATCCCGCGCTCATGGGGATTGCGCCAGTGTATGCAACGCGCCGCTGCCTTGAGCGTGTGGGCTGGCAACTGGCTGATGTTGATCTTATCGAAGCTAATGAAGCCTTCGCCGCGCAGGCATTATCCGTAGGGAAAATGCTGGAGTGGGATGAACGGCGGGTAAATGTGAACGGCGGAGCCATTGCTCTCGGCCATCCGATTGGCGCATCTGGCTGCCGAATTCTGGTTTCACTGGTACATGAAATGGTGAAGCGTCGGGCGCACAAAGGACTGGCAACGCTGTGTATTGGTGGTGGTCAGGGGGTGGCGCTCGCTATTGAACGAGACTAATACCCGTCATATTTCAAGCTGCATGTGCGTTGGCTTTTCTCGCTCACCCCAGTCACGTACTTATGTACGCTCCGGGGAATTCGCTGCGTCGCCGCCTTCCTGCAACTCGAATTATTTAGGGTATATATTTTTCTTCTCAAACAGTTTTCTGCCGTGTTATCTCTTCCTCTATAAAAAAGCCCTCCAACAGGAGGGCAAGGCCAGTTACAGAAACATACACTCTAAACCCTACCAACATATCAAAACGTTGTTTCATTTCATGTGATTGATAGCGCACTTTGTTAGAAAAGGTGTGTGAATGACGTATGAGCCTGGCTGCGTTTTCAATATCTTATCCCTGCCACTAATGATCTACTCTTTTGTGTTTTTATCTATCTAATTGTTTTAAATAATTTTATTGAAACCATTTTTGCGATTTATTTGCGCTAGCGTGATCGCACTTACACTTTTGATAATAAGATCCGGAAAAAGTGAAACATCGTTTTAGTTATAATTGAAAACACATTCAGGGAGGGATATCATGAGCGCATAAGATAAAACGGAACAGCGTTTTGCTATTCGTTTAAGCATTCACGGTCAATTTATCACTGGAGGTAAATGTGGACGTAAGACAAAGTATCCATAGTGCGCATGCGAAAACCCTGGACACTCAGGGGCTGCGTAATGAGTTTTTGGTCGAAGAAGTGTTTGTCGCAGATGAATACACCATGGTCTACAGCCACATCGACCGCATCATTGTTGGCGGCATTATGCCAGTGGCCAAAACCGTCTCTGTGGGTGGCGAAGTCGGCAAACAGCTGGGCGTAACCTATTTCCTCGAACGTCGTGAGCTGGGTGTGATCAATATCGGCGGCCCGGGCACGATTACCGTTGACGGCCAGTGCTATGAAATTGGTCATCGCGACGCGCTGTACGTCGGAAAAGGGGCAAAAGAAGTGGTATTCGCCAGTATTGATACGGCGAAACCGGCGAAGTTTTACTACAACTGCGCGCCGGCACACACGACTTACCCAACTAAGAAAGTCACGCCGGCAGACGTTGCGCCAGTGACGCTGGGTGATGACCTCACCAGTAACCGTCGTACCATCAACAAATACTTTGTGCCGGATGTACTGGAAACCTGCCAGTTGAGCATGGGTCTGACTGAACTGGCACCGGGTAACCTGTGGAACACCATGCCGTGTCATACCCATGAACGTCGTATGGAAGTCTATTTCTACTTCAATATGGAAGAAGATACCTGCGTCTTCCACATGATGGGTCAGCCTCAGGAAACGCGTCATATTGTGATGCACAACGAGCAGGCGGTGATTTCTCCAAGCTGGTCTATTCACTCCGGTGTCGGCACAAAAGCTTATACGTTCATTTGGGGCATGGTCGGCGAAAACCAGGTCTTTGATGATATGGACCATGTTGCAGTAAAAGATCTGCGCTAGTTGCGGGCGACAGCCGTGCCTGCTGCGGTGGGCATTATAAAAAATTAAGGATTTACAATGATTTTGAATGCATTCTCTCTTGAAGGTAAAGTCGCCGTTGTGACCGGTTGTGACACAGGTTTGGGTCAGGGTATGGCGCTTGGTCTGGCTGAAGCAGGTTGCGATATCGTCGGTATCAACATTGTTGAACCGACAGAAACCATCGAACGCGTGACCGCACTGGGCCGCCGTTTTTTAAGCCTGACCGCCGATCTGCGTCAAATCGATGGTATTCCGGCGCTGCTGGAGCGCGCAGTGGCAGAATTCGGCCATATCGATATTCTGGTCAACAACGCGGGTCTTATCCGTCGTGACGATGCGATCGACTTCAGCGAAAAAGACTGGGATGACGTGATGAACCTGAACATTAAGAGCGTGTTCTTTATGTCTCAGGCCGCGGCGAAGCACTTTATCGCTCAGGGTAACGGCGGCAAAATTATCAACATCGCCTCTATGCTTTCCTTCCAGGGCGGGATCCGCGTGCCGTCTTACACCGCGTCTAAAAGCGGCGTAATGGGCGTTACCCGTCTGATGGCGAACGAGTGGGCAAAACATAACATCAACGTCAACGCGATTGCACCGGGTTACATGGCGACGAATAACACTCAACAGCTGCGTGCTGATGAGCAACGTAGCGCAGAAATCCTCGATCGTATTCCGGCGGGTCGTTGGGGTCTGCCGAGCGATCTTATGGGGCCTGTCGTGTTCCTGGCGTCCAGCGCATCTGACTATATCAACGGCTATACCGTTGCAGTAGATGGCGGCTGGCTGGCACGTTAATTCGCTTTCCAGAACCGTTAAACCCTGCCCTCTGGCAGGGTTTTTTTATATTCGGATCATTAAAATCCATATTGTGGTTATAAATTATTCCATATTAAATTTCATACGTATAAATTTATTGTTTTTAATATTCTTTAATATCAATGAATTAAATTTAATTGAGTGATTGTCGGTAAATTTTAAAATTGGAATATCCATCACATAACCATGTGGTGTAGCTATTTAATCCATGTTTTTGCCGTTTCCCGCCTGACGCTTCCTGCAAGGGATCCCTTACTTTCAATGGCATGGTTACTCTGTATCTGGCAGGAAAAAATGGTCTCAATAAATAATGATGCTGCTTTAGCGCCGCGCCCAGTGCGCGATACGCGACGTATGAATATGTTTGTTTCTATCTCTGCGGCTGTCGCAGGGTTGTTATTCGGCCTGGATATTGGCGTGATTGCTGGCGCGTTGCCTTTTATCACCGATCACTTTGTGTTGACCAGCCGCCTGCAGGAGTGGGTGGTAAGCAGCATGATGCTGGGTGCGGCAATTGGTGCGCTGTTTAACGGTTGGTTGTCATTCCGCCTGGGGCGCAAATACAGCCTGATGGCGGGCGCGATCCTTTTCGTCGTCGGATCTCTGGGCTCGGCGTTTGCCTCCAGCGTAGAAATGCTCATTTTTGCCCGCGTGGTGCTGGGCGTAGCGGTGGGGATCGCGTCTTACACCGCACCGCTCTATCTCTCCGAAATGGCCAGCGAAAACGTGCGTGGCAAGATGATCAGTATGTATCAGCTGATGGTGACGCTGGGTATCGTTCTGGCCTTTTTGTCCGATACCGCGTTCAGCTACAGCGGTAACTGGCGCGCTATGCTTGGCGTGCTGGCGCTTCCGGCTGTATTGCTGATTATTCTGGTTGTTTTCTTGCCCAATAGCCCGCGCTGGCTGGCGGAGAAAGGTCGCCACATCGAAGCTGAAGAAGTACTGCGCATGTTGCGCGATACGTCAGAAAAAGCCCGCGATGAGCTGAACGAAATCCGTGAAAGCCTGAAGCTGAAGCAGGGTGGTTGGGCGCTGTTTAAAATTAACCGTAACGTGCGTCGCGCGGTTTTCCTCGGAATGTTACTGCAGGCGATGCAGCAGTTCACCGGGATGAACATCATCATGTATTACGCGCCGCGCATTTTTAAAATGGCGGGTTTTACCACCACAGAGCAGCAGATGATTGCCACGCTGGTGGTTGGCTTAACGTTTATGTTCGCCACCTTTATTGCCGTCTTCACGGTCGACAAAGCAGGACGTAAACCGGCGCTGAAAATTGGTTTCAGCGTAATGGCCATCGGGACACTGGTGCTTGGTTATTGTCTGATGCAGTTTGATAATGGCACGGCTTCCAGTGGACTATCCTGGCTGTCAGTTGGCATGACGATGATGTGTATTGCAGGCTATGCGATGAGCGCCGCGCCGGTAGTGTGGATCCTGTGTTCGGAAATTCAGCCGCTGAAATGCCGTGATTTTGGTATTACCTGCTCCACCACCACCAACTGGGTGTCGAACATGATCATTGGCGCAACGTTCCTGACGCTGCTCGACAGCATTGGTGCCGCCGGTACGTTCTGGCTCTATACTGCGCTGAATGTCGTGTTTATTGGTATTACGTTCTGGCTGATTCCAGAAACCAAAAACGTCACGCTGGAGCATATCGAACGTAAGCTGATGGCAGGCGAGAAGTTAAGAGATATTGGGGTGTAAGTCAGACAAGCATGCCGGATAGCGGTTCAGCCTTATCCGGCCTGCGAGTGGAGTCTCTTATAGGCCGGGAAAGCGTCAACGCGACCCGGTTTTTTTAATTAGCGCCTTACCCGTGAAGAAAATCTTCGCGAATTGGGGTAAAGGTATCCAGCAGCGTTCCCGGTTTTAAGCAGACGCAGCCATGCATAATGTTGGGCTGTTTATACAGGGTATCGCCCGCCCTAACGATATGTTTCTCTTCGCCGATGGTAAATTCAAACTCACCGGACAACACGTAAGTCAGCTGTTCGTGCGGATGATGGTGCATCGGGCCGATTGCGCCTTGCTCGAAGTTCACCTCAACCGCCATCATGTTACCGTCGTGAGCAAGAATGCGCCGGGTAACGCCATTGCCCAGATCGTCAAGCGTGGTCTCTTTATGAAAAATAAACATCCGGCCTTCCTGTAATTAATTAAAACAATGTTTCATTAAACCTATATCAGAAAATTAAAAAAAGAAATGCACGCCAACAGATGTGGAAAGTTGATCACATCTTTGGTTCACTGGATAGACAACAACGAGTCAGGGGAAATGATGAAAACGATCGGTCTGTTAGGCGGTATGAGCTGGGAATCTACCATTCCTTATTATCGACTCATTAATGAAGGGGTAAAACAGCGTCTGGGTGGACTGCATTCGGCACAGATTCTGTTGCACAGCGTGGATTTTCACGAGATTGAAGCCTGTCAGTCAAGCGGTGACTGGCAGCGAGCCGGTGAGATCCTCGCGCAGGCCGCCACAGGGCTACAGCAAGCCGGGGCGCAAGGAATTGTGCTGTGTACCAACACCATGCACAAAGTTGCTGAGGCGATTGAAAGCGCCTGTGATGTGCCGTTTCTGCATATTGCCGACGCGACGGGGCGGGCGATACAAAAGCAGCAAATGAGCAACGTGGCGCTACTGGGTACGCGTTACACCATGGAGCAGGATTTTTACCGCGGGCGTTTACAGACTGAATTTGGCATTAGCACGCTGATCCCTGAAGCTGATGATCGTCAGAAAATAAACCAGATTATTTTCGACGAGCTGTGTCTCGGTGAATTCAGCGAGGCTTCCCGCGATTATTACCTGGGCGTCATCGACCAACTGGCGAAACAGGGGGCGCAAGGGGTGATCTTTGGCTGTACCGAGATTGGTCTGCTGGTTCCCACCGAGCTAAGCCCACTACCGGTTTTCGACACCGCGGCAATCCATGCGCAAGATGCGGTGGCGTTTATGCTTTCGGCTGCGGATGCAAAATAGCCTCCAGTGGGTCAATAAGCCTCGGTAGATGGGCCTGCAGATGTGCCGTAAAAGCATCAACCAGCGCCGAGGCGGGGCGATGAAGTGGGTGAATCAGGCTGACTGTAAAGGGTACCGAAATACTGAAGCGGCGGATAACGACTCCGCTGCTGGCGTAATCCAGCGCGGTCAGTGGGTTTACCACCGAGATCCCAACGCCCGCCCGCACCATTGCACAAATTGAAGCAGCGCTATGGGTTTCAATCACCATGCGGCGCTTCACCTGGTGCTCATTAAACAGTGTATCCAGTAGCTGACGGTAGCTGTCGGTCCGCGACAGGCTGATGTAGTTTTCCCCCTGAAAATCCTGCGGCGTTAATACCGCTTTCTTAGTCAGCGGATGGCCCTGCGGCAGCACGCACACTTCATCCAGCGCCAGCAATTCGGTGCGTTTCGTTCCGGCAGGCGTATGCAGCGTTTCCGTTAACCCCAGATCGTGGCGCTGCGCCGACAGCCACTCTTCCAGCAGCGGTGACTCCTGCGGCACTATCTGAATATTGACCTGTGGATAGCGTGCGAGGAATGGCTGCAGCAGCGGCGGTAAAAAAGACTGTGAGAATACCGGCAGGCAAACAATCGACAATTCGCCCTGGCGAAACTCACGCAGGCTTTCGGCGGCGCTCACAATTCTATCAAGGCCATACCACGAACGTTGCACCTCTTCAAACAGACGTAACCCTTGCACGGTTGGGTGCAGTCGGCCACGCGTGCGTTCAAACAGCGTTAATCCCAGCACTTTCTCGAATCGGGCCAGTTCCCGGCTGACGGTGGGCTGCGAGGTATGTAGCATGCGCGCGGCTTCTGTCAGATTGCCTGCCGTCATGATGGCGTGAAAAATTTCGATGTGTCGCAGGTTAACGGCGGGCATGGGCAATCCTCGAATGAATCAATCCATATCATTTTTGCATAGACTCACGATAAAACGATATTTTTTATTCTTTTCGGGCTGTGGCGTAATCATAAAAAAGCCAATATCGGAGCACACCATGCCACGCCCACTCAATAGTACTGACACTGACCTGACCGCCGACAACCTGCTGCGCCTGCCTGCCGAATTCGGCTGCCCGGTGTGGGTCTATGATGCGCAGATTATTCGCGCCCAGATTGCTAAGCTGAGTCAGTTTGACGTGGTGCGTTTTGCTCAGAAGGCATGTTCGAATATTCATATTTTGCGTCTGATGCGCGAGCAGGGCGTGAAGGTTGATTCCGTCTCGCTTGGCGAAATTGAACGTGCGCTGGCGGCAGGCTTTGTACCTGGGAAAGATGAGATAGTCTTTACCGCCGATATGATTGATGAAGCGACGCTCGCGCGGGTGCATGAATTGAGCATTCCGGTAAATGCCGGGTCGGTGGATATGCTGGAACAACTGGGTCAGGTCTCGCCGGGCCATCGCGTGTGGCTGCGCGTAAACCCTGGCTTTGGGCATGGGCACAGCCAGAAAACCAATACCGGCGGTGAAAACAGCAAGCACGGGATCTGGTATAGCGATCTTCCCGCGGCGCTGGAGGTGATTCAGCGCTATAAGCTGAAGCTGGTGGGGATTCATATGCATATCGGCTCCGGCGTAGACTACGGCCATCTGGAGCAGGTGTGCGGCGCAATGGTGCGCCAGGTGGTTGAATTTGGTCAGGATCTGGAGGCGATCTCCGCGGGCGGTGGTTTATCAATCCCGTATCGCGAAGGGGAAGAGGCGATCGATACCGATCACTACTTTGGATTGTGGAACGCTGCGCGTGAACAGATTGCTAAACACCTGGGCCACCCGGTCGCACTTGAGATAGAGCCGGGTCGTTTTCTGGTCGCGGAAGCCGGTGTGTTAGTGGCGCAGGTACGTAGCGTAAAAGAGATGGGGAGCCGCCACTTTGTGCTGATCGATGCGGGCTTCAACGATCTAATGCGCCCGGCCATGTACGGTAGTTATCACCATATCTCAGCGCTGGCAGGGGATGGTCGCTCTCTGGAACACACCCCGCAACGGGAAACCGTGGTAGCCGGGCCATTGTGCGAATCCGGCGATGTGTTTACCCAGCAGGAGGGCGGAAATGTGGAAACCCGACTGTTGCCTGCGGTGGTGCCGGGCGATTATCTGGTGCTGCATGATACCGGGGCGTACGGCGCGTCAATGTCGTCAAATTACAATAGCCGCCCGCTGCTGCCGGAAGTTTTGTTCGATAACGGCGTGGCGCGGCTGATTCGCCGTCGCCAGACCATTGATGAGCTGTTAGCGCTGGAATTAATCTGATTACAGCGTTGTGAAATGCCGGATGGCGCTACGCTTATCCGGCCTACGATATTAACTGCGGGGCCTGTAGGCCGGATAAGGCGCTTGCGCCGCCATCCGGCACGTTATTTGTAATACGGCCCCGTCGTCACCGAATCACGTAGTACCAGTTTGCCGGTAAACGGTGGGATTGGCTCGACGCTCTCGCCGTTGGCCAGCCGGATAGCCTGGTCGATTGCCGTGGTTATCATTGTATCAATCGGTAGATATACGGTAGACAGCCCTGGCTCCAGCCATTTGGCGCTGGGCGCATCATCAAAACCAAACAGTGAGACGTCCGTTGGGATCCTCAGCCCGGCCTGATGTAACGCTTTTGATGCGCCTAATGCCATGTCATCGTTACAGGCGAACAGGGCGCTAAATTTCACCCCTTCCTCCAGCAGTTCACGGCAGGCCTCATAGCCTCGCGTCATCGTGGAGTCGCCGTATTTGACCTTATCGGGATCCCAGGGAATACCGTTTTTTTCCAGCGCTTTACGATACCCCATCAGGCGTGATTTACCGGTAGGCGTATGGCCTGGCACAGTGATACAAGCAATATCGCTATGGCCCTGGGAGATCAGATAATTGACCGCCTGATAGGCCGCGTCTTCCTGTTCAAAGAAAATTGCGCGATCGCGGGCCTGGCTGACATCACGGTTGATGACCAGCAAGGGCATAGCAATGCTGTTCATCAACGACATAATCGCCTTTTCACTCATATAGCGGGTATAGAGAATAATGGCGTCGCACTGCCTGTCCGCCAGCATTTGCACGGCTTCCTGCTCACGCTCTGGTGTGTCGTGGCCGTCGGTGACGATCAACTGCTTGCCGTGAGATTCCGTCTGGCGTGAAGCCTGTTGCAGCAGGCGGCCAAAGTAGAATCCATCAAATGTGGAAACTACCAGACCAATGCTGTTGCTGGTGCGGTTTGCCAAAGAGCGCGCTAAAAAATTAGGCCGATAATCAAGTGCCTGCATGGCCTTAAACACTTTCTGGCGCGTGCTCTCTTTTACCTGACCCGTGCCATTCAGTACGCGCGAAACGGTCGCTTTTGAGACGCCTGCGTGTCGTGAAACGTCCAACATCGTAGTCATAACGCTATCCTGGTTAATCGTTTGACGATGAATTCCCCGGCTCTGTCAGCGTCGAAACGGAATGGCGACGCACCAGAGTTGGGTTAAAAACGTGGGTAATTTCAGGCACGGGACGCTTCTCCGCCAGCGCGAGCGCCAGTTCGGCAGCCTGGGTTGCCATCGTCACGATCGGGTAGCGCACCGTGGTCAAACGCGGGCGCACGTAGCGGGAAACCAGCACATCATCAAAACCAATCAGCGAGATTTCTCCCGGCACATCAATGCCGTTATCATTCAATACGCCCATGGCACCAGCCGCCATTGAGTCGTTGTAGCAGGCTACCGCAGTGAAGTTTTTGCCACGGCCAAGTAACTCGGTCATAGCCTGTTCACCGCCGCTTTCATCCGGTTCACCAAACGTTACCAGGCGATCGCTGACAGGAATATTGCTCTCTGCCAGCGCGTCGTAATAGCCTTGCAGACGATCTTCCGCATCTGAAATCGTGTGATTGGAGCACAGATAGCCAATGCGCGTATGGCCTTGTTGAATGAGGTGTCGGGTCGCGAGCCAGGCGCCGAAACGGTCATCAAGGGCAACGCAGCGTTGTTCGAATCCCGGCAGAATTCGGTTAATCAATACCATGCCGGGGATTTGCTTCATGAGTGATGCCAGCTCAGCATCCGGGATAATTTTTGCGTGGACAACAAGGGCTGCGCAGCGGTGGCGAATGAGCTGTTCAATCGCCTGTCGTTCCTTCTGTTCGTTATGGTAGCCGTTACCAATCAGTAAAAAATTACCGGTGTTATAGGCCACCTGCTCGACAGCTTTAACCATTGCCCCAAAGAATGGATCGGACACATCTCCCACCACCAGACCGATGGTCTCTGTGGATTGTTGTGCCAGCGCACGCGCATTGGCGTTGGGGTGGTAGCTGAGTGATTCCATTGCACTTGTTACGGCCAGACGCGATGCTTCGCTGGCTTTAGGGGAATCATTAATCACTCGAGAAACGGTGGCGACTGATACACCAGCTAGTCGGGCTACATCCTTTATGGTCGCCATGATAGTACCTGTTGTGGGTAAACGCTTACATTCCGTCAGTGTTACGGAAAATGGCTGGCTGTTCAAGCAGATTGCCTGTCAGAACGTCGCAAATGTGAGCGCACACGAGCGAAGTAAGACAGAAAATAGAAAATGCTAATTTTTGCTTACACTTTGCGATGTGCTGTTGCGATTGTTCGCTGGTGAGGGAACTGAGCAGATTGCTAGAGTTGAGATCCCAGAGGTATTGATAGGTGAAATCAACTTTCGGGTTGATCACTAGAATTACACCAGCCTGCGCAGATGCGCAGGTTTTTTTTTACCTTCAGCCTATCTGTAACAGTAACCGATAATTTACACAACTCGTTGCATTTGGGTTCATTCCTTTGCGTTTTCGCACTGGCGTATCTGGCTGCTGACGACCACAATCAAGATCCCAGAGGTATTGATTGGTGAGATTATTCGGTACGCACTTCGTACCTGTCTCTTGCACCAACCTGCGCGGATGCGCAGGTTTTTTTTCGGATTGTATTTACCAGTTACCTGTCGCGCCCATTCCCCAACTCGTATACTCTCCCACCATTGATGTTTATATAATTAATGGCACAGGGAGTTGAGATGCTATTTGGCTTTTTTCGTAATCTGTTTCGCGTGCTTTTCCGCGTTCGCGTCACGGGCGATGTCAGCGCGCTACAGGGAGAACGCGTTCTAATCACTCCCAACCATGTCTCATTTATAGACGGCATCCTGTTGGCGCTCTTTTTACCGATTCGTCCCGTCTTCGCTGTTTACACCTCTATCAGCCAGCAATGGTATATGCGCTGGCTAACTCCGCTGATTGATTTCGTACCGTTAGATCCAACTAAACCGATGTCGATTAAACATCTGGTTCGTCTGGTCGAACAGGGCCGCCCGGTGGTTATTTTCCCGGAAGGACGTATTTCGACGTCCGGTTCGTTAATGAAAATTTATGACGGCGCGGGGTTTGTCGCCGCAAAGTCTGGGGCGACGGTCGTTCCTGTGCGCATTGAAGGCGCGGAGCTTTCCCGCTTTAGCCGCCTGAAAGGTTTGGTTAAACAGCGATTCTTCCCGCGCATCCGCTTACACATCCTACCGCCGACACAACTGCCGATGCCGGAAGCACCGCGTGCTCGCGATCGCCGCAAAATCGCCGGAGAGATGCTGCATCAAATTATGATGGAAGCACGCATGGCGGTTCGTCCGCGTGAAACGCTATACGAGTCGCTGCTGGCGGCGAAATACCGTTTTGGCGCAGGCAAAAACTGCATTGAAGATGTTAACTTTACCCCGGACAGCTACCGCAAGCTGCTGACAAAGACGCTCTTTGTGGCCCGTATTCTGGAAAAATATAGTGTCGAAGGTGAAAAAATCGGCCTGATGCTGCCAAACGCGGGGATCAGCGCAGCGGTCATTTTTGGCGCCATTGCGCGCCGACGCATTCCGGCCATGATGAACTACACCGCGGGCGTGAAAGGATTAACCAGCGCCATTACTGCGTCTGAAATTAAAACAATCTTCACATCCCGACAGTTTCTCGATAAAGGCAAACTCTGGCATTTACCGGAACAGCTCACCCAGGTGCGTTGGGTTTATCTGGAAGACTTAAAAGCTGATGTGACCTTTAGCGATAAGCTATGGATTTTCTCACATCTGCTGGCACCTCATCTGGCGCAGGTGAAGCAGCAGCCTGAAGACGCTGCGGTGATCCTCTTTACCTCCGGTTCAGAAGGCCATCCGAAAGGTGTGGTCCACAGTCATAAAAGCATTCTGGCGAACGTTGAGCAGATCAAAACGATTGCCGATTTCACTGCCGATGACCGTTTTATGTCGGCGCTGCCGCTGTTCCACTCCTTTGGCCTGACGGTGGGATTATTCACGCCGCTACTGACTGGCGCAGAAGTGTTTCTTTATCCCAGCCCGCTGCATTACCGCATTGTGCCAGAGCTGGTATACGACCGGAACTGTACCGTGTTGTTTGGTACCTCAACGTTCCTCGGCAACTACGCGCGTTTTGCGCATCCGTACGATTTCCACCGCCTGCGCTATGTGGTGGCGGGAGCGGAAAAACTTCAGGACAGCACAAAGCAGCTGTGGCAGGAGAAATTTGGCCTGCGCGTTCTTGAAGGCTATGGCGTGACGGAATGTGCGCCGGTTGTGTCGATTAACGTACCAATGGCGGCAAAATCGGGAACGGTAGGGCGCATCTTGCCTGGTATGGATGCTCGACTGTTGGCTGTTCCGGGAATTGAGGACGGTGGGCGTTTACAGCTGAAAGGCCCTAATATTATGAGCGGCTATTTGCGCGTTGAAAAACCTGGCGTGCTGGAAGTGCCGACGGCAGAGAATGCGCAAGGTGAGATTGAGCGCGGCTGGTATGACACCGGAGACATCGTGCGCTTTGATGAAAACGGCTTTGTACAGATTCAGGGGCGCGCTAAGCGTTTCGCTAAAATTGCCGGAGAGATGGTTTCGCTGGAAATGGTTGAGCAACTTGCGTTGGCGGTATCTGCAGACAAAATGCACGCCACGGCGATCAAGAGTGATGCCAGCAAAGGTGAGGCGCTGGTGCTGTTCACTACCGATAGCGAACTTACGCGTGAAAAACTACAGCAGTATGCGCGGGCGCACGGCGTACCTGAACTCGCTGTACCGCGTGATATTCGCCACCTGAAGCAACTCCCATTACTCGGCAGCGGTAAGCCGGATTTTGTTACGCTGAAAAGCTGGGTCGATGAGCCGGAAAAACAACATGAGTGAGTCAGTGCACACTAACACTTCAATCTGGTCCAAAGGGATGATGTCCGTTATCGCCGCACAGTTTCTGTCGGCGTTTGGCGATAACGCGTTGCTGTTTGCTACGCTGGCGTTGCTGAAGGAGCAATTTTATCCGGACTGGAGTCAGCCGATCCTGCAAATGGTGTTTGTGGGCGCTTACATCCTTTTTGCCCCCTTTGTGGGACAGGTGGCGGATAGCTTTGCCAAAGGCAGAGTGATGATGTTCGCGAACGCTCTGAAATTGCTGGGCGCGGCGAGTATTTGCTTCGGCATTAATCCGTTTCTTGGGTATACGCTGGTGGGAATCGGCGCGGCGGCGTATTCACCAGCCAAGTATGGCATTCTCGGTGAACTGACTACCGGCGACAAACTGGTGAAGGCTAACGGCCTGATGGAAGCCTCCACCATTGCCGCGATTTTGCTCGGTTCTGTCGCCGGCGGCGTTCTGGCCGACTGGCACGTAATTGCCGCGCTTTCTGCCTGTGCCCTGGCCTATGCTGGCGCGGTGGTGGCTAACCTGTATATCCCGAAACTGGCCGCGGCTCGTCCTGGCCAGTCCTGGCATCTGGGGAAAATGACGCGCAGTTTCTTCTGTGCGGCTTCATCGTTGTGGCGCAACGGTGAAACACGCTTCTCGTTGGTGGGAACCAGCCTTTTTTGGGGCGCGGGCGTTACGCTGCGTTTTCTGCTGGTGCTGTGGGTCCCGGTGGCGCTCGGCATCACCGATAACGCCACGCCGACCTACCTCAATGCCATGGTAGCGATCGGGATTGTGGTCGGTGCGGGTGCGGCAGCGAAGCTGGTAACGCTGGAAACCGTTTCGCGCTGTATGCCTGCGGGGATCCTGATTGGCGTCGTGGTGCTGATTTTCTCTCTTCAACATTCGCTGCTTCCGGCCTACGCATTGCTGATGCTTATCGGCGTGTCGGGTGGCTTCTTTGTGGTGCCGCTGAATGCGTTGCTGCAGGAACGGGGTAAGAAAAGCGTCGGCGCAGGTAATGCGATAGCGGTACAAAACCTGGGTGAAAACAGCGCGATGCTGTTGATGCTCGGTATTTACTCACTGGCGGTGCTGGTGGGGATCCCGGCTGTTGCGATTGGTATTGGATTTGGTGCGCTGTTTGCGCTGGCGATTGCGGCGCTGTGGATTTGGCAGCGCCGCCATTAGTCTGTTGTATGCTGTTGCCGTATCAGGCCTACAGGGAAGTTGTCTGTAGGCCTGATAAGCGTAGCGCCATCAGGCGCTAACTGTTACGGTGCAGGATAGGTATACACCTGATGCACCGCTTCAATCTCTGCCAGTACTTCTTCGCTCAACTCCAGATGCAGACTTTCAACGTTGGTTTTTAGCTGCTCCATCGTCGTGGCGCCCAGCAAAGTGCTGGCGACAAACGGCTGACGACGCACGAATGCCAGCGCCATTTGCGCTGGATCCAGATTATGGCGTTTCGCGATATCCACATAGGCCGCAACGGCTTTCTGCGTCTGCTCGCCGCTGTAGCGCGTGAAACGGCTAAACAACGTATTGCGTGCACCGGCAGGTTTCGCGCCGTTCAGGTATTTCCCGGTTAACGTACCGAAGCCCAGGCAAGAGTAAGCCAGCAGCTCAACGCCTTCATACTGGCTCACTTCAGCCAGTCCAACCTCAAAGCTGCGGTTCAGCAGGCTGTAGGGGTTCTGGATGGTGGCGATGCGTGGCAGATCGTGTTTGTCCGCCAGGTGCAGATAGCGCATCACGCCAAACGCGGTTTCATTAGAAACGCCGATGTAGCGAATTTTCCCGGCGCGCTGAAACTCGGCCAGCGCGTCCAGGGTATCGAGAAGGGAAACGACCGGCGCGGAGTCTGTCCAGCTGTAGCCTAACTTACCAAAACAGTTGGTCGGGCGCTGCGGCCAGTGAACCTGATATAGATCCAGATAATCGGTTTTCAGTCTTTTCAGGCTGTCGTGCAGCGCTTCACGGATATTTTTACGGTCCAGCGCCTGATTCGGTCGAATGCCGCTGTCGTTGTTACGTGATGGTCCGCTGACCTTAGAAGCAACGATCAGCTTTTCGCGGCTGCCGTGTTTGGCTAGCCAGTTACCTACGTAGGTTTCGGTGAGACCCTGGGTTTCAGGACGCGGCGGTACCGGATACATCTCGGCAACGTCGATCAAATTAATGCCCTGTGCTACGGCATAATCGAGCTGTGCATGTGCGTCGGCTTCGCTGTTTTGTTCACCAAACGTCATTGTGCCCAGCCCCAGTGTACTGACTTCCAGCGAGCTGTGGGGTATACGGTGATATTGCATAGCCGTTTCCTTTTTATAATCACGACATAAGGATTATAAAAATGGCTGAGGGAAGAGAAAAAGGGAAGTAAAATTGTTAAGGCCAGCGCGCTGCTGACCTCAACCATCAGCGTTCAATGATTTGAGACACATCATCGCGGTTAATCTGCATCGCATTGCCCTGCTGGTCGTGATAGCTCACCAGACCGGTATCATCGTCAATTTCTGGTTTTCCATCGGTCAGGATCATTCGACCATCTTTTGTCGCCATTACATAATCGCTGCTGCATCCGGAAACGGCAAAAGCCAGTCCTACGGCGGAAATCAAAACTGCCCATTTTTTCATCTGCTTATCCTCACATGGCCTGCGTCTGACAATAGTTTAGTAATAACGCGAAGTTGTGCAGGGTGAAAGCAGTAAAATCTTAAACTGTGAGAAGGGGTAGGTGTGGCTGGCATTCGCTCCCCTTGCGGGGAGCGATGGATTTCATCAGAGCGGATTTTTTTTATTACGCCACAGGTTCAGGGTCTCTACCGCGATAGAGAAGAACATGGCGAAATAGATATATCCTTTCGGAACGTGGACGTCGAAACTTTCCAGAATCAGCGTAAAACCGACCAGAATCAGAAACGAGAGCGCCAGCATTTTTACCGAAGGGTGGCGATCGACAAACTCACCAATCGGGCGAGCAGCAAACATCATGACGCCTACGGCAATCACCACCGCCGCCATCATGATAAACAGATGATCGGACAAGCCTACCGCAGTAATCACGGAATCCAGACTGAAGATAATGTCTAACAACATGATCTGTACAATCGCACCCAGAAAAGAGGATACGCGAGTTTTCAGACCTTCTTCCTCACCTTCAATGGATTCGTGGATCTCTTTACTGGCTTTCCAGATCAGGAACAATCCCCCCAGCAGAAGGATCAGGTCGCGTGCTGATATCGCCTCGCCAAACAGCTCGAATAACGGGTTTGTCAGCCGCGTTACCCAGGCGATAGAAGCCAGCAGTGCCAGACGCATGATCATCGCCGCCGCCAGCCCAATACGTCGGGCATGATTGCGTTGCGCTGTCGGGAGTTTGGCTACAACCAGAGAAAGGAAAATAATATTGTCGATCCCAAGAACGATCTCCAGCAGCGTCAGCGTACCGAGCGCAAGCCAGGCGTTAGGATCGGTTATCCATGCAAATAACATCGAACAAAGTCCTGCCAAAAAAAAGAAGCGGTAATTATAGGCCCGTAACGCGGCGGGTGAAAGGCCGGACGGTGCCTATTGCGCCTGGAACAAGAAATGTCGCTCAAGCAATGCGCGGGTGAAGTTCTTTTTCAGGTAAAAGCCGCGTGGCAGGGTCAGGATGGGTTCGCCGTTGGCGCCAATGGCCTCGGTAAGCGCGCGGGCGTTGGCGGCTTTAGGACGCAGTTGCAGTACTTCCCCATGGCGAGCGGTGATGCGTTCGACATGACCTAACACAATCATGTCCATTAACTCTTCCCAGTCCAGACGCAATTGCCGGTCTTCTTCTTCATTCGGGCTCCACAGCAGGGGAGAGCCGACGCGGCGCTCAGCCAGAGGGATGCTGCGTTCGCCTTCTACCGGGATCCACAGAACACGTTTGAGTTTGTGCCGTACATGGCTGGTTTCCCAGGTGACGCCGGTATTGCCGGTTAACGGTGCCACACACACAAAGGTGGTTTCCAGCGGTCTGCCAAGACTATCCACAGGGATCGTTTTCAGCTCCACGCCCAGCGCCGCAAAATCCTGCTCTGGTTTACTGCCCGCGCTGGCACCGAGCCAGATTTCCAGCAGGACGCCAATCCAGCCTTTATCGCGCTTAAGATCCTTCGGCGTAATGATTCCCGCCATTGCCGCTAATTCTCCTAACGCGTAGCCCGAAAGCTGCCGTGCCTGGCTCAGCAACTGGGCTTCAGATTCAGGGGGAGAAAGCAACGGACGGAGTTCTGGCATCGGGTTAACCCTTAGGTGAAAAAATGAGCAGTGATTTTATACCGTATGGACAGAGTTTATCTTTTTCCACATGCTTTATTCAATTCTATGATTTATATTGGTTTTTAGATTCACGTTCGCAGAGTTGCGCAACAGCGAAGCGGGTTTTCCAATTCTGGTCACTGACAATGAACAGGATCTTACACCATGTTATCCACAGAAAGATGGGATAACTGTGAAAAACCCCCACTACTGTTTCAATTTACAGCCTTGACGTGCGACGAAAATCGAATTTTCACACAAATTGTGCCTAACTTATTGGCATAATCTGTGGATAAAACCAACGCTGGTCGATCTTTCATCAGCGTGAAGATCGTATGCGTGATGCACATCACATTTCTGTGTGTTTATCTGCGTGGATCGGTTTTAACTTTATGAATGTATAAGAGTATTTTTGATATGTGACGAATGTCTTATTCGGACTGTTCTGGGTTTTCCCATAGTAATTCCGTACTTCTTCACAACTATATCCACAGAAAAGGTGAATAAAATCGCCTTGCTTGCCCTTCTTCTGTTTATAACTCGGCCTTTAACTGTGAGTTATTCAATTGTTATTAGAATATCGCACCCTTAACAGAGTGGTTTACCGCCCCTCAGGAGTGTGAAACAATCGTTTGTATATAAGGTTTATGTTGAGGTAGTCCGGTGATTGATGACGATGGCTACCGCCCGAATGTAGGGATAGTAATTTGTAACCGCCAGGGGCAGGTCATGTGGGCCCGGCGATTTGGTCAGCACTCCTGGCAATTCCCACAAGGTGGGATCAATGCAGGAGAGACAGCAGAGCAGGCGATGTACCGGGAACTCTTTGAAGAAGTGGGTCTCAGTCGTAAAGATGTACGGATCCTTGCTTCTACTCGTAACTGGTTGCGTTACAAGTTACCGAAACGTTTGGTGCGTTGGGACACGAAGCCGGTTTGTATCGGCCAGAAACAAAAATGGTTTCTTCTGCAATTGGTCAGTAGCGATGCTGAAATCAATATGCAAACCAGCAGTACACCTGAGTTCGACGGCTGGCGCTGGGTGAGTTACTGGTATCCGGTTCGACAGGTGGTGTCATTTAAACGCGATGTCTATCGCAGGGTGATGAAAGAATTCGCAAGTGTTGTCATGGCGCTTCAGGAGAGCACTCCTAAACCGCAAAGCGCACCTGCGTACAGACGTAAAAGAGGTTAAGCTACGCAAATTATGCTCACCCGCCTGCGCGAAATAGTCGAAAAGGTGGCCAGTGCTCCGCGTCTGAACGAAGCGCTGAATATACTGGTTACCGACATCTGTCTTGCGATGGATACCGAGGTCTGCTCGGTCTATCTGGCCGATCACGATCGACGTTGTTATTACCTCATGGCGACCCGGGGACTAAAAAAACCACGTGGTCGCACTGTCGCACTCGCGTTTGATGAAGGTATCGTTGGCCTGGTTGGCAGGCTGGCGGAACCTATCAACCTCGCCGATGCGCAAAAACATCCCAGCTTTAAATACATTCCTTCGGTAAAAGAAGAGCGTTTTCGTGCATTCTTAGGCGTACCGATCATTCAGCGTCGCCAGCTTTTAGGTGTGCTGGTGGTGCAGCAGCGTGAGCTGCGTCAGTACGATGAAAGTGAAGAGTCTTTCCTCGTCACGCTCGCCACGCAAATGGCGGCCATACTTTCGCAGTCGCAGCTAAACGCGCTGTTCGGTCAGTACCGTCAAACACGTATCCGTGCGCTGCCTGCCGCTCCCGGTGTGGCAATAGCCGAAGGTTGGCAGGATGCGACACTGCCGCTGATGGAGCAGGTCTACCAGGCTTCAACGCTGGATCCGGTGCTTGAACGCGAGCGACTGACCGGTGCGCTGGAAGAGGCGGCGAACGAATTCCGCCGTTACAGCAAACGCTTTACCGCCGGGGCGCAGAAAGAAACGGCGGCGATCTTTGATCTTTACTCGCACTTGCTTTCCGATACCCGTCTGCGCCGCGAGCTGTTTGCGGAAGTTGATAACGGTTCGGTGGCCGAGTGGGCGGTTAAAACGATTATCGAAAAGTTTGCCGAACAGTTCGCCGCGCTGAGCGATAACTACCTCAAAGAGCGGGCCGGAGATTTACGCGCGCTCGGCCAGCGTCTGCTGTTCCACCTTGACGACTCTATCCAGGGGCCGAATGCCTGGCCGGAACGCTTCGTGCTGGTGGCGGACGAACTTTCGGCGACCACGCTGGCAGAGCTTCCTCAGGACCGGTTAGTCGGCGTGGTTGTTCGGGACGGCGCAGCCAACTCTCATGCGGCAATTATGGTGCGTGCGCTGGGTATCCCTACCGTTATGGGAGCCGATATTCAGCCGTCGGTGCTGCATCGCCGTACGCTGGTGGTGGACGGTTATCGTGGTGAACTGCTGGTCGATCCGGAACCGGTATTGATCCAGGAATACCAGCGTCTTATCAGTGAAGAAATTGAGCTGAGCCGCCTGGCGGAAGACGACGTCAACCAGCCAGCACAGCTGAAAAGCGGCGAGCGCGTGAAGGTGATGCTCAATGCGGGTCTCAGCCCGGAACATGAAGAAAAGCTGGGTAGCCGAATCGACGGCATTGGCCTCTATCGCACCGAAATCCCGTTCATGCTGCAAAGCGGATTTCCTTCGGAAGAAGAACAGGTTGCGCAGTATCAGGGGATGCTGCAAATGTTTAACGACAAGCCAGTGACCCTGCGTACGCTGGATGTCGGCGCCGATAAACAGCTGCCCTATATGCCGATCAGTGAAGAGAACCCGTGCCTTGGCTGGCGAGGGATCCGCATAACGCTCGATCAGCCGGAGATCTTTTTGATCCAGGTTCGCGCTATGCTGCGTGCGAATGCGGCAACCGGAAACCTGAGCATTTTGCTGCCGATGGTAACCAGCATCGATGAAGTGGACGAAGCGCGACGTTTGATTGAACGCGCCGGACGCGAAGTGGAGGAGATGATCGGTTACGCGATCCCGAAACCGCGCATTGGCATCATGTTGGAAGTTCCGTCGATGGTGTTCATGCTGCCGCATCTGACAAACCGGATAGACTTTATATCGGTCGGAACCAACGACCTTACCCAGTACATACTGGCCGTCGATCGTAACAACACACGGGTAGCCAGCATTTATGACAGCCTGCATCCGGGGATGTTGCGTGCGCTGGCGATGATTGCGCAGGAAGCCGAAAGAAGCGGTATCGATTTGCGCCTGTGTGGTGAAATGGCGGGCGACCCGATGTGCGTGGCTATTCTGATCGGTCTCGGTTTCCGTCATTTGTCGATGAACGGTCGTTCTGTCGCTCGCGTAAAATATCTGCTGCGTCATATCGATTTTGATGAGGCGCAAACGCTGGCGCAGCGCAGCCTGGAGGCACAGATGGCAACAGAAGTACGCCATCAGGTAGCGGCCTTCATGGAGCGTCGTGGCATGGGGGGCTTGATTCGCGGGGGATTGTAGGTCTGACAAGCGTAGCGCTATCAGGTATTACGGGGGATAGAGATTACCTATACAGATCTTTTACATCTTCCCGGCATCCGCTTCTAACCCCTTGTGCTATCATTCGCACCTTTGGAGCGCCTGCATTATGCAGGCGCGCTTATCAATTGCTGTCTGACTTCAGCGAAATAACAAGAACTTGTGGTGACAGATGACCAGTAGCTATCTGCATTTTCCGGATTTCGATCCGGTCATTTTCTCAATCGGACCCGTCGCGCTTCACTGGTACGGCTTAATGTATTTGGTGGGGTTTATTTTCGCGATGTGGCTGGCGACGCGCCGCGCGAATCGTCCGGGCAGTGGCTGGACCAAAAATGAAGTAGAAAACTTACTGTATGCGGGCTTCCTCGGGGTTTTCCTCGGTGGGCGTATTGGTTACGTACTGTTCTATAACTTCCCGTTATTCCTCGATAATCCCCTGTATCTGTTCCGCGTCTGGGACGGCGGTATGTCCTTCCACGGTGGACTTATCGGTGTGATCCTGGTGATGATTATCTTCGCCAAACGCACTAAGCGTTCGTTCTTCCAGGTTTCTGATTTCATTGCCCCGCTGATTCCGTTTGGCCTGGGTGCTGGGCGTCTGGGCAACTTTATCAACGGTGAGCTGTGGGGACGCGTTGACCCGAACTTCAAGTACGCCATGCTGTTCCCGGGCTCCCGTACCGAAGATATTTTACTGCTGCAAACTAACCCGCAATGGCAGTCTATTTTTGATACCTATGGCTCGCTGCCACGCCACGCCTCACAGCTTTATGAGATGGCGCTGGAAGGCGTTGTGCTGTTTATCATTCTGAACTTGTACATTCGCAAACCACGCCCGATGGGTTCGGTATCCGGTCTGTTCCTGATTGGTTATGGCGCGTTTCGTATTATTGTTGAATTCTTCCGCCAGCCGGATGCGCAGTTTACCGGCACCTGGGTACAGTACATCAGCATGGGGCAGATCCTCTCTATCCCGATGATTGTCGCAGGCATTATTATGATGGTTTGGGCGTACCGCCGCAGCCCACAGCAACACGTTTCCTGAGGAACCATGAAACAGTATTTAGAACTGATGCAAAAAGTGCTGGATGAAGGCACACAGAAAAACGACCGCACCGGAACCGGAACGCTTTCCATTTTTGGTCATCAGATGCGTTTTAATCTGCAGGAAGGGTTCCCGCTGGTTACGACTAAACGCTGCCATTTACGCTCGATCATTCATGAGTTGCTGTGGTTCTTGCAGGGCGATACTAACGTTGCCTACCTGCATGAAAACAACGTCTCAATCTGGGACGAATGGGCGGATGAAAATGGTAATTTAGGCCCGGTTTATGGCAAACAATGGCGCGCGTGGCCTACGCCAGATGGTCGCCATATCGACCAGATCACCACCGTGCTAAACCAGCTGAAAAATGATCCGGACTCTCGTCGCATCATCGTTTCCGCATGGAACGTCGGTGAGCTGGATAAAATGGCGCTGGCACCGTGCCATGCGTTCTTCCAGTTCTACGTGGCGGATGGCAAGCTCTCCTGCCAGCTGTATCAGCGTTCGTGCGATGTGTTCCTCGGCCTGCCGTTTAACATTGCCAGCTACGCTTTGCTGGTACACATGATGGCGCAGCAGTGCGATCTGGAAGTGGGTGATTTTGTCTGGACCGGCGGCGATACGCACCTGTACAGCAATCATATGGATCAAACGCATCTGCAGCTTAGCCGTGAACCTCGCGCGCTGCCGAAACTGGTTATCAAACGTAAGCCTGAATCAATCTTTGACTATCGCTTCGAAGACTTCGAAATTGAAGGCTACGATCCGCACCCGGGTATTAAAGCGCCGGTAGCTATCTAACCTGTTTCAGGCTGTCACAACCGACGCCCATGTGCGTCGGTTTTTTTTGTCTCAAATCGCGTTTTTCGGCGTGGATTCCTGAAATATTGCAACGGCCTGTAACGCGCTAAATATTCCCCATAGCTCGCCGTAGAAACCGAATTTCCCGCTCGTTATTCATTTTCCTCACGCCATACTGGCGACATGAAAAAACAACAAGGTTACACGCTTCTCGAAACTCTGATTGCGATGCTGATTGTCGCGGCGCTTGGTGCATCTGGGCTGTATGGTTGGCAGCGCTGGCAGCAACAGCAGCGGCTGTGGCAGACCGCCTGCCAGGTGCGGGACTACCTGCTGCAACTGCGTGAAGATGCTAACTGGCGTAACCGCGATCACGTGATAAGCGTGATTCGGGATGGCACATCATGGTGCTTTGTCAGCTCTGCGGCTTCGCAAACCTCGTGTCGGCCCGTTTCGCCTTTGGTTTTTACACCGCCCCGGGACGGCGTCGAAATGGCAGAGATAACGCCTTCACTGGCCTTTTTTGGACTGCGCAATACGGCATGGGCCGGACATATACGCCTGAAAAATGCGGCAGGGGAATGGCGCGTGGTGGTGTCTGGCTGGGGGCGAATCAGGCTTTGTGAGCGCGATGAGGCCAGCATATGTCAGTAAACGAACGGGGATTTTCACTGCTGGAGGTGCTCATTGCCATGGCGATTAGCAGCATTTTACTGCTTAGCTCAGCACGATTTTTACCGGCGCTACAACGAGAGATTCTGCGTAATACGCGCCAGTTAGTACTGGAAGATGAAATATGGCAGCGGGTCTACACCGTGGCGAAGCATCTTCAGCGAGCGGGGTATTGCCGGGGAAACTGTGTCGGAGAGGCTCTGGTGATATCGGCAAATGGGGGCTGTGTTATTGCCCGCTGGGATGCCAACAGCAACGGCGTTTGGGAAAGCAGTCCCGCGAAAGAGGCTGATACTATCGGGTTTCGTTCACAGGACAAGGTGTTGGAAACCCTGCGTGGAGCCACCGACTGCACTGGAAAAGGATGGGAGAAAATGACCGATCCGGCCACCATCCAGATTGAGGCATTCCAGGTTGAACGGCTGAATTTCAGCGGATATTCCCCACTTCTTACGCTGCGTTTGCGTGGAGTGAGTAATGACGAACCACAAAAAGTTGTTGAGGCGGTCTATAGCGTTACGGGATTCAACCTGTGAACCGTGAGCGAGGCGTATCTTCTCTGGCAATGGTCCTGTTGCTGCTGGTGCTCGGTAGTCTGCTGCTGCAAGGCGTTAGCAGACAGGAGGCCAGTTTTGCTGCGCGTGTGGTCACACAAAGTCAGGCGCTGCAGCGTCAGGCGGTAGTGCAATCCGCGATGGAATGGGGGCGTACGCAGCCCTGGCGCTTACAACCCGCCGTACAGTGTCGGCGCGTTCCCACGCAGGATGCCGCGGTTTGCCTGCGTCTGCTTACCAATAATTTTGTGCTGCTTATTGCCCACTATGAAGAGATATCGTTATGGCGTCAGGGGGCGGTTATTGATGGCAACATAGAATTCTCGGCGCGTGGCTGGAGCGATTTTTGTCCGCTAAAGGAGCAGACGTTATGCCAGATCCCCTGAACAGACAGCGTGGCTTTAGTCTGCCGGAAGTGATGCTGGCAATGGTACTAATGGTAATGATTGTGACCGCGTTGTCAGGATATCAGCGGGTGCTAATGAACAGCTTTATCATCAGAAACCAGTATCAGCAACTCTGGCGCCACGCCTGGCAGCAAACCCAGCTGTACCCGTTTTCATCGCCTGTGAACTGGCAGGTTAACCGAATGCAGACAACGAGAGCGGGATGTGTCAGCATCAACGTTATAATTTCTTCACCCCTCGGCAGGCAGGGTCAGATGACGCGTCTGCATTGCCCGAATCGTCAGTAGTCAGGAGTCGCTATGTTAAGGGTCTACCACTCCAACCGTCTGGATGTGCTGGAAGCGTTAATGGAATTTATCGTTGAGCGCGAGCGGCTGGACGACCCCTTTGAACCTGAGATGATCCTGGTTCAAAGCACCGGTATGGCGCAGTGGCTACAAATGACTCTTGCACAGAAGTTTAGTATTGCCGCCAATATCGATTTTCCGCTGCCCGCGAGTTTTATCTGGGATATGTTTGTGCGCGTGCTGCCGGATATCCCGAAAGAGAGTGCGTTCAGCAAACAGAGCATGAGCTGGAAGTTGATGACGCTGTTGCCACAATTGCTGGATAGCGATGACTTCGCATTGCTACGCCACTATCTGACGGACGACACTGATAAACGTAAGCTTTTTCAGCTTTCCTCGCGCGCGGCTGACCTTTTCGACCAGTATTTAGTCTACCGCCCTGACTGGTTGACCCAGTGGGAAGCGGGGCGACAGGTTGAGGGACTTGGCGAGTCTCAGGCCTGGCAGGCACCGTTGTGGAAAGCGCTGGTGGAATACACCGCGGAATTGGGCCAGCCGCGCTGGCATCGTGCCAATTTATACCAACGATTTATTCAGACGTTGGAAAACGCGTCCGAGTGCCCGCAGGGACTGCCTTCTCGCGTCTTTATTTGCGGTATTTCGGCGCTGCCGCCGGTTTATTTGCAGGCATTGCAGGCACTGGGTAAGCACATTGATATTCATCTGCTGTTTACCAACCCTTGTCGCTACTACTGGGGGGATATTAAAGATCCTGCCTGGCTGGCGAAGCTGATGGCACGTCAGCGTCGGCACAGCTTTGAAGAACGCCATCTGCCGTTGTTTCGTGACAGTCAGAAAGCTGAAGGATTATTTAATAGCGATGGCGAACAGGATGTGGGCAACCCGATGCTGGCCTCATGGGGCAAACTGGGGCGCGATTACATTTACCTGCTTTCAGAGCTAGAGAATAGTCAGGAGCTGGATGCGTTCGTCGATATTACGCCTGACAATCTTTTGCACAATATTCAATCGGATATTCTGGAGCTTGAAAGTCATGCTGTGGCGGGCGTTACGCTGGAAGAATATTCCCGGAGCGACAATAAACGCCGGCTTGAGCTGAACGATACCAGCGTGACTTTCCATGTCTGCCATAGCCCACAGCGCGAGGTAGAAATTCTTCATGACCGCTTGCTGGCAATGCTGGAAGCGGATCCAACGCTGACGCCGCGCGATATTATCGTGATGGTGGCGGATATCGACAGCTACAGTCCATTCATTCAGTCGGTCTTTGGCAGCGCGCCAGCCGAGCGTTACTTACCTTACGCGATTTCCGACCGTCGGGCGCGCCAGTCTCATCCCGTCTTACAGGCCTTTATTAGCCTGCTGTCGCTGCCGGATAGCCGTTTTGTCTCAGAGGATGTCCTGGCGTTACTGGATGTTCCCGTGCTGGCGGCGCGTTTCAATATCGATGAAGAGGGGCTGCGCTATCTTCGCTTATGGGTCAATGAATCCGGTATTCGCTGGGGAATTGACGACGATAACGTGCGTGAGCTGGAGCTTCCGCCTACAGGTCAGCATACCTGGCAATTTGGTTTAACGCGTATGCTGCTCGGCTACGCGATGGAAAGCGCGCAGGGCGAGTGGCAATCGGTATTGCCTTACGATGAGTCCAGCGGATTGATTGCCGAGCTGGTAGGGCATCTGGCCTCGTTGCTGATGCAGCTCAATCTTTGGCGTAGAGGGTTAGCTCAGGAACGACCGCTGGAAGAGTGGCTACCCGTTTGTCGGGAAATGCTTAATGATTTCTTCCTACCGGACGCGGACACCGAAGCGGCGATGACGCTGATTGAACAGCAGTGGCAGGCCATTATTACCGAAGGTTTAGGGGCTGAGTACGGCGATGCTATACCGCTCTCTCTGTTGCGTGATGAGCTAGCCCAGCGCCTTGACCAGGAACGCATCAGCCAGCGCTTCCTGGCGGGGCCCGTTAACATTTGTACGCTGATGCCGATGCGCTCCATTCCGTTCAAAGTGGTGTGCCTGCTGGGTATGAACGATGGGGTTTATCCGCGTCAACTTGCGCCGCTGGGCTTTGATTTAATGAGCCAAAAACCGATGCGAGGTGACCGCAGTCGTCGCGATGATGACCGCTATCTGTTCCTCGAAGCATTAATCTCAGCACAGCAAACGCTCTATATCAGCTACATTGGCCGATCCATTCAGGACAACAGCGAGCGCTTCCCGTCGGTTCTGGTACAGGAATTGATGGACTACATTGGGCAAAGCCACTATCTGCCGGGCGATGAATCGTTAACCTGCGATCAAAGCGAGGCCCGGGTAAAAGCGCACGTTACCCGTTTGCATACCCGTATGCCCTTTGATGCACAAAACTATCTACCGGGTGAACAGCAAAGCTATGCCCGGGAATGGCTGCCTGCGGCGAGCCTGTCAGGAAAAGCGCACTCGGACTTTGTACAGCTTCTTCCCTTTGAGATGCCCGAAACGCTGACGCTGGAAACGCTGCAGCGATTTTGGGCTCATCCGGTACGCGCCTTTTTCCAGATGCGTTTGAGGGTTAATTTCCGCTCTGAAGAGAGTGAGATCCCGGATACGGAACCTTTCATTCTTGAAGGGTTGACCCGCTACCAGCTTAATCAGCAATTGCTTAATACGCTGGTTGAAGAGAACGATGCTGAACGACTGTTCCGCCGTTTTCGTGCGGCGGGCGCGCTACCCTATGGGCCGTTTGGCGAAATTCTGTGGGATACGCAGCGTCAGGAAATGCAGTCGCTGGCTGAACGCATTATCGCCTGTCGTCAGCCCTGTCAGAGCATGGAAATCGATCTTAACTGTCACGGCGTGCAAATCACCGGCTGGCTGCCGCAGGTGCAAGAGGATGGTTTGTTGCGCTGGCGCCCATCTTTGATAAGCATTGCGCAGGGTGTGCAACTTTGGCTGGAACATCTTGTCTATTGTGCCAGTGGCGGTAGGGGAGAGAGCCGATTGTTCCTGCGTAAAGACGGAGAATGGCGTTTTCCGCCGCTGGATGCAGAACAGGCGTTGCTGTACCTGTCGCAACTCATTGAGGGGTATCGGGAAGGCATGTCGTCACCGTTGCTGGTATTACCCGAAAGCGGTGGTGCATGGATAAAAACCTGTTATGACGCCGCAAATGATGCCATGTTAGATGACGATGCAACGTTGCAAAAAGCGCGCAGTAAGTTTCTGCAAGCCTATGAAGGCAACATGATGGTACGTGGCGAAGGTGATGATATCTGGTATCAGCGTCTTTGGCGTCAACTGGATGCTGATACTCAGGAGGCTATTGTTTTACAGTCTCAGCGCTACCTGTTACCGATTTTTCGCTTTAATCAGTCATGATGATTGTATAAAAATTGCGCAATTTGATGGCTTCCACTATGATGCGCATTCTGTCACGGACTGATTCTTACAAAGAGAAGATGCTGGCTCGTTCAGCACATAGTCTTGCCCTGTTCAGGTCATGTATTTATATGTGGTTTGTAGTGAACAGGTGAATTCGTTAATGATGAGGTTTGTGAATGCCCCGCAGCACCTGGTTCAGCGCATTACTGTTGTTCGTCGCCCTTTGGGTTCCCGTAAGTCAGGCAGATACCGGTTGGCAGCCTTTAGCTGAAACCATCCGTAAAAGCGATAAAGACACCCGTCAGTATCAGGCCGTGCGCCTTGATAACGGCATGGTTGTGCTGCTGGTATCCGATCCTCAGGCCGTGAAATCCCTTTCTGCACTGGTAGTCCCCGTGGGCTCGCAGGAAGATCCGGACGATCATCAGGGGCTGGCGCACTATCTCGAACACATGTGTCTGATGGGCTCGAAAAAATACCCACAGCCGGACAGCCTGGCTGAATTCCTGAAAATGCACGGCGGTAGCCACAATGCCAGTACTGCGCCTTATCGTACGGCCTTCTATCTTGAAGTCGAAAACGACGCGCTGGTGGGGGCGGTGGATCGCCTGGCGGATGCTATTGCCGATCCATTGCTGGATAAAAAATATGCCGACCGCGAGCGTAACGCGGTTAACTCCGAGCTGACGCTGGCGCGTACCCGAGACGGGATGCGTATGGCGCAGGTGAGCGCTGAGACGATCAACCCGGCGCACCCTGGCTCGCGTTTCTCTGGCGGGAATCTCGAGACATTAAGCGATAAACCGGGCAACCCGGTGCTGCAGGCATTACAAAAATTTCATGAAAAGTACTACTCTGCTAACCTGATGAAGGCGGTGATTTATAGCAATAAACCGCTGCCAGAGCTGGCGCGGATAGCGGCTGACACCTTTGGGCGCGTACCGAACACAAATATCGCAAAGCCTGAAATTACCGTACCGGTCGTCACTGACGCGCAAAAGGGCATCATCATCCACTATGTTCCGGCAATGCCGCGTAAAGTATTGCGCGTCGAGTTTCGTATCGATAACAACAGCGCGCAGTTCCGCAGTAAAACCGATGAACTGGTGACCTACCTGATTGGCAATCGTAGCCCGGGCACGTTGTCTGACTGGCTGCAAAAGCAGGGCCTGGTTGAGGGTATTCGCGCGGACTCCGATCCGGTGGTCAACGGGAACAGCGGCGTATTAGCCATTTCCGCGACGTTAACCGACAAGGGGCTGGCGAACCGCGATGAAGTTGTCGCGGCAATCTTTAGCTACCTCAATTTGTTACGCGAGAAAGGTGTCGATAAACGCTATTTTGACGAGCTGGCGCACGTGCTGGATCTCGATTTCCGTTATCCCTCCATCACCCGTGATATGGACTACGTGGAATGGCTGGCTGATACCATGATCCGCGTTCCCGTCGAGCATACGCTGGATGCGGTGAATATTGCTGACCAGTACGATGCGAAAGCCGTTGAGCAACGTCTGGCAATGATGACGCCGCAGAATGCGCGTATCTGGTATATCAGCGCGAAAGAGCCGCATAATAAAACCGCTTATTTTGTCGATGCGCCTTACCAGGTGGATAAAATCAGCGACAAAACCTTTGACGACTGGCAGCAAAAAGCGCAGGGCATTGCGCTGTCGTTACTGGAGTTGAACCCCTACATTCCGGATGATTTCACGCTGATTAAGACGGATAAAAAATACGCTCATCCTGAGCTGATCGTTGATGAGCCGGATTTACGCGTGGTGTATGCCCCGAGCCAGTATTTTGCCAGCGAGCCAAAGGCTGACGTCAGCGTGATCCTGCGTAACCCGAAAGCCATGGACAGCGCCCGCAACCAGGTCTTATTCGCACTTAACGATTACCTGGCAGGGATTGCGCTCGATCAGTTAAGTAACCAGGCATCGGTAGGTGGAATTGGTTTCTCTACCAACGCTAACAATGGGTTGATGCTTAACGCCAACGGCTACACCCAACGTTTGCCGCAGCTTTTTCAGGCGCTGCTGAGCGGCTATTTCAGCTACACATCAACGGACGAACAGCTGGAACAGGCGAAATCCTGGTATGCCCAGATGATGGATTCCGCAGAAAAGGGTAAAGCTTACGATCAGGCTATTATGCCGGTGCAGATGCTTTCTCAGGTGCCGTACTTCTCCCGCGACGAGCGCCGTAAACTGCTGCCTTCCATCACCCTGAAAGAGGTGATGACCTACCGCGACGCCTTAAAAACCGGTGCGCGACCTGAATTCCTGGTCATTGGCAATATGAGCGAAGCTCAGACGACGAGCATGGCGCGGGATATCCAAAAACAGCTAGGTGCGAACGGGTCACAGTGGTGTCGCAACAAAGATGTGGTTGTGGACAAGAAGCAGTCCGTCATCTTTGAAAAAGCAGGCAGCAGCACGGATTCAGCGCTGGCCGCGGTATTTGTGCCTACCGGATACGATGAATACGCCAGTTCAGCCTACAGCGCTATGTTAGGTCAGATTGTTCAGCCGTGGTTCTACAATCAGCTGCGTACTGAAGAACAGTTAGGCTACGCCGTATTTGCTTTCCCGATGAGCGTTGGCCGTCAGTGGGGAATGGGGTTCCTGCTGCAAAGCAGTGATAAGCAGCCGTCTTACCTCTGGGAGCGTTATAAAGCGTTCTTCCCGACGGCGGAAGCGAAGCTGCGGGCGATGAAACCTGAAGAGTTTGCGCAAATTCAGCAGGCGATTATTGCGCAAATGCTGCAGGCGCCGCAAACGCTGGGGGCAGAAGCCTCACAGTTAAGCAAAGATTTTGATCGCGGCAATATGCGCTTCGATTCACGTGATAAAATAGTGGCTCAGATTAAACTGCTGACGCCGCAAAAACTTGCCGACTTCTTCCATCAGGCGGTGGTTGAGCCGCAAGGCATGGCGATATTGTCACAGGTTTCCGGCAGTCAGAATGGGAAAGCAGAATATGTGCACCCGGAAGGCTGGAAAGTGTGGCAGACCGTCAGCGCGTTGCAGCAAACCTTACCCCTGATGAGTGATAAGAATGAATGATGCCGCTGAGTCCCTTGATCCACTGCGCTTGCCCCTGACGGGCGAGCGTCTGATTGAAGCCTCTGCGGGCACCGGTAAAACCTTTACCATCGCCGCCCTGTATTTACGTTTACTGCTTGGACTGGGCGGCTCTGCCGCCTTTCCTCGTCCTCTGACCGTCGAAGAACTGCTGGTGGTCACCTTCACCGAGGCGGCTACCGAAGAGTTGCGCGGTCGAATTCGTAGCAATATTCATGAACTGCGAATTGCCTGCCTGCGTGAAACCACCGACAACCCGCTATATGCCCGTTTGTTAGATGAAATTGCCGATAAAAAACAGGCCGCGCAGTGGCTGCTATTGGCTGAAAGACAGATGGATGAAGCGGCGGTGTTTACCATCCACGGCTTTTGTCAGCGTATGCTCAGTCTCAACGCCTTTGAGTCAGGCATGCTGTTCGAACAGCAGCTGATAGAAGATGAATCGCTGCTGCGCTATCAGGCTTGCGCGGACTTCTGGCGTCGGCACTGCTACCCGCTGCCCCGCGACATTGCGCAGGTGGTTTTTGAAACGTGGAAAGGCCCGCAAGCGCTGCTGAGAGATATCGATCGCTATCTGCAGGGGGAAGCGCCGGTTATCAAGGCGCCACCGTCTGATGACGAAACGCTGGCCTCCCGGCATGAACAAATTCTCGCACGCATTAACCAGATCAAGCAGCAATGGCGTGATTGTGTTGATGAGCTGGATGGCCTGATGGAAGCCTCCGGAATTGACCGGCGTAAATTTAATCGCGGTAATCAGGGTAAGTGGATCGAAAAGATCAGCGCGTGGGCGCAGGAAGAAACACAAAGTTACCAGCTTCCTGACGCGCTGGAGAAATTCTCACAGCGTTTTCTGGAAGAGCGCACCAAAGCGGGTGGGATAACCCCTCAGCACCCGCTGTTTGTCGCTATTGATGAACTGCTTAGCGAACCGTTAACTCTCCGCGATCTGGTGATCACTCGTGCGCTGGCGGAGATCCGCTCGGCAGTTGCCGAGGAAAAACGTCGCCGCGGTGAGCTGGGTTTTGACGATATGCTCAGCCGTCTGGATGCGGCGTTGCGCAGTGAAAGCGGCGATGCGCTGGCGACGGCTATTCGTACTCGTTTTCCGGTCGCCATGATCGATGAATTCCAGGATACCGATCCACAGCAGTACCGTATTTTTCGTCGGATCTGGCAGCATCAGCCGGATACCGCACTGCTGCTAATTGGTGATCCGAAACAGGCAATTTACGCGTTTCGCGGCGCGGATATCTTCACCTATATGAAGGCGCGCAGCGAAGTCAGCGCACACTATACGCTCGATACCAACTGGCGTTCGGCCCCCGGCATGGTCAATAGCGTGAATACGCTTTTCAGCCAGATGGACGACGCCTTTATGTTCCGCGAAATCCCTTTCAGCCCGGTAAAATCCGCAGAAAAAAACCAGGGGTTACGGTTTGTTTTACGCGGCGAAACGCAGCCCGCTATGAGTATGTGGCTGATGGAAGGAGAAAGTTGCGGCGTAGGCGATTATCAGAGCTACATGGCGCAGGTGTGCGCCACGCAAATTCGCGACTGGCTTAAGGCCGGGCATTCTGGCGCAGCGCAACTGGTAAGTGGCAAAGCATCCAGCCCGGTACGCGCGTCGGACATTAGCGTATTGGTTCGTAGCCGCCAGGAGGCGGCGCTGGTCCGTGATGCACTGACGCAACTGGCCATTCCCTCTGTCTACCTCTCCAACCGTGACAGCGTATTTGAAACGCTGGAAGCACAGGAGTTGCTGTGGGTGCTGCAGGCGGTGATGACGCCGGAGCGTGAGAACACGCTGCGTAGCGCGCTGGCAACGTCAATGATGGGGCTGAATGCGCAGGATCTTGAAGCGTTAAATAACGACGAAAATGCCTGGGATGCGGTGGTCGAAGAGTTCGATGGCTATCGTCAGATCTGGCATAAACGCGGCGTGATGCCGATGCTGCGTGCGCTGATGACAGCTCGCCAGATTGCGGAGAACCTGCTGGCGACGGCGGGAGGCGAACGTCGACTGACCGACATTTTACATATCAGCGAACTGTTGCAGGAAGCGGGCTCGCAGCTGGAAAGCGAGCATGCGCTGGTGCGCTGGTTGTCTCAGCATATTCTTGAACCCGACAGCAACGCGTCCAGCCAGCAGCTCAGGCTGGAAAGCGACAAGCATCTGGTTAAAATCGTCACCATCCATAAATCGAAAGGGCTGGAGTATCCGCTGGTCTGGCTGCCGTTTATCACCAATTTCCGCGTTCAGGATCAGGCTTTCTATCACGATCGCAGCTCTTTTGAAGCGGTGCTGGATCTTAGCGATGCCGAGGAGAGCGTTGAGCTAGCCGAAGCAGAGCGTCTGGCGGAAGACCTGCGTTTGCTGTATGTCGCGCTAACCCGTTCGGTATGGCACTGCAGCCTTGGCGTTGCGCCGTTGGTACGACGTCGGGGCGATAAAAAAGGGGATACCGATGTGCATCAGAGCGCCCTTGGTCGCCTGTTGCAAAAAGGCGAGCCGATGGATGCCGTGGGTCTGCGTAGCGCGATTGAAGCGCTTTGCAGCAACGATATTGCTTGCCAGACTCCCGCGCAGCCTGACGGTGAACCCTGGCAGGTTGCGCAGGCTGTTAGCAGCGAACTGAGTGCAAAAATACTGCAGCGTAAGCCCGGTGATAGCTGGCGCGTGACCAGTTATTCCGGTCTGCAACAGCGTGGACAGGGTATCGCGCAGGATCTGATCCCACGACTGGATATCGATGCCGCAGGCGTCGGTGAGGTTATTGAAGAATCAGGACTTACACCGCATCAGTTCCCGCGCGGCGCTTCGCCAGGTACGTTCTTGCATAGCCTGTTTGAAGATCTCGATTTTACGCAACCGGTGGATCCGCATTGGGTCGAGGAGCAACTGGCGTTGGGCGGTTATGACGCACACTGGACGCCGGTTTTGACCGAATGGCTGGACGCCATTTTGCAGGCGCCTCTCAACGAGACGGGCGTGAGTTTGAGCCAGCTATCCGCGCGTGAAAAACAGGTGGAGATGGAGTTTTATCTGCCGATTTCGCAGCCGTTAATGGCCAACCAGCTTGATGCGTTAATTCGCCAATACGATCCGCTCTCGGCGGGGTGCCCTGCGTTGGACTTTATGCAGGTTCGCGGCATGCTGAAAGGCTTTATTGACCTGGTATTCCGCCACCAGGGGCGTTATTACCTGCTCGATTACAAATCGAACTGGCTGGGCGAAGACAGCTCTGCCTATACGCAGCAGGCGATGGCCTCTGCCATGCAGGCGCATCGCTACGACCTTCAATACCAACTTTATACCCTCGCGCTGCATCGCTACTTACGCCATCGCATTGCTGATTACGATTATGAACGCCATTTTGGCGGCGTTATCTATCTCTTCCTGCGCGGCGTTGACAGTGAAAATCTGCAGCAGGGAATTTACGCGACCCGACCTGACGGAGAGTTGATTGCATTGATGGACGAGATGTTTGCCGGTGCGGTGCAGGAGACGATGTTATGACAATCCAGAAACGATTTCTGGAGGCTGTTGAGCAAAAACAGCTCCGGCCTCTGGATGCTCAGTTCGCGCTGGCGGTTGCCGGAAGTGACAACCCAGCTGTTGCGCTGGCTGCGGCGTTGCTCAGCCGTGAAGCGGGAGAAGGGCACGTCTGCTTACCGCTTTCACGGTTATCTCTGAGCGAGGACGCGCATCCTCTGTTAAGCGCCTGGCTCGCTGAAACGGGCGAGCCTGAAGACTGGGCGGAATGTCTGTTGGCTTCCAGTGCGGTAAGTCGTGGCGAGCAACCTACGCCGCTGGTGCTGTACGGCGATCGCCTGTATCTGAACCGGATGTGGCATAACGAACGTACGGTAGCTCGCTTTTTTAGTGAAGTGAACCACGCCATTGAAGTGGATGAACAACGGCTGACCCACACGCTGGCATCGCTGTTCCCATCCTCTGAGGGGGTTAACTGGCAAAAAGTGGCCGCTGCTGTCGCGCTGACCCGCCGGATATCGGTGATCTCCGGCGGACCGGGGACGGGAAAAACGACAACGGTCGCAAGGCTGCTGGCGGCGTTGATTCAAATGGCAGACGGTGAGCGCTGTCGTATTCGACTGGCGGCGCCAACGGGAAAAGCGGCTGCGCGCCTGACCTCCTCACTAGGAGCGGCGCTACGAGAACTACCGCTAACCGATGAGCAAAAGAAACGCATCCCCGATGACGCCAGTACGCTGCATCGATTATTAGGCGCTCAGCCTGGCAGTCAGCGCCTGCGTCATCATGCCGGAAACCCGCTGCATCTGGATGTGCTGGTGGTGGATGAAGCCTCGATGATCGATTTGCCGATGATGTCGCGCCTTATCGATGCGCTGCCGCCGCACGGACGGGTGATTTTTCTGGGCGATCGCGACCAGCTCGCTTCCGTCGAAGCGGGGGCGGTGCTGGGGGATATCTGTGCTTTCGTCGGTGACGGGTTTACCCCGGAACGCGCCCGCCAGCTCAGTCGCCTGACCGGAAGCGCTATTCCGGCAGGTACGGGAACTCAGGCTGCTGCTCTGCGCGACAGTCTGTGCCTGCTGCAAAAGAGCTACCGTTTCGGCAGCGATTCCGGAATCGGTCAGTTGGCCGCTGCGATTAATTGCGGCGATAAATCTGCGATAAAAACGATTTTCCAGCAGGGATTTAGCGACATCGAAAAACGCACTCTACACAGCAGCGAGGATTACGCCGCGATGCTGGATGAGGCGCTGGCGGGTTATGGGCATTATCTGGATTTGCTGCGCGAGGGCGCAGAGCCGGGAGCTGTCATTCAGGCCTTCAATGAGTATCAACTGCTATGCGCCCTGCGGGAAGGTCCGTTTGGCGTTAGTGGTTTGAATGAACGCATTGAGCAGGTGATGGCGCAAAAACGTAAAATACATCGTTCGACGCATAGCCGCTGGTATGAGGGAAGGCCGGTGATGATCGCGCGCAATGACAGTTCGCTGGGATTATTTAACGGTGATATCGGCATTGCCCTCGACCGTGGACAGGGCCTGAGGGTGTGGTTTGCGTTGCCGGATGGTTCTATCAAATCGGTGCAGCCCAGCCGCTTGCCTGAACATGAAACCACCTGGGCGATGACGGTGCACAAATCGCAGGGATCTGAGTTTGACCACGCGGCGTTGATTTTACCCAGCCAGCATTCACCCGTGGTTACCCGCGAGCTGGTCTATACCGCCGTTACCCGCGCGCGTCGCCGCTTGTCGCTGTATGCCGATGAGCGGATATTGAGCCGCGCCATTACCACCCGCACTGAACGTCGCAGCGGACTGTCAGCATTATTTAATGACGGCATGATGTAGATGTAGGCCGGATAAGCGTCAGCGCCATCCGGCCTAAAAAAATGTGCCAGCGATGTAGGCCGGATAAGGCTGTTATGCCGCATCCGGCAACCACTCCTATGCCAAATCCGCCATCAGCACTTTTGACCGCCGCTGATAGTTGTACATCTCTTTCTTGCTTTCCGGCAGCAGGTCGATATCCACCGGCGTGAAGCCGCGCTCCTGGAACCAGTGGATGCTGCGTGTGGTTAACACAAACAGCTTGCTCAACCCCATTTGCCGGGCCTGCGCGGCGATTCGTTCCAGCAACACTTCCCCGCGTGACGAGCTACGGTAGTCCGGATGCACTGCCACGCACGCCATTTCGCCAATTCTCTCTTCCGGGAAAGGGTACAGAGCGGCACAGGCGATGGTCAGGTTATCACGCTGAATAATCGTGAATTTGTCGATCTCCATTTCCAACTGCTCGCGCGAGCGGCGAACCAGAATACCTTGCTGCTCCAGCGGGCGGATAAGCTCCAGAATCCCGCCGATATCGTTAATGGTAGCGCGACGGATCTGCTCGGCGCTTTCCATCACGATCTGCGTACCGATCCCGTCGCGGGAGAACAGTTCTTGCAGCAATGCACCATCTTCCTGATAGCTGATCAGATGACAGCGGCGTACGCCACTGCGACAGGCTTTCACTGCTCCGCGCAGGAAGCGCACCGTACCGGAGCTGTAATCGCCTTTCTCTTCCTGCAACTCAACGCGAGCCTGAGCTTCGTTAGGAAACAGCTCGGAAATAATATCGCCGTCATCGTTGGTGACACCCTGAGAGGAGCAAAAGCCGATCATTTTCTCGGCCTTCAGTTTGATAGCCAACTGCGTGGCGACCTCTTCTGACGTCAGGTTAAAGCTCTCACCGGTGACGGAAACGGCAACCGGGCCCATCAGCACAATTGCGCCGCTGTCTAACTGGCGGTGAATGGCATCTTCATCAATACGACGAATACGCCCGCTATGGCAGTAATCTACGCCGTCATCAACGCCCAGCGGCTGAGAGATAATAAAATTACCGCTGACCACATTGATGTGAGCACCCTGCAATGGCGTATTATTCAGGCTCATCGACAGGCGGGCGGTAATATCAAGCTGAAGTAAACCCGCAGCCTGTTTGACCAGCTCCAGCGTTTTAGCGTCGGTAACGCGCGTATTTTTGTGGTACACCGGCTCATGATGATGCGCCGCAAGATTGGCATCAATCTGCGGTCGTGCGCCATAGACCACGACCAGGCGGATGCCGAGGCTATGAAGAAGACCAATGTCATTGACGATACTGGAAAAATTTTCATGCTCGATGGCTTCGCCGCCCAGCATAATGACAAACGTTTTTCCCCGATGGGTATTGATATAGGGAACAGAATGGCGGAATCCCTGTACCAGTTCGGTTCTACGCTCCTTCACCACGGCACACCCTCATTGCATGATTATTCGTAATTTGTGTATTTTTATTCTGTTTTTGCGCTGTGCGCAAGCGTAATTTTTACCCATGCCGAAGATTTTTCTCAGTAATGCCGTGAATATAAAAAGAATGTTTACCCTTTTATAGATGACAGATTATGCGTCATTCGCTAAAGTTTCCGGTCAATTCGGACGTTTTACGTATTACCTCTAAAAAAGATTTCTTTGCTCGGGAGAAGCATGTCGGGATCCAATTCAGCAATCAGTCGCCGCCGTTTATTGAAAGGTGCGGGTGCTATGTGGCTTTTGAGCGTCAGCCAGGTGGGTCTGGCGGCCGTGAGTCAGGTCGTTGCCGTCCGTATCTGGCCTGCGTCCAGCTACACTCGCGTCACGGTAGAATCTAACCGTCTGCTGAAATACAAACAGTTTGCCCTGAGTAATCCTGAGCGTGTGGTTGTGGATATTGAAGACGTTAATTTGAACTCGGTGCTCAAGGGCATTGGGACGCAGATTCGTCCTGACGATCCGTATATTAAGTCTGCGCGCGTTGGCCAGTTTGATCCAAAGACCGTGCGGATGGTGTTCGAGCTGAAACAGAATGTGAAGCCGCAACTTTTCGCGCTGGCTCCGGTGGCAGGCTTTAAAGAACGTCTGGTGATGGATCTCTATCCCGCGAATGCCCAGGACGTTCAGGACCCGCTGCTGGCATTGCTGGAAGATTACAACAAGGGCGAGCTGGATAAACAGGTGCCACCTGCACAAAGTGGCCCACAGCCGGGTAAAGCGGGGCGCGATCGTCCCATTGTCATTATGCTGGATCCGGGCCACGGCGGAGAAGACTCCGGTGCGGTGGGGAAATACAAGACGCGTGAAAAGGATGTGGTGCTGCAGATTGCCCGCCGCCTGCGAGCCCTCATAGAGAAAGAGGGCAACATGAAGGTCTTTATGACACGAAATGAAGATATCTTCATTCCGCTTAAAGTCCGCGTGGCGAAAGCGCAGAAGCAGCGTGCTGACCTGTTTGTCTCTATTCACGCCGATGCCTTTACCAGTCGACAACCCAGCGGTTCGTCGGTGTTTGCGCTCTCGACCAAAGGCGCGACAAGTACCGCCGCGAAATATCTGGCGCAGACCCAGAACGCCTCGGATCTCATTGGTGGCGTCAGTAAGAGCGGTGACCGCTACGTCGACCACACCATGTTCGATATGGTGCAGTCGCTGACCATCGCCGACAGCCTGAAGTTTGGTAAAGCGGTATTGAACAAGCTTGGCAAAATCAACAATCTGCACAAGAATCAGGTTGAACAGGCCGGGTTTGCGGTACTAAAAGCGCCAGATATCCCGTCTATTCTGGTCGAAACGGCATTTATCAGTAACGTTGAGGAAGAGCGTAAACTCAAAACGGCGACCTTCCAGCAGGAAGTTGCAGAGTCGATTCTGGCAGGGATTAAAGCCTACTTTGCCGATGGGGCGACGCTGGCGAGAAGGGGATAACAAAAAAGCGCTGAAAAGCGCTTTTTTTTACGGACCGCAGATACAAAAAAACACCCGTTAAGGTGTTTAATGTGTTGGTTGCGGGGGCCGGATTTGAACCGACGACCTTCGGGTTATGAGCCCGACGAGCTACCAGGCTGCTCCACCCCGCGTC
>NZ_JAOWGT010000039.1:0-2648 GCF_030333005.1 Citrobacter sp. Cpo030 | reverse complement strand
AACCGCTACAGCTTAACGGTTCCTTCATGCCCGCATGCACTGGATGTGTTGCGTTTTGAGGGACTGGAGCAGTTAAGCGTCCAAAAAGGTCAGATATTTGAAGGGCGAACCGATGCAGAAGGGAAAACGGCCCGTGTTTATACCGCGTTGCCTGAATCACTGAAAGTAGAGCTACTGTAAACCATGGAAGGAAGAAAGCGGTAATGGTGCAGATACTGGGGACCGGAGAGGGGAAAACATCATCAGCGGCGAAAGAGCCGGTTGTTGAGCGCAAACCCGCACAGGTGTTTTTTGAATCAATGGCGCTGGCTAACTCTGCGGCTGGCACATACATTGAGCTTTCGCAAGCAGCAACAGGAACAATGGGGGAAGTGTCAGGCACTCTGGGCAGGGCTGTGGGTCAGGCAGTCACCAGCGTTGGTGTAGAAACAGCAGCTACGGTTGGTCGGCGTTTTGCATTGGGGGCACTCTTCTATTCGAAAGGGTTGAATGCAGGTGAGACGGAAATGCTACAGAGCATACGTGGCGACCAGCTCTACCATAACCTGATCCATGGGCAAATACTGATTGGCGCATACACCCGCCAGAACTTAACCGTGACTCGGGAAGAGTATCTTTCTGAATATACTCTGAGGAGTATTGCTGAACAGAACGGGAAAGCCCGCACACGTGTACGTTTTCGTATTGAAGAAGACCCCGCGACAGGGGAAATGATTTCCCGCAGTTATGAGGTGGGGGAAAAAAGTGGGCTGGATCGGGTTCGTGTCCGGTTTGCAAAACAAGTCAATGACGATCTCTGGCAATTTGAAGATGCCTTATCTGGTGTGACGCTGCTCTGGTCGAGGTCTGGCGGGCAGGGGCGATTTGAGTGGGGAGCCAGCCCGACCACTGTCCATGATGGTGAAACAGGCGGTTATTCCACGCCACCTACACCAGTTCCGGAAGCTCGGGGTATTTGGGGATTGCCTAACCCCGCCCCCGAACCGTTACCCCCCGTACCGGGAACGCCGATCCCGGAGGAGCAGAAGCCAAATATTGAAACGCTGCCCATTGAGGATCGGGATTTCAATGACTTTATCATTGTTGACCCGATGGGGGTTGTATCGGCGATTTATGTGTATTTTCAAAAAGCCCCGGTGGAAGAGTATGAAGTTGATTTTTATGAAAATTTCGAAGGGCGTTCAAGGCAGGGCCTATATGAAGTAGATCATATTCCATCTAAGGCGGCAGTTCGGATATACTTAAAAAAATTATATCCTGATGAATGCAGAGAAATTATCGAAAAAATGATTGATAAGGTCGCAGCGGTTGTGATTCCGAAAGCCGTACACAAAAAATGTAGTAAGACCTACGGTGGGCGGAATAATCAGAATATTGAGGTGGAAAATGGTGAAGTATTAACACAAAAGGAACTGGACGCAAGTAATCTGGAAGCCGCAGTCAATGCTAACTGGGATGCGAATGCTGAGTGTCTTAAGAATGAATATGGCATGAGTAATGAAAAGAGCGAAGAGATCAGAACCAGATTACATGAGTTGAATCGACTAATAGGATTGTATTGAATGAATATAAACGTGGAAAAATTGGTAAAGCAGTTAGGGAATTCTTATTTTGACATTATTGAAAAAGGCTTGATTCCTTACAAAACTGAACCCTACGGTGCAGTCGATGATGATGAATCTATATTAAATATGAAACGTGAAGGGATTTTTTTAGTCTTTACGAATGATCCTGATAAAAAATTCAAAGAAATATCTTTAAAGTTAGAAGACGAAGGGAAAACCGACTGGATTTTTCCTAATCCGATGCCATTTGGTCTGGAGCCTGTGATGACGCAGCAGTGGGTGCGGGCACGCTTCGGGCTGCCAATGATTTATGTCGACGCGAAGGTGGTTATGACGAGCTATAGGGGGGTAAAGGAATTTTATCCATTATTGGTACCTGACCAAAATATAGTTGCTTCATTTAGTTATAATAAAGAACCCTTTGTGGAGAGTGTGACTTTTTATCCACTGGAACGAGCAAAGAAGATTCAGGTTGCGCTGGAGAAAAAACGACTTGGTGGCAAATGAATATTGACGTCGAAACTCTTGTGCGGTAATTAGGCAAACCTTATCAGGATATTTATGATAAAGGTTTAACTCCCTACAAAACAAAACCAACGGGTACTGTTAGTGATGATATTACCAGGTTGAATATGAGGCGAGAAGGAATATTTTTATCTTTTATCAATAACCAGGAAAAAACTTGAAGACGTGACTTTGCGGTTAGAAGATGAAAATAAAACGGATTGGTTATTTCCTAATTCGCTGCCATTTGGTCCTGAACCTGTAATAATCCATAAATGGGTAAGGGACAAACTTTGCCATCCAACGATATACACTGATGCGCAGATAATCATGACTATTTATGTTGGTGTGAAGGGATTTTATACTTTGCCGGCCCCTCATCAATATATCGCTGCCGCATTTACCTATAACAAAGATTTTTTGTACAAAAAGTCACATTCTACTTAATTGAGCGAGACAAAGAAATACAAGCCGCGTTAGAGAAAAAACGGCTGGGTGGATAATGAGTGTGAGAGATGAGATATTTTTATTAACACTATGTGTTAATAAATTTTGATGTACTAATTAAACATGTTAGAT
>NZ_JAOWGT010000038.1:0-2651 GCF_030333005.1 Citrobacter sp. Cpo030 | reverse complement strand
AACCGCTACAGCTTAACGGTTCCTTCATGCCCGCATGCACTGGATGTGTTGCGTTTTGAGGGACTGGAGCAGTTAAGCGTCCAAAAAGGTCAGATATTTGAAGGGCGAACCGATGCAGAAGGGAAAACGGCCCGTGTTTATACCGCGTTGCCTGAATCACTGAAAGTAGAGCTACTGTAAACCATGGAAGGAAGAAAGCGGTAATGGTGCAGATACTGGGGACCGGAGAGGGGAAAACATCATCAGCGGCGAAAGAGCCGGTTGTTGAGCGCAAACCCGCACAGGTGTTTTTTGAATCAATGGCGCTGGCTAACTCTGCGGCTGGCACATACATTGAGCTTTCGCAAGCAGCAACAGGAACAATGGGGGAAGTGTCAGGCACTCTGGGCAGGGCTGTGGGTCAGGCAGTCACCAGCGTTGGTGTAGAAACAGCAGCTACGGTTGGTCGGCGTTTTGCATTGGGGGCACTCTTCTATTCGAAAGGGTTGAATGCAGGTGAGACGGAAATGCTACAGAGCATACGTGGCGACCAGCTCTACCATAACCTGATCCATGGGCAAATACTGATTGGCGCATACACCCGCCAGAACTTAACCGTGACTCGGGAAGAGTATCTTTCTGAATATACTCTGAGGAGTATTGCTGAACAGAACGGGAAAGCCCGCACACGTGTACGTTTTCGTATTGAAGAAGACCCCGCGACAGGGGAAATGATTTCCCGCAGTTATGAGGTGGGGGAAAAAAGTGGGCTGGATCGGGTTCGTGTCCGGTTTGCAAAACAAGTCAATGACGATCTCTGGCAATTTGAAGATGCCTTATCTGGTGTGACGCTGCTCTGGTCGAGGTCTGGCGGGCAGGGGCGATTTGAGTGGGGAGCCAGCCCGACCACTGTCCATGATGGTGAAACAGGCGGTTATTCCACGCCACCTACACCAGTTCCGGAAGCTCGGGGTATTTGGGGATTGCCTAACCCCGCCCCCGAACCGTTACCCCCCGTACCGGGAACGCCGATCCCGGAGGAGCAGAAGCCAAATATTGAAACACTTCCCATCGAAGACCGTGATTTCAATGACTTTATCATTGTTGACCCGATGGGAGTTGTATCGGCGATTTATGTGTATTTTCAAAAAGCCCCGGAGGAAGAGTATGAAGTTGATTTTTATGAAAATTTCAAAGGGCGTTCAAGGCAGGGATTATATGAAGTGGATCATATTCCATCTAAGGCGGCAGTCCGATTATATTTAGAACAAAAATATCCCTTATTAGAAAGTAAATATATAGATAGAATGGTTGACAAAGTTGCAGCGGTTGCTATTCCGAAGGCTGTCCATCAGAAATGTAGTGAAACGTATGGCGGGCGAAATAATCGTCAAGTGAATACAGAAAGTGGTGAAACGATGACACAAAAGGAATTGGATGCTCGTGAGCTGGAATCTGCCGTCAATGCTAACTGGGATGCAAATGCTGAGTGCCTTAGGAATGAATATGGTGTAAGTGATGAAAAGATCGAAGAGATCAGAGCCAGACTACATGAATCAAACCGACTAACGGGGCTATATTAAAATGACTATAGACGTTGAAACACTCGTGAAACAATTGGGTAAACCCTATCAGGAGATTTTTGAGAAAGGGTTGATTCCTTATAAAACAAAACCTTATGGTGCCATTGATGATGATACAGCCAGATTGGATATGAAACGAGAGGGGATATATTTAGCTTTTATTAATAATTCGGAAAAAAAACTTAAAGAAGTGACATTAACACTCGAAGATGAAGGTAAAACGGACTGGGTATTCTCCAATCCGATGCCATTTGGTATGGAACCGGTGATGACCCAATTGTGGGTTAGAGAGCGTTTTGGGTTGCCCATGATTTATGCTGATGCGGAAATCATCATGACTATTTATATAGGGGTGAAAGAGGTCTATGCTCTACCTGCTCCTCATCAAAATATTGCTGCCGCATTTACCTATAACAAAGATTTCTTTGTAGAAAGTGTGACTTTTTATCCGTTGGAACGAGCAAAGGAGATTCAGGTTGCGCTGGAGAAAAAACGACTTGGTGGCAAATGAATATTGACGCCGAAACTCTTGTGAGGCAATTAGATAAACCTTGTCAGGATATTTATGAGCAAGGATTGATCCCCCTACAAAACAAAACCAACGGGTACTGTTAGTGATGATATTTTCAGGCTGAATATGAGGCGGGGAGGAATATCTTTATCTTTTATCAATAACCAGGAAAAAATCTTGAAGAAGTGACTTTGCGGTTAGAAGATGAAAATAAAACGGATTGGTTATTTCCTAATCCGCTGCCATTTGGTCCTGAACCTGTAATAATCCATAAATGGGTAAGGGACAAACTTTGCCATCCAACGATATACACTGATGCGCAGATAATCATGACTATTTATGTTGGTGTGAAGGGATTTTATACTTTGCCGGCCCCTCATCAATATATCGCTGCCGCATTTACCTATAACAAAGATTTTTTGTACAAAAAGTCACATTCTACTTAATTGAGCGAGACAAAGAAATACAAGCCGCGTTAGAGAAAAAACGGCTGGGTGGATAATGAGTGTGAGAGATGAGATATTTTTATTAACACTATGTGTTAATAAATTTTGATGTACTAATTAAACATGTTAGAT
>NZ_JAOWGT010000037.1:0-43463 GCF_030333005.1 Citrobacter sp. Cpo030 | reverse complement strand
ACGCTTACCGCTCATGGGCACCTCTCTTTAAGCCATCTTAAATGACTCTGAGGTGTCTGTTAAACCCGTGGCGATTCACACATTGTTTATCGTCGTACTTTCCCCAATAACTTGTGCGGTAATGCTATCAGCCTGACGAGGCCCCGAAACCGTCACGGTGTAATCCATCTCAATCGGAGCAGTCTCGCCAATTGTGCCGCTGCCGCTTGCCGAGGTGCTGTTATCCGATGAGATAATACTGATCCCATATTCCTTTGGCACAATATTGAGCTGTAGCGAAGGGGTAAACTGGTAGTGTCCTGACTCTGGTGTTAAGCCATTATAAAAACCGAAGGTAAACGGCTGACTGTTGGTAATGCTGATCCCTGAATCAACAAGCTTCTTCAAAAATGCTTTTGACAGAAAAATATAAATGTATTCTCCAGATGTCGTAAAAACGTTGTAATAAGCAGTTGAAGTACCATAGTTATACCAGTTTGAACCATTTCCAGAGTATTTCACGGTGGCCGCTCCGGGCGTAAAACCAAGCATCGCCGTGTCGACAAAAGCGCGAAACGTCAAGGAGGCGGTCAGATTGGCCGTTTGTTGCAAGTTATAGCTCACCATTTTGCAAATCACACCGTCAGTACCGCCCACCACGCCAAGTTCACAATAACCAGAGTCTTTGGTGATGCTCGGCGTACCATCGCTGGCAACCCAAAGCTCCTGAAATGCGTTAGTAGAGACAAGTGACAGATGACCGCGTTTAGTTAACGTGTAATTGACGTAATTCCATGATCCTGTCGATTGGTCTTTGCACCGTTTCCCGGAAGAATAATCATAATTTACAGAAGTATAACAGCGGTTGAACACATAGGTTTCGCTGCTACCGGTTGGCACATTGCGGAAGTACTCATAAGCAGTATCGGTCAGGGAAGCGAATCCGTAGGCGCCACCAATAACGCCTGCGACAGAGCCGACCTGCGCATGATAAAAACCGTTTTTGTCAGTGCCCAATCCGGCAATAAACCCGGTTGATGGGCATTGAGTGCCACTATAACAACGGATTCCCCGGAAAGGCCCGTTAATCGGGGAGTTATCAATCCACATGTCCTGATAATAATATCCAGGCGCAGTCCAGCCGACAAAACCTAAATACCCGAGACTGACCTGAGAGGTACCGTATTTTATCCACGTATTTGACCCGCTGAAACGCGGATCAAGTGCCGATGGGGTAATAAAGTATTCACTATCAATGGCATTTTCGATAAACAAATAGTTATTACTGACTGATCCCGAAGAGATTGCATTCAACGCCAACGCAGGCACAGGTGAAAAACTCCCTACGGCACAGATTACAGTAGCTAATTTAATCAATACTTTCATTTTATTACCTCTGTGCCATCGTGGTTTGCGTTGCACATTTCACATCACCAACCCACGCTGCACCGCGTGCTTTTTCCAAATCAAGATCGGCTTCACATACCCTGCCGTTGGCAGAAATTAACGTAATAACCGGATACTTTTTATCGATATCGATAGCAAACTCACCCTTTTCATCCGTACGCGTTTTACCGATGTGGTTATGGATATCGGTATTTGCAGCCAATTGTCCATCGGGATAACGAATGCGACCGAATACGGTGACCATGCTTTTCACTTCAGGGTTGATAACACCCACGTTACCCGGATATAGCGTCAACTCCTGTTTGCGTCCTGAAACAATATCGAAGCTGTCCTCAGAATTTTTATCATTGAGGATTTCCAGCTTGTACTGAGCATAGGGTGGCAGTGCAATGAAATTTGATTTACCGCTGAGAAGATAATTGCGGTTATTAATCTTCGCAGCCAGTTTCCCCTCGCCGGTCAAATCTGTTTTTACGATAACGCCAGAACGCTGCCTCTCTTTACTCAGACCGAAGTCTTTACCAGCCCACGCCAGAGAACCTTGGGAAGAGAAGTTCATATTGGTGGAGTTGTCAGCAGAACGCGTTACCGATACGGTGCCGGCGTTATATTTCGTGTCATAACTCAAATTGCCGTTTACCGAATAATTATTGTCATAATACTGTTCGCCGCTCAGACGCGTTGATGCCGATAATCCGACCGATTTAATCGGCCCTTCAGCATACTGTTTTCGTGCACTGAGATTACCCTGGGTACTACCATAGCGATCTCGGGAGACGCCCATGCTCAACCAGGTCGCCAACGGCAACGATAAGTCCAGGCTGACATAACGTTCCTGTCGCCCATCGTCATTTCGGTTGTTGTAGTAATAACGCTGAATACCTGCACGCAACCCAACCGTGGCATACCTGCCTGAATAAAGGGTCGTGTTGTAATCCAGATTACGGTATTTATTGCCTGAGTAACGATTCTCCGTCTGGCTCACGGTGAGCGAGCCGCCATGAGGAATAAACTTTCCAAGGTTAAGAGTTCCGCCAATGGAATAGTTATCACGTTCCTGCATGGGCAAGCGATCGCCAATTTTACTGTCTTCACGAGATGCCCAAAGGGAACCATATCCCTCAGGGACATTGAGATTGATGTTACTGATGTTTCGCCATGATGAATCGTTCGCTACCAACATCTGATTGCCAATACTGACGTATTCATTCACATTCAGCGTGACATCCGTTTCATTAACCGCATTGTTGTCAAAACCGTAGATCGTTGATTTCAGGCCCAGCCCCGACAATATCGCCAGCGTCACCGATGCGGCCCCCCCGGCAATCCAGGTCTGCTCATTACCCAAATCCTGATAGTGGTTACGCTTATAGCTCACCCGATCATAATCCAGCGAACCACCAAAAAACTGCCACGAGAGCTGATCAACTCCAGCAGCTTGTTGGCGAGCGAAGATCTTATTAACCCGGCTGACACGACTATTAATTGTCCGCCCATTGACCACGATATCTACCGTGACGTCGTAAACACCATACGGAAAGCGACTGGTATCAATTTCATAGCTGCCCATATTAAAGTTCTGCACGCTGAGTAAACGTCCATCGCGGAAGACATGAACCTCACCAGCGGCTGGCAAAAATACGGTAATCGGCGTGAGTGAAAGCGCGGTATTCTCAACAACCGTACTTCCTTTGTTCCCGTAGCTCACACCGTAAATTTTCCCACCATTCAGCGCATTCAGGCTGGCAATAGACTGGACATTCCATGTATCAAGCATCCCCAGCGCCAGTCGATACCCTTCATAATCGCGCTCATACATCGCACGATAAAGTTTACTGGTACCATTGCTGTCACCGATGCCGTAAAACGAACCGTTAACATTAATGTGGTGCTCCCGCAGCGATGTTGTATTGTCCATCGTCAGATAGCTGCGGGTACTGCTGCCATTTCGGTAATCGTTGTAGTAGGTACCAAAGTTGTAGTTCAGGACGTTAGACAGAGTTTCAACGCTGGAAGGTCCAAGCAAGCTACTGCGCGCGACAATCGCTTCAGTTAACGCATCTTTGCTGACAATCATCTCCAGGTGAAATGATGAGACATTAAGTTGCAGTCGAGCATCATCTGACAGTTCAATATTCGTATTATCGTGAAACTTTACATCACGGATTTTTTCCACTAACGCGCGGGTTTTCTCGGATAACACAGCATTATTGGGCAATTCAGCAAGAGTCAGTGCTTTAACTGTAATATTGCCATCAACAAGCGAAATCACCGCATCGGCAATTTTTTGCTGACTTTTCTCATCAGTCTCGTTGTAACGTATATATACCGGCACCGTCATTCCCTGCTCCAGTGAACGGGCGAAAGCACTGGGAATAACGTAATTACCCACTTTTACTGGGGCTGCATGTGAAGTTCCTGGTGTCAGCGCAAGAAAAAGACAAATGCTACCGCCAACAATATATGTTGTTGTCATATGCATCCTTACAATCCGGTATTTTTATTTATCCCGTACAGATGGCTGCTATTGACCATCACTTCACTGTAATAAACTGCTTACCGTGCCAGATACCGATGCGTGAGCGGCTATTACTAATGTCGGTGAACTGCAGTTTTATTTTTGTACCTGGCATAATGTAATAACGTTCACGACAGCCCCGTCCCTGATCGCGAGCATTATCTTTGCAAGCTCCATAGGCGATTACTCGAAATGAAACATTGCCAGTATTGCTAATAACATCACCATTACGGTTATATTCAAAACGCTCTTTTCGCGGCGCAACGACCAAAATCGTGCCAATTTCTGCTGACGCTGTCGCAACAGCCAATTTATTGGCCCGGGTTTCCGCGCTCTCGGTGACCGGCTCATCTATCCATTGCAGACGATAATAACGCTCGACATCATCAACTGGCCCTTTATAAAAGAAGCGAAAAACATCCTTTGCCTGACCAGGCAGAATTAGATTGGCAGGCGTAGAGAGTAATTCCCCGGAATTAACGGGTTTTATTTCGACTCCGCCCGCTAAAGGTGATGACAGTTGTTTTACCGATACGCTGACATAACGAGCCGAATCTGTCGTATTAGTGATTTCTTTCGATAATGAACTCTCAGTAGAAGTCATTATCGACGTGATATCACCGACGTTAATTGCCCAGCTGGAAAAAGAGATTACCAACCCTACCAACATTGCTGCCGGTAAATATTTATTCATGACACCATTCCTGATAAATTCGGGAGAATTTCTCCTCCCGAACTTTTATTTATTAGGCGGACGGAGTCGTCCAGGTTGCATTGAACTGTACTTTTACATCACCAGTCCAATAGCCGTCTGGCAGTGCAGAGTAATCCGTTACCGGCGTGCTACCATCAGAAGTCGCAGACGCAATGGTGAATTTGAAGTTAGATTGATCGCTGACGCGATCAGCACCGTTGTAAGCGCCATCAGCCATCAGGCTTTCAAGACCAGAAGTCGAGCTGGAATTTACCAGGACAGTATCTGATGAATTAGTCAACGCGGTGCCATTCCATGCCACCCCTACGTTCAGGGTAGACGCATCGCCACTGGCGTTGGTCAGAGTATTGCTAATAATCTGAGCGGTCAGTTCAAAATCAGTTGCCGTTTCCTGGCCCTGAATAGTCACATCAAACGCGCCATCCTGGGAGTTGAAGCCATTAAGACCTTCCGCATACTGGAAAGTCAAAGAGTTCAACGGAGTGACGACCAACATGCTGGTGGTATCTTTTGTTGCCGTCGCGTCCCACGAGGCCGTTGCAGAAGCAGTGACATCTGCCATTGCATTTGCCGCAACAAATACAGACGCCAGAGAGGTCACTAATAATAATTTTTTCATTTTTATCTTCTCCTAAGAACATACTCACCACCGAGTCTTATTATTAAGTCACTCCAGCGGTTCCATTAATTGCGAGCCAGAATTGCCGCGCCCAAAAATTATCATTTGAATTAAGTAACATCTCAACAAACCCTGAAACGCAAAAATTACAAAAAGACTAAGAATTTTCCCACTAAAACGATAATCTAAGAAGTTTCCTAAGTTTAATTTACTTAAATAACACCGTGAATCAGAACTATCACCCAAATAAATAATGCAAATCAAACAATTCATCTTTTTTATGTTTTTGATAAATATCAAAAAGATCATACAAATACCACGAGAGCAAAACCCTTACAAAACATAAAGATAATTAACACCTCCATAGTTTCTCTATAATGCTTATTATTTGTTGCAATTATGCTAAATTTTTAACGCCGCAAGAAAATTCTTATGATATATCCATTTGCGCGGGAATATTCTTATAAAAAAATCATTCACCTACAGAAACCACATTCTAATTGATAATTATTTGACAAAATTAAAACCAGGAATTTTCCATATAAAATGAATATTCCTGGCTTATCAGGAGAGATAATGATTATCGTTAAATAGAAAATTAGATAAAACGTTTTAAACCAAGATAACTATTAATTGTTACGGTACGTACCCTATGTAAGGTAATCAGATTCTGCTGTTCAAGTGATTTTAATGAGCGGCTAACGGTTTCAATTTTAAGATCGAGATAACTGGCAATTTCGTCCCGAGAAAATGGCAAGCGAAGCGTCGTTTCTGGCCTGCCGATGCGCAAATGCATCTCGTAAAATTCCACCAGGAAAGCCGCGATCCTAGCCTCAGCATGTTTATTCGCATAGCGCCGCAGTTTTTCAACAATGAATCCATTGTCCCTGCAGAGAAACTTGATGACTGCGGCAGCAACCGAAGGCTCCTTCTCTGCTACCTTGAACAACCGCGCAATATCAATGTGGCAAACCTCCGCAGCCGTTGCCGCCTTAATCGTTGTCAGGTACTTCCCCCCTTCGACAGCATCCAGCGCCATGATATCTCCCGGAACATAAAAGCGGCTGATAAAAACGTTATCGCCACATTCCACGCTGGACTTGCAGTACCCCTCATGGATAACAAAAAGCATATCTGCGGTTTCATCCTGTCGGGCGAGTATCTCCCCAGCTTTAAACCGCCTTCTTTTGTCTATTAATTTGTATTGATTATTACGATCAATCGCCGCTCCCTTTGGGCACAGCGAACAATGACGGGGAGGAAACGGGTTGCCAAGCGGCACAACAGGAATGCTAAGTTTGTGAATATCCGATTTCACGCAACAACTCCTCATAAAAATGAGATTGATTCTAATAGATCGGGCCATAGGAACAATACGTGAAACGAAGACCAGGAAAATTCATGCAGGCAGGGAAAATTCTGTGATACGCCGCCTTTCTGGCGCCAGAGAATGCATAGGTCAGAACCAGACTGGTGCGGATGATGTTAAAAACGCAGGATAAAAAATACGGCAGCGGGATGAAGGTTAGAATTAACTGGGTGATGCCTTAATAGCCTTTTAAATCAGATGGCTATTATTGCATCACCCAGTTTCAATTATGCACGAACCGTGTCGTCACCGAAGCCAATCCACTTATATGTGGTCAGTGCTTCCAGTCCCATTGGGCCACGTGCGTGCAGTTTTTGCGTGCTCACCGCCACTTCCGCACCCAGTCCGAACTGGCCGCCATCGGTAAAACGAGTAGAGGCGTTTACATACACGGCAGAAGAGTCCACTTCATTCACGAAACGGTTGGCGTTGCTGAGCGTGCGCGTCAGTATGGCGTCCGAGTGCTGGGTGCCGTGTTCGCGAATATGGGCGATAGCGCCATCCATATTTTCGACCACCACAACATTCAGATCCAGAGACAGAAACTCGTTATCCAGCTCTTCCGGTTTCAGTGACACCAGTTTGGCAGGGCCATGCAGTACCTGCATCACGATTTCATCACCGTGCAGCGTAACACCGCTATCCGCCATCTTTTGGCTTAACGCAGGCAGAAAACGCTCAGCAATATCCTGATGCACCAGCAGAGTTTCTACGGTGTTGCAGGTGCTCGGGCGCTGGGTTTTGGCATTGACGATAATCTTCAGGGCCGGGGCGATCTCCGCGGTATCATCAACATAAATATGACATACGCCAATGCCGCCGGTGATGACCGGGATAGTCGACTGCTCACGGCACAGCTTGTGCAGGCCCGCGCCACCGCGAGGGATCAGCATATCGATGTACTTATCCATCCGCAGCATCTCAGCGACCAGCGCGCGGTCCGGGTTATCAATCGACTGTACGGCAGCCGCGGGTAAACCGCAGGCTTCCAGCGCCTTTTGGATAACCGCCACGGTGGCGGCGTTCGTCCGGTAGGTCTCTTTCCCACCGCGCAGGATCGCCGCATTGCCGGTTTTCAGGCACAGGGAGGCAACGTCAACGGTGACGTTTGGACGCGCTTCATAAATCACGCCAATCACGCCCAGCGGGACGCGACGACGCTCAAGACGCAGACCGCTATCCAGCAGGCCGCCGTCAATCACCTGCCCTACCGGGTCGGCAAGATTACAGACCTGGCGCACATCGTCAGCAATCGCTTTCAGACGCGCCGGCGTCAGCGCCAGGCGGTCGAGCATCGCTTCGCTCAGGCCGTTGGCTCGCGCCTGCTCAACATCTTGTATGTTCGCGCTGAGGATGCTTTCCGTTTGCGCTTCCAGCTCATCAGCAATGGTTTCCAGTACGCGATTTTTTTCGCGACTGGAGAGCAGCGCCAGCTTGTATGACGCGGCTTTGGCAGCAATGCCCATTTGTTCCAGCATATGCCTGTTCCTTAACGGGTGATCATGTCGTCGCGATGGACAGCAACCGGACCGTATTCGTAGCCCAGGATGGTGTCGATCTGTTGTGAGTGATGTCCGGCAATACGGCGCAGCGCGTCGCTGTTATAGCGGGTGACGCCGTGGGCAATATCGCGCCCTTCGAGATTGCAGATGCGGATCACTTCACCACGAGAAAAGTTACCTGTCACGCTTTTAATGCCTTTTGGCAGTAATGAGCTGCCGCGTTCCAGAATTGCTGCGGTCGCGCCCTCATCGACGGTAATCTCCCCGGCAGGCGGCGCGCCAAAGATCCAGCGTTTACGGTTCTCCAGCGGAGAGGCCTGAGCATGAAAACGCGTCCCAACGGAAACGCCTTCCATCACGTCGCCAATCACGCCCGGCTTGCTGCCTGCGGCAATAATGGTGTCAATCCCGGCGCGGCACGCGACATCGGCGGCCTGCAGTTTTGTGCCCATGCCGCCGGTTCCCAGACCTGAGACGCTATCCCCGGCAATGGCGCGCAACGCATCATCAATGCCGTGTACGTCTTTAATCAGCTCAGCCTGTGGGTTGGTGCGTGGATCGGCGGTGAACAGCCCCTGCTGATCGGTCAACAGCAGCAGCTTATCGGCTCCAGCCAGAATTGCCGCCAGCGCGGAGAGGTTGTCGTTATCGCCGACTTTAATCTCAGCGGTCGCTACGGCGTCATTCTCATTAATGACAGGAACAATGTTGTTATCCAGCAGCGCGCGGAGCGTATCGCGGGCATTGAGGAAGCGCTCTCTGTCTTCCATATCTGCACGCGTCAGCAGCATCTGCCCGATATGAATACCGTAGATCGAGAACAGCTGTTCCCACAGTTGAATCAGTCGGCTTTGCCCGACCGCCGCCAACAGCTGTTTCGAAGCTATCGTTGCCGGGAGCTCCGGGTAACCAAGATGCTCACGTCCGGCGGCAATCGCACCAGAGGTAACGATAACAATACGATGCCCTGCGGCATGGAGCTGCGCGCACTGGCGAACCAGTTCTACGATGTGGGCGCGGTTCAGGCGGCGGGATCCGCCCGTTAACACACTGGTGCCAAGTTTTACCACCAGCGTCTGGCTGTCACTCATGATTCTCTGCCATTCAAAATTGGGGAAAATGATATCAAACGAACGTTTTAGCAGGACTGGCCCCGGTTGCCAACAACCAGCGCACAAAGCATGAAATTTTATTGCGCAGGATCAGCAAGCGTAGCGGCAGATTTTGACGCATTTATTACAGAAACATAAAAACATCCTTTTTTAAAAATATTCTTACTTTGTCATAAAACGTTCATTGCCAGACGTTAAAAACCCTCCTGTCTTTTAACGGGGATCACACCCAGTGAATATTAGCGCGTACTTTTAATCAGGAATGAAAATGAAAAAGAGCACTCTGGCATTAGTGGTGATGGGAATTGTTGCGTCAGCATCCGTACAGGCGGCGGAAGTGTATAACAAGAATGGTAATAAGCTAGACTTGTACGGCAAAGTAAAAGCCATGCATTACATGACGGATTATGACAGCAAAGATGGTGACCAAAGCTATATCCGTTTAGGTTTTAAAGGCGAAACGCAAATTAACGATCAACTAACCGGTTATGGTCGTTGGGAAGCAGAGTTTGCCGGCAATAAAGCTGAAAGCGACTCTAACCAACAAAAAACACGTCTGGCCTTCGCCGGTGTGAAATTAAAAGATTTTGGCTCGTTTGATTATGGTCGTAACCTGGGCGCGCTGTATGACGTGGAAGCCTGGACCGATATGTTCCCGGAATTCGGTGGTGACTCCTCCGCACAGACCGATAACTTTATGACCAAACGCGCCAGTGGTCTGGCAACTTACCGTAACACCGACTTTTTCGGCGTCGTGGATGGCCTGGATCTGACCCTGCAATACCAGGGTAAAAACCAGGATCGTGATGTGAAAAAACAGAACGGCGACGGTTTTGGTACTTCCGTTACCTATGACTTTGGCGGCAGCGATTTCGCGGTGAGCGGCGCTTATACCAACTCCGATCGTACCAACCAGCAGAATCTGCAAACTCGTGGTACGGGTGATAAAGCTGAAGCCTGGGCGACCGGCTTAAAATATGATGCTAACGATATTTATATTGCGACGTTCTATTCTGAAACACGCAATATGACGCCAATTTCCGGCGGCTTCGCCAATAAAACACAGAACTTCGAAGCGGTTGTTCAGTACCAGTTTGACTTTGGTCTGCGTCCGTCACTGGGTTATGTACTTTCTAAAGGGAAAGATATTGAAGGCGTCGGCAATGAAGACCTGGTGAATTATATCGACGTGGGCGCAACATATTATTTCAACAAAAATATGTCCGCGTTTGTTGACTATAAAATCAACCAGCTGGATAGCGATAATAAACTGGGCATCAACGATGATGACATCGTTGCGGTGGGTATGGTCTACCAGTTTTGATATAGCATAAAAAAATGCCGGATGGGGTTGCGCCGCCATCCGGCATTTCACTGTTCATTATGCCGTTAACTTAACCGGTTCATCCTTAAAGCCGTCAGCAGGTTCCAGCGCCAGATTCAGCGTCGTTAACAAGCCACGTAATTTTTCATGGAATTCACGTAAGGTGTATTCCAGTCGCTCTACCACTTCAGTCTCTTTCACCGGCACCGCCGTCCAGTTACCGTCTTTATCAAACAAACCAAACTGATAGCTGTACGTGAAGCGTTTTTCCTGCGCCTCCAGTTCCATCCACCAGCCCCAGAACTCGCGTTTCTCAGGGGCGGGTTTTACGTTGACGCAAACAGCCAGACAATCGAAAAAAAATCGATTATCTTCGCACTGCCCTTCCCGGATATACGGGCCAAGCGCGGTGAATTTCTTGATCAATCTACTTTTCGGATGCCCACTCGGTAACGTCATTACGATCTCCTTAGGTGAAGCACCTGTTTTACCAAATCGATAAAATTTAGCAAACTTTTAACACAATCTCTGATTGATCCAACCGGTTATTTCCTGCAGCCCTTTGTCAAAATTGCGATACACCGGGTTGAAGGGGATCTCCAGTAGCTTACCGTCTGAAGATGAAGATGTGATTAAACGTGACTCTTCTTCCGGACTAAACGGATCGTTCTTCCAGAATCCCGAGAGCATTGGCGTCGGGCAGCGTCGCCCCAGCAGGCCCTGCACTTTTAATGAATAGCGATTTAGCTCAACGCGCAGCGCTTCATCGGAGGCGTCATGCATCCCCAGGCGGCTAGCCAGTACATCAAGGTACATTTCCGGGACGCTCGCCTGACGCTGCGGGTCGCTAAGCAGCGCATGAACCACTGGCCCCAGACAGGCCACCGCCTTCAGACGCGATGATTCCAGATACGCCAGACGTACCGCTACGTTAGCGCCAAAGCGGAAACCGAAGGCCGCCACGCGGGTGTGATCCACCCAGGGAACATTAGGCAGCGCTTTTAATACATGCTGATGCAGCAGGCTGGAATCCTGAGTCAGTTTCCATTTTGACGAGAACCCGACCGACGGCATATCCAGCGTCAGCATGGCAATACCGCGCGGGGCAAAGTAGCGCTCATACAGACTGTAATAATCCGTTTGCATGGAATCGAGGCCACCGCACATCAGCACCGTCGGGAACGGACCGTCGCCTTTTGGCATATGTAAGAAGCCGGTGATCGGCGCACCGCCGGTAACAGCAAACTCCATCTCACGCAGCGTGCCCGGCAATCGCTGTGCGGCCTCTTCATAGGCGCGATTGGCTAAAGCCTGTGCCTGCTCTGCCAGCTCATCGCCTTTCAGGTGTGGGTAAGCGGCAATGTTGTACAACGTAGACGCATGCAGCCAGTGACGTCCGCTCACTTGCGGATCCTCTTCCATAGACGCTTTCTGTTGCCAGTCCATCGCCTGCTTCGCCCACTCATAGATCCAGTTCCCACCGCGATAGCCGATAACCGTATCGTAGAGTTCTTTATCTGTACGCTCGGCTTCGCTCATCACGATACGTGCCTGCACCTCAAGGATTTCACGCGGGTCGACGCCGCGCCAGATCCACATCAGGCGATTCACCATGCGATACCAGTGCGGAATGGTTTTGCCATCCAGGGCAGATTGTACGGACGGCTGCGCGCCGTGATTAAAACGACGAACCAGTGTTGACGTTTCAGGGTGTTTGAAGCGGGGTTTAAACAGGACTTCGCTGAGGTTAGCCTGTGACATGATTGCAGCCTCCATGAGTACTCACTAAGGCATAGTGTAACCTGACACAGCACAAAAAGAACAACGCCCGGCAAAGGCCAGGCGTTGAAAACTTTTTAGATTAGCGACCTGAGATCGGCGGGACGAACACCACGCCCATATCCCACGGCTGCTCAATCCAGGTATCCTGAGGGATATCAACAACATAATCATTCACCAGCGGGCGACCAGCCGGCTTAGCGAAGATAGTGACGAAATGCGCTTTAGGATACATTTCGCGGATCGCAACGGCGGTCCCACCGGTGTCAACCAGGTCATCGATTACGATGAAACCTTCACCGTCGCCTTCGGCACGCTTCAGCACTTTCAGTTCGCGCTGGTTGTCGTGATCGTAGCTGGAGATGCATACGGTATCGACATGACGAATACCCAATTCACGCGCCAGCAATGCGCCCGGCACCAGACCACCACGGCTAACGGCAATAATGCCTTTCCATTGTTCAGAAGGCATCAGGCGGCTTGCCAGTTTACGTGCATGGATCTGCAACATGTCCCAGGTGACGACGTATTTTTCGCTCATGTGAAGTGTCCCAGCCTGTTTATCTACGGCTTAAAAAGTGTTCGAGGGGGAAATAGGTTGCGCGAGATTATAGAGATCTGACGCACTAAAAACCAGTGTTTCGCGGAATCCGCGCCTCTTTTTGCATGCTTTATGCTAGCCGTCAGCGGAGAAAGTGGTATTCTCAATCGCATCGCGCAAGCCTGACTTGTGGTGTTTTTAATTCTGCTAACCCCGTGGCCTGCAAGCAAGTTTTGTAGGACATCGCCAAGGAGACTCAACGTGTCTGAACTGTCTCAATTATCCCCGCAACCGCTATGGGATATTTTTGCCAAAATCTGTTCTATTCCTCATCCGTCCTATCATGAAGAGCAGCTCGCTGAACACATTCTGAGCTGGGCCCAAGAGAAAGGTTTCCACGTCGAGCGCGATCAAGTCGGTAATATCCTGATTCGCAAACCCGCTACCGCAGGCATGGAAAACCGCAAGTCGGTCGTTCTGCAGGCGCACCTGGATATGGTCCCGCAGAAAAACAACGACACCGTGCACGACTTCACTAAAGATCCTATCCAGCCTTATATTGACGGCGAATGGGTGAAAGCCCGTGGCACCACGCTGGGTGCGGATAACGGCATCGGTATGGCGTCTGCGCTGGCCGTTCTGGCTGATGACAGCGTGGTACACGGGCCGCTGGAAGTGCTGCTGACCATGACCGAAGAAGCGGGTATGGATGGCGCGTTTGGTCTGCAGGCTAACTGGCTGCAGGCAGATATCCTGATCAACACCGACTCAGAAGAAGAAGGTGAGATCTACATGGGTTGCGCAGGCGGTATCGACTTTACCTCTAACCTGCCGCTGTCCCGTGAAGCAATCCCGGCTGGATTCCAGAGCTTTAAGCTGACGTTAAAAGGCCTGAAAGGCGGTCACTCCGGCGGCGAAATCCACGTGGGTCTCGGTAACGCGAACAAACTGCTGGTACGCTTCCTGGCGGGCCACGCTGAAGAGCTGGATCTGCGTCTGGTTGATTTCAACGGCGGTACGCTGCGTAACGCGATTCCGCGTGAAGCCTTTGCCACCCTCGCCGTGGCTGCAGATAAAGTTGATGCGTTAAAAGCGCTGGTCAACACCTATCAGGAAATCCTGAAAAACGAACTGGAAGCCAAAGAGAAGAACCTGGCTCTGCTGCTGGATGCCGTAACTCAAGACAAAGCCGCGCTGACCGCTCAGTCTCGCGACAGCTTTGTGCGTCTGCTGAACGCCACCCCGAACGGTGTAATCCGCAACTCTGACGTCGCCAAAGGCGTGGTAGAGACCTCTCTGAACGTCGGTGTTGTCACCATGACTGACGACAACGTTGAAATTCACTGCCTGATCCGTTCCCTGATCGACAGCGGTAAAGACTACGTGGTGAGCATGCTGGATTCACTGGGTAAACTGGCTGGCGCGAAAACCCAGGCAAAAGGCGGATACCCAGGCTGGCAGCCGGATGCTAACTCTCCGGTTATGCACCTGGTTCGTGAAACCTATCAGCGTCTGTTCAATAAAACGCCGAACATCCAGATCATCCACGCTGGTCTGGAATGTGGCCTGTTCAAGAAACCGTATCCAGATATGGACATGGTTTCCATCGGGCCAACTATCACCGGTCCACACTCCCCGGATGAGCAGGTTCATATCGAAAGCGTCGGCCATTACTGGACGCTGCTGACTGAACTGCTGAAGTCTATTCCGGCGAAGTAAGATTCTGCGCTAAATGTCGGATGACGCTACGTTTATCTGGCCTACATGCTGATTTGTAGGCCGGATAAAGTTGTTACGTAGCCATCTGGCCTGTACGCTGGTTTGTAGGCCGGATAAGGCGTTTACGTCGACATCCGGCAATTGTTCTGAGTCACAGCCCCAACAGTAGCTGTCTTTCCATTTGTGGATCCAGCAGCGTGACGTGTAATCCCACCAGCCTGACGCCTCGCCCTCCCCTACGCTCGTCCCAGGTCTTGCGCGCTGTCGTAATTAAGTCATCTTTATTTAAGCGCGGCCAGACGTGCTCCTGCGTAGTCTGCTGAAAATCATTAAACTTGAGTTTTATCCCCTGGCGAGCGATCAGCAGATCCGGTTTAACCTTTGCCAGACGCCGTTCCAGTTCGGGATAGAGCCGTTCTATTATCGCCTCACACTCCGACCACTCGTGAATATCTTCCGCCAGCGTACGCTCCACACCGACGGATTTACGCAGCCTGTCATTGTTAACGTCCCGTTCGTCAATCCCCTGACTGCGCTCCCACAGCACGCGACCAAACTTGCCGAAGCGTTTGAGCAGCATTGCCAGGTCGTATTTTTGAACATCTTCGCAGGTACGTAATCCCATTGATTCCAGCTTAGCGGCGGAGACTTTGCCAACGCCGGGAATTTTGCCTAACGGTAATGTTCTGAGAAATTCAGGAACATCGGCAGGGGTAATCACATATTGCCCATTGGGTTTGTTGAGATCGGAAGCTATTTTTGCCAGAAATTTTACCGGCGCAATTCCGGCAGAGGCGGTTAACTGTAACTCGTTAAAAATTGTCTGGCGGATTTCCTGAGCGATCAGCGTAGCTGAGCCGTGGCAGTAGGTGCTGTCGGTCACATCCAGATAGGCTTCATCCAGCGAAAGTGGTTCTATCAGCGAGGTATAGCGGGAGAAAATAGCCTGAATCTGGCGGGAGGCTTCTTTATAGGCCTCGTAACGACCAGGTAATAAAGTGAGATGCGGACACAGCTTTAATGCCATTCCAGTTGGCATTGCGCTACGCACGCCAAATTTGCGCGCCGGGTAATTGGCCGTGCTGATGACCCCCCGACGTTCTCGACTGCCGCCAATAGCAATGGGAATATCACGCAGGGCGGGGTTGTCGCGCATTTCCACCGCCGCGAAAAAGCAGTCCATATCGACATGTATGATTTTACGCATCGTTTGTCTCCCACATCACTGTTTAAGTATACAGTATTTTTATGTTGTGAGAAGTCTGGTTGTACCTAATGCTGAGCCGTTCCTGACCCATTATCCATCCAGCACGATTAAGACCCAATGAAGCGCAGTAACCAGCAAAATACGCCAGTGTCTGACTGCCTTTAAGCGCAATTTTCCGTATAAAGAAAAACTAAAGTGTAAACGCCGCACGAGAGACTTGCGAAAAACTCTCTTGGTGCTAATGTGAGCGCTCCAGATCCAGATTTATCCGATTTGGGGATTCTTTTTGCCGTCCTGGCGTGTGTGATCGTTTTATCAAGGAATAAGCAGTATGCGTAAAATCGCATTTTTTCTTGCGATGCTTTTATTGCCGTGCGTTTCATTTGCCGGTTTGCTGAGCAGCAGCAGCCCGACTACGCCTGTCAGCAAAGAATATAAGCAGCAATTAATGGGCTCCCCCGTTTATATCCAGATCTTCAAAGAAGAGCGAACCTTGGATCTGTACGTCAAGATGGGCGAACAGTATCAATTGCTCGACAGTTATAAGATCTGTAATTATTCCGGTGGCTTAGGGCCAAAACAGCGTCAGGGTGATTTCAAAAGTCCGGAAGGATTTTACAGCGTTCAGCGTGGACAGCTGAAACCAGATAGCCGCTTCTATAAAGCGATTAACATTGGTTTCCCTAATGCCTACGACCGCGCACACGGTTATGAAGGTAAATACCTGATGATCCACGGTGCCTGCGTTTCCGTCGGCTGCTACGCAATGACCGACAACGGCATTGATGAGATTTTCCAGTTTGTGACCGGTGCTCTGGTGTTCGGGCAGTCCAGCGTACAGGTTAGCATTTACCCGTTCCGCATGACCGATGCCAACATGCAGCGCCATAAGTTCTCGTATTACAAAGATTTCTGGGCCCAGTTAAAGCCGGGATACGATTACTTTGAACAAACACGTAAACCACCGACCGTCTCCGTCGTCGATGGTCGTTACGTCGTCAGCAAGCCGTTGAGTCACGAAGTGGTTCAGCCGCAACTGGCATCAAACTACACGCTCCCCGAGACAAAATAATGCCCACTCGCCTGGCATAATCTTTTGCCAGGTTTCATTGCCGGTTAACGGTTGAGTGGCAATCACGGTGACCACATCATTGGGTGTGGTCTCTGAGCTAAAATCGATTTCCACATCCTGATCCAGCAATGTCGCCACGCCAAACGGCGCACGACGCGTGATCCAAAACAGGTTGGTCGAACAGAAGGCCATCACATAGCGTCCGTCAGACAACAGCATGTTGAAGACGCCCTTCTCCCGCAGTTCTCCTGCCAGCATCGCGATATATTTAAACACTGCCGTCATATTGCCAGGCGTGCGCGGATAACGCTCCGTCAGCTTGTGGAGCAGCCAGCAGAACGCTTTTTCGCTGTCGGTTTCCCCGACCGGGCGGAAATTTCCGGTTTCCAGCGATTTATAGCCACTGAGCTGTCCATTATGAGCATAGGTCCAGTTACGCCCCCACAGTTCGCGGGTAAAGGGATGGGTATTTTCCAACGCCACTTCGCCACGGTTCGCCTGACGAATATGGGCAATCACGGAACAGGATTTGATGGGGTAGTCTTGTACCAGTTTGGCGATAGGCGAATTAAAGCTAGGTTGCGGATCTTTAAACGTACGGCAGCCCTTACCTTCATAAAACGTAATACCCCAGCCGTCTTTGTGCGGCCCGGTCCCTCCGCCGCGCTGAACCAGCCCAGTGAAGCTAAAGCAGATATCGGTTGGCACATTGGCGCTCATCCCGAGCAGTTCGCACATACATCACCTACCTTAAAACCGTGAACTGCCTGATGGCGCTGCGCTTATCAGGCCTACGTGGTGCTCATGTAGGCCGGATAAGGCTTCAGCCACCATCCGGCAATCGTCTTCTTATGGTTTAACCATCTCTTTTTCGATCAGCTGGATCAGGATATGGATCACTTTGATATGAATTTCCTGAATACGGTCAGCGTAGCCAAAGTGCGGCACGCGAATTTCGATATCCGCGCTGCCCGCCATTTTGCCGCCATCTTTACCGGTCAGGGTGATCACTTTCATCCCTTTCTCACGCGCTGCGGCAATCGCTTTAATTACGTTACCGGAATTACCCGAAGTCGAAATGCCTAACAGGACATCACCTTCACGACCCACGGCTTCTACGTAGCGAGAGAACACATAATCGTAACCAAAATCGTTGCTGACGCAGGAGATATGGCTAACGTCAGAGATTGCGATAGCAGGGTAACCAGGACGGTTTTCACGATAGCGTCCGGTCAGCTCTTCAGCAAAGTGCATCGCGTCGCAATGGGAACCGCCGTTACCGCAAGAAAGCACCTTACCGCCCGCTTTAAAGCTGTCTGCCAACAGAACCGCCGCGCGCTGAATGGCGTGAATATTGGCGTCATCTTTAAGAAAATTAGCCAGCGTTTCCGCCGCTTCGCTCAGTTCGTTACGAATAAGATCCTGGTACATGAGGATATCCTTCAGCATGAATGTAAATGACAAGACGCAGTGTACCGGATAGCGCTACCAGCGAGAAGTACAAGCCACAGGAATGGCTGTCGCTTTTGATTTTTTGTGCCGGTTAAAACAGCAACAATGTGAGCTTTGTTGTAATTATTTTGTAAACACATTGCTAAAAGAATTTACATCCACTACAAACATATCATCACAAGTGGTCAGACCTCCTACAAGCAAGGGAGCTTTTCGTTATGATGATTTTGAGTATTATCGCTACGGTTGTTCTGCTCAGCGTTCTGTTTTATCACCGCGTGAGCTTATTCCTCAGCAGCTTAATTTTGCTCGCCTGGACGGCTGCGCTTGGCGTGGCTGGCCTGTGGTCAGTCTGGCTGCTGGTTCCTCTGGCCATTATTCTCGTACCGTTTAACTTTACGCCGATGCGCAAATCTATGATCTCTGCGCCGGTGTTCCGCGGTTTCCGTAAAGTCATGCCGCCGATGTCGCGTACTGAGAAAGAAGCGATTGATGCCGGTACAACCTGGTGGGAAGGTGACCTGTTCCAGGGCAAGCCTGACTGGAAAAAACTGCATAACTATCCTCAACCGCATCTGACCGCTGAAGAACAGGCGTTTATTGATGGTCCAGTGGAAGAAGCGTGCCGCATGGCGAACGACTTCCAGATAACCCATGAACTCGCGGATCTGCCGCCGGAACTGTGGGCATATCTGAAAGAACACCGCTTCTTCGCGATGATCATTAAGAAAGAGTACGGCGGGCTGGAATTCTCAGCATATGCTCAGGCTCGCGTTCTGCAGAAACTCTCCGGTGTTTCCGGGATCCTGGCGATCACCGTTGGCGTACCTAACTCATTAGGCCCAGGCGAACTGCTGCAACATTACGGCACCGAAGAGCAGAAAAATCATTACCTGCCGCGCCTGGCTCGCGGTCAGGAGATCCCATGCTTTGCTCTGACCAGCCCGGAAGCAGGCTCCGACGCAGGGGCGATCCCTGATACCGGTGTGGTCTGTATGGGCGACTGGCAGGGCCAGCAGGTGTTGGGTATGCGCCTGACCTGGAACAAACGTTATATCACGCTGGCCCCTATCGCCACGGTACTGGGTCTGGCATTTAAACTCTCCGACCCGGAAAAACTGCTAGGTGGTGAAGAAGATCTCGGCATTACCTGTGCACTGATCCCAACCTCAACGCCGGGCGTACAAATTGGGCGTCGTCACTTCCCGCTGAACGTGCCGTTCCAGAACGGTCCGACGCTGGGCAAAGATGTGTTTGTACCGATTGATTACATCATCGGTGGTCCGAAAATGGCCGGTCAAGGCTGGCGCATGCTGGTGGAATGCCTGTCTGTGGGACGTGGTATTACCCTGCCGTCTAACTCGACGGGCGGCGTGAAATCGGTCGCAATGGCCACCGGCGCGTATGCGCACATTCGTCGCCAGTTCAAAATCTCCATCGGTAAGATGGAAGGTATTGAAGAACCGTTGGCACGTATTGCCGGTAACGCCTACGTGATGGACGCTGCGGCATCACTGATTACCTACGGCATTATGCTGGGTGAAAAACCGGCGGTGCTGTCGGCTATCGTGAAATATCACTGTACCCACCGCGGGCAGCAGTCAATCATCGATGCGATGGATATCACTGGCGGTAAAGGCATTATGCTTGGCGAAAGCAACTTCCTCGCCCGCGCTTATCAAGGTGCGCCAATCGCCATTACCGTAGAAGGTGCCAACATTCTGACCCGTAGCATGATGATCTTCGGTCAGGGTGCGATTCGCTGCCATCCGTATGTTCTGGAAGAGATGGCTGCGGCACAGAGTAACGATGTGAATGCGTTCGACAAGCTGCTGTTCAAACACATCGGTCACGTTGGCAGTAACAAAGTACGCAGCTTCTGGCTTGGTCTGACACGTGGCTTAACCAGCAGCACGCCAACCGGCGATGCGACCAAACGTTACTACCAGCACCTGAACCGCTTGAGCGCCAACCTGGCATTGCTTTCAGATGTGTCCATGGCCGTACTGGGTGGCAGTCTGAAGCGTCGTGAACGTATCTCCGCGCGTCTGGGCGATGTGTTAAGTCAGCTGTATCTGGCCTCCGCGGTACTGAAACGTTATGACGATGAAGGCCGTAATGAAGCGGACCTGCCATTGGTTCACTGGGGCGTTCAGGATGCGTTGTACAAAGCGGAACAGGCGATGGACGATCTGCTGAAAAACTTCCCGAACCGTCTGGTCGCGGGCTTGCTGAACGTGGTTATCTTCCCGACCGGTCGCCACTACGACGCTCCGTCTGACAAGCTGGACCATAAAGTCGCGAAGATTTTGCAGGTTCCGAGCGCGACTCGTTCTCGTATTGGTCGCGGTCAATATCTGACGCCAAGCGAGCATAACCCGGTTGGTTTGCTGGAAGAGGCGCTGCTGGACGTGATTGCAGCCGACCCTATCCACCAGCGGATCTGTAAAGAGTTGGGTAAAAACCTGCCATTTACCCGCCTCGACGAACTGGCGCACAATGCGCTGGCGAAAGGGCTGATTGATAAAGATGAAGCCGCGATTCTGGTGAAAGCCGAAGCGAGCCGCCTGCGCAGTATCAACGTGGATGACTTTGAACCCGAGGAGCTGGCGACTCAGCCGGTAAAGCTGCCAGAGAAAGTGCGTAAAGTCGAAGCCGCATAACGATATACGCACAACGTTTAGCCCCGCTTAATGCGGGGCTTTTTATTGCCACATTTTCATTAATGCTCATGCTACAGTGTCAAAATGTTGTTCAACGAGGAGCCTCGATCGTGCCTGGTTTGAAAATTACTCTGCTGCAACAACCCTTGATCTGGATGGATGGCCCGGCCAACCTGCGCCATTTTGACCGACAACTGGAAACCGTCGCCGGACGTGATGTCATCGTGTTGCCCGAGATGTTTACCAGCGGATTTGCCATGGAAGCGGCAAATAAATCGTTGCCGCAAGAAGAAGTCGTAAGCTGGATGCGTGCCAAAGCGCAACAGACCAACGCCCTGATCGCGGGCAGCGCTGCTACCCAGTCTGAACGCGGCCCGGTAAACCGCTTTTTTCTGGTTGAGCCCGAAGGTAATGTGCATTTCTACGACAAGCGCCATCTGTTCCGCATGGCGGACGAGCATCAGCATTACCATGCGGGTGACGCGCGCGTTATTGTTGAATGGCGCGGCTGGCGCATTCTGCCGTTGGTCTGTTATGACCTGCGTTTTCCGGTATGGTCGCGCAATCGCAACGATTACGACCTGGCGTTGTATGTTGCCAATTGGCCTGCGCCGCGTTCGCTGCACTGGCAGCTTCTGCTTGCCGCACGGGCGATTGAGAACCAGGCTTATGTAGCAGGATGTAACCGCGTGGGCACAGACGGTAACGGTCATCATTATCGCGGTGACAGCCGGGTGATTAATCCGCAGGGTGAGATTATTGCCACCGCCGAGCCGCATCAGGCCACACGCATTGACGCCGAACTGTCACTCTCAGCGCTGCGCGAGTATCGCGAGAAGTTTCCCGCCTGGCAAGACGCCGACCCGTTCACGCTATAACTATCGCCTTCACTCCCGCTGCACAACGTTTTCCGTGGCGGGATTGTTTCACTCCGTAACCAACCGCAAAACAAATTCGCGTGGCGACATGCGGCGGGCATCGTATTCTGCAAAGGATAATCACTCGCAACCAGCGAGTGACTGACAATGTTAATAATTCCCTTATCAGGATCTCGACATGAAGAACTTCTTACGCATGACTTTGCTGGCGGCTACCTTAGCGGGCGCTTCTTTTAGTACGCTTGCAGCAAACGTATCCAATGTTCCTGCTCCAGCTCAGGACCCTGTCGTTCAGCATCTTAAGCTGACCAACGACCAGGTGGCGCAGATTAAAAAACTGCACCAGCAGCTTGAAACCAACGTCAGCCAGATTTCGGTGAAAGATGTTAAAGACGGCGCGTTGATTGACGTCATCAAGTCCGGGAAATGGGATGAAGCTGCCGTTCAGAAACAGCTTTCTGCGTTCAGCAACATCGAACAGCAGGCGCGTTATTATCGCGTAAAATACTATTTTGACCTGAACAAAGTGCTGACCCCAGAACAGCGCCAGCAGGTGCAAAAAGATATCGCACAGACGCTGAGCGAGTAATTTTCAGAGCCTGAGTCAGCAATGATTCAGGCTTTTCGGTAAAATTTCCTGCTCGAACAGAAAGCCCTGTACAGCATCTGCGCCGCTCATACGGCAAATGGCATAATCCTGTGGTGTTTCTACCCCCTCAATGACAACCCGTTCACCCAGCCCACGAAATTGATTGACCAGAACCCTCAACTGCCACTCCGATGTTCTGAACTGATGAAACATTCCACTTTCAATTTTGATGGCATCGAAACGGATGCCCGACAGCCGCCAGACAAAAAATAGCTCAGGCGAAACATCATCCAGCCACACGCGAAACCCGTGACGCACCAGCGTTTTTACGGCAATGCATACGGCCTGCTGCTCTGCCTTATCCAGGCGCATCATGGAGCCCGGATCCTGAATCTCAATAACAATCCTCCCCTGATGCCCCTGCTTTGTGAGACGCGTGATCCATGACAGACTGGTCAGCATCCTGACGGATAAATTCAGCGAATAGCTTCCCGAGAGGGCCAGCACCCGCTGCATTTGCCATAGAAAAAGCTGCTGTTTTGCCGTGATGGAAAGGTGCTTGAAAAACAGATCCAGTGGGAGCGGTGTGCGTACCTGGCTTAACACCTCACAAACATCCAGCGATGCGTCATCAAAAAAATGAATGCGCTGCAAACGGATCCCGGTGATCCACAGCAGTTCGGCGTTGCGGGGAAGTTCTGGCACATAACGGGCCTGTTCACTGAATCTGTTCATATCATTCCATTATTTTATTAAAAGGACGTCGTGCATCCTGCAGCCACGGGATACGGCGATCGTTTGGGTATATCAGGCAAAAGCGCGTCGCCAAACGATGCGCCTCGACCAGGTCGCGCTGGTGCAACGCCAGTAAGATTTGCGTGAAGGAGACATTAGGGTCTGGGTGAACGCGCACATAATCAGGCGCCCAGCGGCGAACCGCTTCCAGCCAACGTGCGTCCCGGGTACGCTGATACCGTTGCAGATACCCCATCTGGACATCAAACCGATAGCGACTGGTAAGAAGCCAGCCTCCGACAGGGAGCGGTTCGGCAAGAAGCCACTGCGTTGACTGCCTCTCCGCCAGCGTCAATTGCTGTTGCGTGTGCAGCGTGAGAAGCAGCAATGGCGCGACGGTCAGTAACGAGATAAACCCTGCCGCGCGAATCAGCGACGTTGACGTAAGCACCAGGCGTATTCCCGTTCGCGCGCTGTCTGCACATCGAAGCAACAGGATCAACAGCAGCCAGTGTGGCGTTGACTGCCTGACGGGGTATTCCGTCAACATATGAATAACCACCGGCAGTGCCGCCACCAGGCAGGCGCGACGCCAGCAATTACCGTGCAGCCAGAGCCAGAAACCACCCGCTATAAAACAGAGTACCCCCGCAAGCCCAACCAGACCGCCCTCCACCAGCCACAGCACCAGTTCGTTGTGCGGATGCGAAATGCTGCCCAGCCCCAATGGCCCCGCGCGTTCGAGAAACACGGCAGCAAAACTGCCCACGCCCCACCCCATCCACGGGCGTTCGACAAATAATGCCAGCGACGTTTTCAACACCGTCCAGCGCACTTGAGAAGTCGTCAGATGATCGACCGTGACCACAGACAAAAAATGGCGGGCCGTAGCCCCTATCGCCACGCCTAACGCCAGCGGCAGTAGAAGCAGCAGTAGCGTGCGCCGTTGCGCCGGGAAAACCGCCAGCAGCAGCGCTTCACCGACAACCAGAGACAGGTAACCGGTTTGCGACTGAGATTCATGCAGCACAAATCCCATCATTACCAGGCCTATCCCAATGGCAATTCGATACCCGCCGTGCAGGCGTAAAAAGAGCGGCGCTGACAGCAGCACACCGCATGCCGTGAAGCTGGCCATCAGGTTGACCTGCTGAAATATCCCGTAGGGCCGCGTACCGCGCCGCCAGGCAAACTCCCAGTAATCAACGCCCGGCAAATGCCAGTACTGATAGACAAACGCCAGACATTCAATGACGCACGCCCCCCATAACAGAGCCAGCAGTGCCGTCAGGGTGTTTGCCGTGAGCGGAATTTGTAATGTGACCAGATAGACGCTCACACCGCCCAGTAACGCCCCCGCCACCAGCAGTGCCTCGGCCTGCCAGATATCAGGCGTTTGAAGGCAAAGCAACACCAGGATGAACGCCCCGACCATAAAACCCGCAGCTGGCACAGTGATGCGCCAGCGTTGACGAGGCACCAGCATCAATGCACTTGCAGCCAGTACAACAGCGTAGATCCAGCTTGTAATATTAAGCGGCAACGACAGACCACTGCCGCCGTTGTTCGGCCAGTAGAGATGCATGGCCCCACACCAGAAAAACAGACTAATACCGAGCAATAATTTCTGCGCAGGCAGCGGCGCAATGCGATTCAGTACGTTCATCATGCTACTGATAGTTCAACGTCCAGGTCCCGCTGGCGCTGAACGGACCGTATTCGAGAGACTGATTTTTTATCGCCGATGGCTCCGCTGCGACCCACGCCAAGAAATTCAGCGTCATCGAGCCTTCGGTTATCTCTTTGACTGACGTGCTCTCATCAAGGCGGATTGCCGTGCCGTCCTCTTCGCTCATCCCAATCCCGATCCCTGACGCGCCGCCTTGTTCACTGCTATCCAGCGCCAGATGATCGGTCAGCTCCGCATCCTCTCGGCCGCTGAAGGTAACCGAGATCCCACGGAAAACCTCAGGGTTGCAGTCGCGTAACTGGATGCTGAATTTTTCCGGCTTACTGCGCCCCGAGAGATAGAGATCCTGTGTCGCGATTTGCTTGAAATCGACCTCGATTTTGTCGCCTCCCGGTGCAAGGCTACAGGCCAGCGCTCTGATGGTGCCGTGAAAATACATGTCGCCGCCGACCAGTTTGGTGTCGGCCTGCGCCATGCCACCTAGCAGTAACATACTGGTCGCGAATAACGCCGAGAATCTCATGACATCCCCCTACTGAAACTGCGCGACAACGGTAGCAGAGGCTTCAAATTCACCTTCCTTCACGCTTCCCACGCCCGGCTTTGCCACCGGCGCAGCGGTGAGATTCCAGTCGCCCTGATTCTGGTAAAACCCCTTCACGTTGTAGAATTGATTAGGCACGACGGTGCCACCACTTTCGTCTTTAATCATAATGCCGAGATCGTCGCGCTTTTGTCCGCCGCTCAGCGTGCCAAGGAGATTACCGTTAAACCCCGCCGTACCTGACGCCGTGGTCGTTTGTATACCAAGATTAATGTTCAGCGCACCCTGATCGAAACTCCCGCCTTCACAGACCACATGTATAGGGACTGACTTGCTGTAGTTAGTGCCGTTGAGCCGGGCAGCGGATCCAGGCAAATCGCCAAACTCAATGCTGATTTTGTCTCCCCGGTTGAAGGTGCATTTGTCCGGGACGGTAATCAGCCCGGATTTAATCACCACGCGAGAAATCGCCGTGGTTGGCGTAGGTCCCGCGCTTCCCATGCGCCCGGCCACCTCCACCAGCGACTGGGAAGTGATATTGATGCCATTGATAATGGGTTTAGTGACAATAAACGTCACTTTCCCTTTTGAACCACTTTCAACGTTAGTCGCTCGCGTGTAGCCCTTACGCTTTTTACAGCTGTTGTTGCTGTTGCGGTTTGAAACGTTGGTAAAAGGCGCCTGCACATATTTTTTATAGCCCCCGGCAACCCACACCTGAACTTCCACATCCAGATACTCGTTTAGCCGAAAACGGTTCGCCCCCTGATTTGAAGGCGGCATCGTGGTTGTGGTGGTGTAGTAAATTGGTGCTCGGGAGATGTCAGCCTGTTCGCAATAGAAATTCACCACATACCAGCCACCCAGATTCCATGGGAACGGCTCCGTTCTGCCACCCACGTGGTTTTTGCTGACATCCAGCGAGCTCAGTTCAATATCGTACTGATGCGGCGACCCACCTTCCGGCTCACCTTCTCCCTGTGTAAATGCCTGCCCGGCTATCGGACAGCCTGCCAGCACCACCCACAACAGCGTTTTACGTAATACGCTCATAGATACTCCAGCTTGAGTCTGACCAGACCGTTAAATTCTCCGGCGGTCACCTCTCTCCCAAAAGATTCCAGCGCGGCAAGAAAATGAATGGCGTTATCGCCCGGTTTGAGGATCCACATGCGTTGCGGTTGGTTCAGGTGGATCAACTGGTTGCGTTCGGTCAGTAGCCGAATGCCTGCACCACGCACATCGCCGCGAATGCGCCCCAAATCGCTGTTTTCCGGCGCGCCTTCAGCCATTAGGGTCATCGAAACGCCACGTTCCACCGTGCTATGCGCCAGCTCCGGCATCTCACTGGTCTGCCCGGGGAAATCCCTTAAGGTATGACCGGAGCCCTTTAAACAGCCGTTCAGATACAGCGTGACCAATACCGGATCGCTGCGATCGCCGCCCTGGCGAAAACGGCTGGCGGAAATATCACCAAGATCGATAGTCTGATCGCGGGAGGCCATATCCAGCACGCACGGCGAAACGAACACTCGCCCATGAAAGCGGACGTTGCCATACTCGCCGGACACATTGCTCATATCCTGGCGACCGCTTGTGGCCTGAACCGAGCAGGCCATGCCCGCCATCAGCAGAGCGCAAAGCATCTTTTTCATTTACGAATCCTGTTACCGGGGCTGTTGCTCCATCGGCAATGCTTTACACACATTGCCTGTGCAGCTGAATTTCAATTCGGGATGACCGCCAAAATCGTTCACATACATCATGCTGAACTGGCTAACGCTGCCGTCGGCCACGCTGAAATCGAGAGAGGACTTTGGTGAAACCATAATCCCAGGGAAGTCAGTCAGCCTGTCGCCGCCCTGCGCTTCAGGCTTGCGGCTTAAGCCGATTAAGGTAACGAAGTACGGCGTAGGGTTATCCACACTCCAGCGCTGCCCCTGCTTATGAAAGACCAGTTGGTTTTGCCACACGGCGCCCGGTGTTTCCGGCACGATGGCGGTCGGACGGTAGAACAGTTTGATGCGTGACTGCATCGCCAGTTGCAGCACGTTCGGCTTATCCGGCTTGGGCGGAATTTCACGCACATTCAGGTAGAACAGACTTTCGCGATCCTGCGGCAGAGCGTTAATACCGCTGGTTTTTGTCACACGCGCAATGCCCTTTTGCCCGCCGTTAATCCGCTGCAGCGGCGGTAAAACCATCAACGGCGAGGTAATTTTTGTTCCATTGGCGTCTTCCACCCACGACTGAGCCAGAAACGGAATGCTTGGACTGGTGTTGGTTAAGTTCGCGCTGACAGATCGCGCATCACCGGTGATGATCAGACGGGTACGGTCAAGTGCAATGCCCGCCCATGAGGCGTTGATCTCTGCAATAAAAAGCAGACCGCAGACCACGGGTTTGAGCCAACGCTGCACGGAGTAAAATGCTTGATTTTTCATGACAAAATTCATTCAGGTTATTGATATTATTCACAAGGCAACAGCACGTTACCTTCCGGGTTGATTTGTTGAGGCACCTGTAAGTGACACTGCGCGCGACCGCCCCAGGCAACAGAAAGACGCTCGGCTGGATTCACACCCGCAATCCAGGCCATGCCGTTTTCCATCACCATGGCGACGCTAACACCGTTGGCGTTAAACACTTCGGCACCAAACGGCGGTACCGAACCATCTTTCAGGCGCAGCAGCGCCATCATTTTTTGCCCCTGCGCCACGGCGAAGCGCTGATAACCAATCGCGCCTTCCGTCAGGGTGTTGGTGACAATGGCTTTGGTCGCGGAAATGTCCTCGTCCATTGCGTCCACATCGATACGGGTATCAAAGCTGTGATAGCTGACGACGTCCGGTACGACGGCAATACCGAAGCGGTTTGAGTGCGCCTGTTCGCCGTTCAGCGGTACATTCGCCACACCGTCGGTATCAACCATCACCCTGGCGGTATTCATCGACGCCTGGCTGTTGTGTAGCGCCGCGCCATGACGCGTTGCGGTAAAGCCGCCGCGCATCGTGCCACCAACGGAGAAATAGCGTGATTGCTGCCAGCTGACGTTAGATTCCAGTTCCGCCATCATGCTGCGATGCTTGTAGTAGCCATCAAACGCGGTGTGCCCTTCACCGGAAACCCCTGCGCGCAGTCGCCATGGATTGTTACGGTCGCGGTTATCGGAATACGAAACCATCTGACTGGTCTGGCTGCCGCTGTTTTGCACTTCATAATCCATTGAGCGACCATCGCTCCATGGCACCGAAATGGACAGCGAAAGGCTGTCGTCCCGTTTGCCCTGATACTCAGAGCGGTAAGCAGCAAGGTTAGCGCTGATCCCCTGAATGCCTGCGAACGAAAAGCTGTGCCCCATCGACACCCCGTAACGATCCTGAGAGCCACGATCCCAGTAATTCTGGTGGGTATAGGTCAGGTACAGCGTGGTCGCTAATTGCGGGTCGTCGGCAAAAAAGGTCTTGTTACCGGTGATGGTGTACATCTCTTTTTCGTTACCGGCGCTGTTGTTATTTTCATACTGCTCGTCGAGAAACTGCGAGAAGGTGCGGAAGTTACGCTGTGAAAAACGGTAACCGGCAAAGGTGATGGCGCTGTTGTATTCATCAAAGGTTTTGGCATAGCTGAGCTTAAAGGACATCCCTTTTTGTTCAGCCTGATGCTTCACCCGGCTCACGGATTGCGTCGCGTCAGCCGACAGCGCGCCCAACCAGCTCAAATCCCGCCCAATCCCCATCGACCAGGCGTTATAGCGATCGCCAGTGAGCAACGCGCCACCGTACAGTGACCACGCATTGCTGACCCCCCATGAAAAATCACCGCTATAAAATGCAGGTCCCTGGACGTCGTGGTTATAACGCGATGGCTTACCGACAGCGGCGTTGTAACGAACATAGCCCGGGCGCGTCAGGTAAGGGATATCGGCCGTATTGACCTGAAAGGTTTGTACGCTGCCATCCTGCTCTTCGACGCGAACATCCAGCGTGCCGCGTACCGAGCCATGTAGATCCTGAATATTAAATGGCCCCGCTGGAACAGTGGTTTGATAGATAACACGCCCCTGCTGACTGACGGTGACCTTCGCATTACTGCGGGCGATGCCGTGCACTTCGGGCGCGTAGCCCTGCAAATTCGGTGGTAGCATGCGCTCGTCGCTGGCGAGGTTAGCCCCCGTAAATCGCACTGAATCAAACACCTGGGAATTCAGATATATTTCACCGACCGTCAGTTTTGCAGCCTGCATCGGTAACGGGCGATAGGCATAGATCTGCTCCCAGTCGATACGCCCACGATTTTCATCCGAAGCATAATTGGCCTGATACTGGCCACGAAAGCGCCACGCGCCGAGGTTAAAGCCCGTCTGTCCATAACCAGACAGTGAGCGGTAATGATCGCCACCTTGTTCGTAATGTGTGGCCTGGCCCGAAACGCTGTAGTCGAAAATCAGTCCCGCGACGCCGTTATCCCAGCGCTCCGGAGGCGTCCAGTCTGGATCGGTATATTTCATCCATGCCTGTGGCACGGTAATGTCCAGTACGCCTGCGCTATTATTCAGCACCACACCCGGCAGGCGGGAAATGTCATAGCAGGTCGCGCTAATCGGATGAATATAGGTCAGCGCCTCTTCTTTGAGCGCCAGTAATTCGAGCTGTTGCGGCGTCAGGCACGCCATGGATTTATGCGCGTTGGCAGGATCAACGATATAACGGATCGACTGCTGAGGGATCTCCTGGCTGTTAATACGAACATCCAGTAGATATTCTCCGGGAGTCACAAAGTTGCCTTCGGAAAAACGCTGTAAATCGACATTTTGTCTGTCACTGGCATCCAGGACGTCAGTATTAAATTCAATAGACTCATCCGCTTCAGCCCATGAAGAGGCACAGACCAGAGCAATTAAAAGCGCCAGACGTTTTTTATCTGTTTTCAGCGTGATCATTTTCGTTCGCAAACCTTCAGATACCCGAATTGCTGTGCAGCTCAGAGATAATTCACAACAAAATGCGTGACTGCAGTAAATTCACCAGACGTCATTCTTCCGTCGCGGGAGATCAAATAAGCCGTAAAATTGAGCGTGTTTTTCCCTGGGTTAAGCGCATAATCCGGTGATGGCTCACCCAAATGAATTTGCTTGCCTCTGCCGTCATATATTTCTATCGCTAAATTTTCAGTTTCCGATTGCACGCTCAGATAATCAGGATTGTCACTATCCGGTGCGCCGGAAAAGGTAATATTGGCGCGTTGGAACAGATTTCCGGGGTGTTGAGAATCCCCTAATGAACATCCCAGCAAATGAATGCTGAAATCATGCGCAGATACTTTTTCAGGTTTTCCGGAAATATCTCTGGCTGAGAGGTCATCAAATTCAACCAGCAGCGACCGGTCGTGTGGATCGACATAACAGGCAGCCTCAATAATATTTCCCCGCATGCGCATTTTGCCGGGCGTACTGACAAGACGATGGGTGTCAGCCAAAACCCATGCAGGCGATATGAAGATAAAAAGCAGTAAAATACGCCATCCAGGCATCACCGCATTTCCTTTCAGTTATTCGCAGGAAGGGTTAAGCAGGCGCATAATTGCGCCCGCAGCAGATCGTTACTGATAATCGATCTGGAAATTAACGGTAGATTCGAAGTCACCCGGGGTTACTGCTGCGGATGCGTTGTTGGCCTGCAGATAAGCAACGAAATCAATGTCGGTTTCGCCATCGGTAATGTTGACCTGAGATGCGGCTTCGCCCCATTTCACGTCCTGGTTACCACTGTCAATCATACCGATGCCCGCGCCCTTTGCTGTACCCGAGGTAAATGCAGCCAGCGCATTGTTGTCGGTATCAATCGTTGCCGGGGTGTAGGTTACTGTGGCGGTTTTCGCAACAGTTGTATCGCAGCCCTGCAGAACGATTTTGGCATGCTTAACACCAGCACGTTGGTTGTCTTTTAACTGAGAAGTTGGGATCTCACCAAAATTAACCTGCACCGGGCTGGATTCTGGGGCCAGACCGCATGCGGAATTAACCAGAGAACCAGTGAAGTGAATTTTACCGTTAGTCGGTTCAACATTTTTTGCAGCGAAAGCAGAAGATGCAGTAAAAGTCATTCCCGCCATCAGCGCACAAGCCACAGCCACGTTTTTCATTTTCATATTACTACTTAACCTTATATCTGTTTTTTGGTTATTCCGACGATCTATTTCCACAGACAATTTATGCAAGGGAAACCCTGATCTGCAGGTGGCGGAAGTGCATTTCCTTGCAAACAATCCATCTCAAGCCACCCCGTATTTTGAACTTCATTGGTATTCCATCAGAAATACCGTCCACAGTTGTTTACGCTGTTTCGGGGCTTATATTAAGTCGACGAAAAAATGACACAATGCAAAAATCCGGTATTAATCAAACTCAGGGAATCGTGTTGTAACACTGTCTGTAGAGCGATCGTTTACCTAAAAAATAGCCAAAAAACACGCCAATACCAGTGTTAATGTCTATCATTTATGGTTTTTATAGAGTTTTTATCTATCAACTATTTTTTTATTTAGCAAGAAGAACAGGCAAAATGTATTTATGAATGTTTTGTAAAAATGAAATTGGGCATCAAAATCGAGTAATGACAATAAGATAGTGAAAGAGAGGAAGGAGATTGGAGGATTCTATTAGATATATTAAGAGATTGTTATATAAATATTAATAAAGTGATCTATGGTACAATCATTTTTTATAAATGAATTATGTTATGCTATTGCTTCCCCCACTCGAATGCGAGATATCCTGCTTTAAAGGAGACATCAGTGATTTCTCATATACCAATAAACAAAATTAAATCCGTAATTATTGGTGATGGCTTAGTTTTCAGACCACATAAAAATACCCTAAAAGACCTGGCATCTGGTGAAATGGCCACATTGAATAATGTGGCAACACAATTACTGCTCTATCTGTTGCAAAATGGTAAAGAGATATCCTCGCGCGATGAAATTCTGCAGAATGTTTTCCAGCATAATGGCGCCAGAGCGACGGATGCTAATCTCAATCAGCACATTTCATTTCTGCGCAAAGCAATAACGTCTACGGGCCATCCTGCAGAACTGATCGTCACTATTCCGCGAATAGGATTTCGGATGAGCGACGCCAGTATCAATATTCAGCAACTGGAGGAATCGCAAGCGCCCACCAGAATAGCCAATGTTGCATTGACGCCCAGGAAAAAGAAACGAAACCTGTGGCCTGTCACGATAACAACGTTAATTACCGGCATCGCCGTGCTGGCGACAGCGTGGCTAACATGGATACCCAATGAAATCGCGATGACGGACGCGGCGATCCTGCGGACTATCGACTACGAGCAATGCCGTGTGCATATATTAGGAAACGCCCTCACCGACACCATAACCGAAAAAAAAGCGCTGGATATTTTCAAGTCCGTGGGTATTAACCCCAACTGTTCGTACCCAAAAGATCTGTATCTCAATACCTGGGCGAGCAACCATAATCTGGTTGAGTGGTCGTTTACCGCGGAATGCGGGCTAAACCTCGGCTATTACCATTGCATCAGCCAGTATCGCCATCATGAGGAATGATATGAAGCAGGAAAGCGATCACTCTCCTTTACTATGGTCAGTCGTGATTGCCATTTTTGGGCTGGCGGCTATCGCTTTTTTTATTATCGCCGGGAATGAGAAAAAACAAGAAATCAGTTTTTCCTGCTCCTCGGAATTCACGTCGATACTCGACATCCAGAATACAAAAAAGGAACTCCACGGAATAATGCTGATAACCAGCTACAACTCCGGACACCTTACATTGTCAGTCCAGGGGAAACTCAAAAGTGACGACGGCGAGTTCGCTGTTAACCGAAAACTGTTCTTTCGCTATGTCCGTCCACTCGGCCATACCGCAGGCGTTTTTATGCTCACTCCCGATGGGCGAGAAAAATCCCCCGATGATGATGCAACGGACGCTGTCGACTATCTCTTCTTCGATGCTTACGAACGTGCCGACAAACTGTATATGCTAAAGCACCTGAATGAGGAAACGGTACTTATTGGCGATAACTTTTCACCCCGCTTCGCCTGCGTGATGAATCACTTCGCAAGTTAATCGCCTTCTGGATATGCGTCGGGTTAAGGATGACCTGATGTGTTGCCCACCCGAAAGCTCGGGCGCGGTCGATAAAGCGTGATAATGAGATTATTATTTTTGGCGGGCTAAAACGACGAAAGCCTGAATCATTTCTGATTCAGGCTTTCTGAATAGTGGCGGAATGGACGGGACTCGAACCCGCGACCCCCTGCGTGACAGGCAGGTATTCTAACCAACTGAACTACCACTCCGCGTTGTGTTCCGCTTGGGAACGAAGCGAATATTACGGATTGCCTCGCGCCTCGTCAACGCTTTTTCTCACGTTTTTAATCGTTTGCTGCAAAAATCACCCGAATGGCCATTTTCATACGGTAAACGTACAAACTATGCCCGCCAGAGGCAACTTCCGCCTTTCTTCTGCACCAGGTCAAGGCGTGACTCATGGGCCGCTAACTCTTCATCAGTGGCGAAAACAACGCGTAGTTTACTGGACTGTCGCACAATACGCTGGATCCCCGTGTCATTCTGCTGCTGGCTGTCGCCTTCCATTGAGAACGCCATCGTGGTCTGCCCGCCGGTCATCATCAGATAAACGTCGGCCAGAATCTGGGCATCGAGCAATGCGCCGTGCAGAGTTCGTTTACTGTTGTCTATCTCATAGCGCGAGCATAACGCATCAAGGCTGTTTCGCTTGCCAGGAAACATTTTCCTCGCCAGCGCCAGGCTATCGGTTATTTTGCAAAATTCATTCGTCTTTGGAATATCACGCTTGAGCTTCGCGAATTCGTAATCCATAAAGCCGATATCGAACGATGCGTTATGAATGACCAGCTCCGCGCCGCGAATGTAGTCGAGAAACTCGTCGGCTACATCGGCAAACGTAGGTTTATCGAGCAGGAATTCGTCTGCGATTCCGTGTACGCCGAACGCTTCCGGGTCCACCAGCCGGTCCGGCTTCAGGTAAACATGGAAGTTATTGCCGGTCAGGCGGCGGTTCACCACTTCAACCGCACCGATCTCAATGATCTTGTGGCCTTCATAGTGGGCGCCAATCTGGTTCATACCGGTAGTTTCGGTATCGAGGACGATCTGTCGTGTAATTCCAGTGCTCATAACGGTCATTTATGTCAGACTTATCGTTTGATTTCGATTTGCTAAAACAGGAAGTCTACCAGAGATGCTTAAACAGGTAGAAATTTTCACCGATGGTTCTTGCCTGGGAAATCCAGGGCCTGGTGGTTATGGGGCGATTTTACGCTATCGTGGGCGCGAAAAAACCTTTAGCGAGGGCTACAACCTCACCACTAATAATCGCATGGAGCTGATGGCGGCAATCGTTGCGCTGGAAGCCCTGAAAGAACAGTGTGAAGTGATACTCAGCACGGACAGCCAGTATGTGCGCCAGGGCATTACGCAGTGGATTCACAACTGGAAGAAGCGCGGCTGGAAAACAGCAGATAAAAAACCGGTGAAGAACGTCGATTTGTGGAAACGTCTCGATGCCGCGCTGGGGCCGCATCAAATCAAATGGGAATGGGTTAAAGGCCATGCGGGCCATCCGGAAAACGAACGCTGCGATGAGCTTGCGCGCACCGCGGCCATGAGCCCGACTCAGGATGATATTGGGTATCAGGCTGAGGCTTAAGCGTCCGGTTTACGGTATTGCCGGGTCGCGCCAACGGCATGACGGATAGGCGTTTTGCTTTTATTTTGTTTCATCGGGTTGAGCGTAAGCGGAATGGTTCGCTTGCGCGCAACCACCAGCTGTAAACAGCCCAGCGCGGGGATATGGGCGCTTAACATTTTCCCGCCCTTCTTGTTCCAGGGCAGAACATGAAAACGACTATAGTGCAGCACTTCAAAATTCAGTAATGATAGCCAGTCCAGTTGACGCATGAGGGTAAACATCCGACTGTTATAGGGCGATGTCTTGCGCAATACGGGTATCAGTTTACGCAATCCCATCAAGCTTACCGGGTTAAAGCCGCTCAGAATCAACCAGCCGTCATCAATCAACACGCGATCGGCTTCACGCAGTAGGCGATGCGGATCAGAGCACCACGGTAACGTATGGGCCAATAAACAGACATCCACGGACTTATCGGCAAAGGGAAGATGCAAAGGATCGGCCGTCACCTGCATGGGAGATCCCTGCAAAGAAACATTTACCTGATGAGAAACCGCGCACGCTTCAGAATCGATTTCTGCGCTTAAATTACCAACCTTAAGCAGATGAAAACCGTACATTTTTGCAAACCACGGGTTAAGCTGATGCTCCAGCGCCTCACGATAGTGTTCGCCCCAGGGCAAATCATCCCAGCTAACGGGCGCTACGACAGTTTGAGGGATCCTTGCCGGTTTCATCACAACCTTCCGTTACGCATTGAGAGGTAATATATGAATCTTAACAGTATTCCTGCATTTCAGGACAATTACATCTGGGTCCTGTCAAATAATGACCAGCATTGTCTGATTGTGGACCCGGGTGAGGCGGCTCCTGTTTTGAAAGCCATTGCAGAGCATAACTGGGTGCCGGAAGCCATCCTGCTAACCCACCATCATCAGGATCACGTGGGCGGTGTGAAAGAACTCCTGCAACATTTCCCACAAATAGTGGTATACGGACCGGCTGAAACGCAAGATAAGGGAACGACACACATAGTCGAAGATGGCGATATTGCACTCGTTTTGGGGCATGAATTTAGGGTAATTGCTACTCCGGGTCACACTTTAGGACATATCTGTTACTTTAGCCATCCTTACTTATTTTGTGGTGACACGCTCTTTTCTGGCGGTTGTGGTCGACTTTTCGAAGGCACAGCAACTCAAATGTATCAATCACTTAAAAAAATAAACGAACTTCCTGACGATACATTAATTTGTTGTGCACATGAGTACACATTAGCAAACATGAAGTTTGCCTTAAGCATTCTCCCGCACGATTCGTTCATAAATGAATATTATCGTAAAGTTAATGAGTTACGCGTAAAAAAACAAATGACACTACCCGTAATTCTGAAAAATGAGCGGCGAAATAATCTTTTTTTGAGAACAGAAGATATTGATTTAATTAATGAAATAAACAAAGAAACAATATTGCAACAACCTGAAGAGCGTTTTGCCTGGTTAAGGTCAAAGAAAGATACGTTCTGACAATTCCTGGTTGCCTTTTGAAAACTTCGCCGTTATGATCGGTCGTCTTTTAAGCAACTATTGACACACACATGAAGGCAAAAGCGATATTACTCGCCTCTGTCCTGCTTGTTGGGTGCCAGAATACTGGTAACGTCCAACAACACGCACAGAGCCTTTCTGCAGCTGGTCAAGGGGAAGCAGGAAAGTTTACAAGTCAGGCGCGATGGATGGACGACGGAACATCTATCGCTGCTGATCAAGATTTGTGGGCTTTCATTGGTGACGAGCTAAAGATGGGAATTCCGGAAAACAACCGGATTCGCGAACAAAAACAGAAGTATTTACGTAATAAGAGCTATCTCCACGATGTAACTTTACGGGCAGAGCCGTATATGTACTGGATAGCCGGGCAGGTTAAGAAACGTAACATGCCAATGGAACTGGTACTACTACCCATAGTGGAGAGCGCTTTTGATCCTCACGCAACGTCTGGCGCCAATGCCGCAGGTATTTGGCAGATCATTCCGAGCACGGGGCGCAATTATGGTTTAAAACAGACCCGCAATTATGATGCACGTCGCGACGTTGTGGCTTCCACCACCGCCGCACTGGACATGATGCAGCGTCTGAACAAGATGTTTGATGGCGACTGGCTGCTGACCGTTGCTGCTTATAATAGCGGTGAAGGTCGTGTCATGAAGGCAATCAAAACGAACAAAGCACGTGGAATATCCACTGACTTCTGGTCGTTACCATTGCCTCAGGAAACAAAGCAGTATGTGCCCAAAATGCTGGCATTGAGCGATATACTCAAAAACAGCAAACGCTATGGCGTGCGTCTGCCAACAACAGACGAAAGCCGCGCGTTGGCACGTGTTCGCCTGAGTAGCCCGGTTGAGATGGCTCAGGTTGCCGATATGGCGGGTATTTCCGTCAGCAAGCTGAAGACTTTCAATGCAGGTGTGAAAGGCTCCACGTTGGGTGCCAGCGGCCCGCAATATGTGATGGTGCCAAAGAAGCATGCAGAGAAGCTGCGTGAATCTCTGGCTTCAGGCGAAATTGCAGCCGTGCAGTCAACGCTGGTCGCGGATAACACGCCGCTGAACAGTCGTAGCTACAAAGTTCGCTCTGGCGATACGCTTTCTGGCGTCGCTTCACGTCTTGGCGTGAGCACCAATGACCTTAAGCAGTGGAATAATCTGCGCGGGTCATCCCTGAAAGTGGGTCAAAACCTGACGGTGGGTGCGGGTACCAGCGCGCAGCGTCTGGCGAACAACAGCGATAGCATCACCTATCGTGTGCGTAAAGGCGACTCGTTGTCGAGCATTGCCAAACGTCACGGGGTTAACATCAAAGATGTCATGCGCTGGAACAGCGATACGGACAATCTACAGCCAGGCGATCAGCTCACGTTGTTTGTGAAAAACAACGGCATGCCGGATTCCTGATAGCATTGTAGAAATGAAGGCACTGGATTCCCCCCAGTGCCTTTTTTATTTATCCCGCTTTATGTGCCTCAACCATTATCGTGTCGCTGGTAAACGAACCATCTTCCTGTAACGCAAAGTAGGCTTTCACGTCTGCAGAAGCACTTTGTTGGTATGCACGAATCGCGTCGCTCAACGCCGCGGGCGTGCGCATCCTCGCGACCCACGAACTGAACTCCAGTGGCAGGCGATCGGTTAACAAAGTATCGGCAATCAAATTGGCATCGTTGATTAACGACAGCCACTCTCCACTGGAATAGTTACGAACGTGCGAGGTATCGCGTAACGCCTCCACGGTTTGCAACCAGATATCACGTACTGGGTGGCCTGGCGACATCACATCCATCACAATCAATACACCACCGGGCTTCAGAACGCGGTTCACTTCCCGCAGCGCGCGTCCGACATCATGCCAGTGGTGCGCAGAATAGCGGCTAATTACCACGTCAAATTCGCTATCTTCAAATGGCAGACTTTCGGCATAACCCTGGCGTGTGGCGACATTCTCCAGGCCTCTGTCTTTTGCCGCCTCAGCGACCACCTCAAGCATCTGCGACGATAAATCATAAGCCACAACCTGCTTTACGTGTTGCGCGGCTACAAAGCTGGCATGCCCCGCTCCACATCCCATATCCAACACACGGGCCTGCGGAAATGCCGATAACCTTTCCCTCAGACGCTGCAAGTCACGGCCAGAGGCGTGCACCGCACTGGTTAAATAGGCATTAGCCTGAGAGCCAAACTGTTTTTCGACGTTGTCATGGTGAGAGCGTGTTGTCATTGTGTTGTCCTTCGGTTGTTGTGAAATAGGAAGGGCAACCATCACAGGCCTGCCCTACGGCAGACCTGACACACCGTTATTGTTCAGGTTTGCCGGGACTGAATTCAACGAGTAGCGGGTTGTGATCGGATGCACGGGTGACCAGCACAGAGGCTTCACTCACGTTCAGACCACGATAGAACACAAAATCGAGAGGGCGACCAAACGCGCGTCGGCGCTGATCGTCAGTAAAACGTACCTGGCGCAGCGACATTTCACGCGCAAAGCGGTATAGCGCATTCATCCGTCGACGGCTCCAGGCATTGAAATCGCCAGCCATAATAACCGGGCCGCTGTGATGAGCAATCTGATCGCCAATGGGAAGTAACTGCTTACTATAAACATCGACGCCGAGGCTAAAGTTAACCGCGTGGATATTCACCACCATTAATAATCGAGAGTCAGGCAGCGGATACACCGTTACCAGAGCCGATTTCGCCAGCCGTAAAATAGGCTCACGCTCGCGCAATGGACAACAGTAAACAGGATGAGCAGCAGAGAGCGTCATGACGCCAGAGGGATGCTGAGGCAGCACAAAGGCAGGAACCTGATCGGCAGCAAGATAGTTAGCGGTCGCAAACTGCACCAGTTCTGGCGTGGTTTGCGCTTCCTGTAATAATACCAGATGCGCATCTTTGCCAAAATTCTTCAGCACCGACTGCCATTCTGCGCGCTGCTGTTTAAAAATATTCCATACCAGCACGCGAATGCGGTCTTCACTGCTTAACGGAACGCCTGCGGGTAATGCCTGGCCAATATGCGCAAACGACCCCGGCGGTAAAATCCGCTCGGCGGGTTGTCCGGCAACATAACGCATGGCATAGGTGTTTTTTCGCACTTTAGACTTTCAAACCTCTGTAACGTCAACCAGTCCGCAGCCGGACTGGTTCTTCTGTTATAGGGATTTTAGCACTCACTTTCAACGAACAATTGCAGTTTGTTTTGTAAGTGGGCGCTTACATCAATGATTTACCCCAGAGCAACACGCACGGGTTTATCAAGACGACCGCTGACCCCCATCAGCAGGAAAGCTACCAGAACAATGAGGGCGCCAATCCACGGCGTCTGAGCTAAACCATAATGCTCGACCGTTTGCCCGCCAATCACTGACCCCAGTGCAATCCCAATGTTAAACGCCGCAATGTTTAACCCTGACGCCACATCTACAGCATTAGGCGTAAATTGCTCAGCTTTCTGTACCACGTAGACCTGCAATCCCGGTACGTTACCAAAGGCAAAGATCCCCATCACCAGAATGGTAGCCAGCGCGGCGTACTGCGTAGAGGCCGTCAGTTGGAAGACCATCAGCAGAACAAACAGCGCGGCGAAAATGAATTTCAACGCAGGAACCGCACCATGTTTATCCGCCAGCTTACCGCCCCAGATATTACCGATAGCCACTGAAACACCGTAACCCAATAAGATCCAGCTTACTGCTGCCGGGGAGAATCCCGCCAGATCCTGCATCATCGGTGCCAGGAAGGTGAATGCCGTGAATACACCGCCGTAGCCCAGTGCCGTAACGGCGTAAATCAGCAGCAGACGGGGATGAGTCAGCACCTTCACCTGGTCGCGAATGCTGGCGGCTGCACGACCGGGAATGTTGGCGGGGATCAACAACTGGCTACTGATCAGTGCAATCACGCCTAACATTGATACCGCGAGGAAAGTCTCACGCCAGCCAAAGTGCTGACCGATAAATGTTCCCAGCGGCACGCCGGTGACCAGCGCCACCGTTAAGCCACCAAACATAATGGCAATGGCGGAAGCCGCTTTCTCTTTTGGCACCAGACTTGTCGCGATGGTAGAACCAATCGAGAAGAATACGCCATGTGCCAGCCCAGTCAGCAGACGAGCAACAATGAGTGTCATATACCCGGGTGCCTGCCATGCGAGCAAATTCCCCGCTGTAAACAGAACCATCAGCGCAACCAGTAACTGTTTACGTGGAAGGCGTCCGGTCAGAGCGGTCAGTACCGGTGCGCCAATTGCCACCCCCAGCGCATAGATTGAAACCAGCATCCCAGCGGAAGGTAACGAGATCGCCAGCTGTTGAGCGATGGTTGGCACCAGGCCAACAATCACAAACTCAGTAGTGCCTATAGCGAAGGCACTTATTGTTAGTGCAAATAAAGCGAGAGGCATAAATAACTCCGTAACATCAGTAATCAGATGACACGCAGTATGCCAGGATGTTTTAATGACAAAAATATTCAAAATCTCAATATAATTTTGCGTCAGGTGCAAAAATGAAAGCAACCTCTGAAGAACTTGCGATTTTTGTGGCGGTAGTGGAAAGTGGCAGCTTTAGCCGGGCGGCAGAACAGCTTGGACAAGCCAATTCCGCGGTCAGCCGGGCAGTAAAAAAGCTGGAGATGAAACTGGGCGTCAGTTTGCTTAATCGCACGACCCGACAGCTAAGCCTGACCGAAGAAGGAGAGCGCTACTTCAGGCGGGTGCAGCAGATACTGCAAGAGATGGCTGCAGCAGAAACGGAAATCATGGAGTCGCGTAATACTCCGCGCGGCCTGCTGCGCATCGACGCAGCAACACCGGTGATGTTGCATTTCCTGATGCCGCTAATCAAGCCGTTCCGGGAGCGGTATCCCGAGATGACGCTGTCTCTCGTCTCCTCAGAAACGTTCATCAATCTTATTGAACGAAAAGTGGATGTTGCTATACGAGCGGGTACACTGACTGACTCGAGTCTACGTGCGCGTCCGTTATTTACCAGCTATCGTAAGATTATTGCCTCACCGGACTACATTGCCCGTTTTGGCAAGCCAGAGAGCGTCGAGGAGTTAAACCAGCATCTGTGTCTGGGGTTTTCCGAACCGGTTTCACTCAATACCTGGCCGATTGCCTGTATCGACGGACAGCTGCATGAGGTCGAGTGCGGAATTTCTTCCAACAGTGGAGAAACGCTAAAACAGCTTTGCCTGAATGGCAACGGCATCGCATGTCTTTCAGATTATATGATAGATAAAGAGATCGCGCGGGGTGAACTGGTGGAGTTATTGGCAGATAAACGTCTGCCGGTAGAGATGCCTTTTAGCGCAGTTTATTACAGCGATCGTGCCGTCAGTACGCGCATTCGGGCATTTATCGACTTTTTAAGTGAATATATAAGAACAGCTCCCGAAGGAGCTGTGAAAGAGGGTTAAAGGGTACAGAGGGTCAGGCAATTAATCCCAATCAGGGGCCAGGCCTTCCGGGCTGACCAGACGATCGTTGCAGTCCAGTGCCGCGATCGCTTTTTTATCTTCGGCATCCAGATGCAGTTCCAACGCCAGCAGGTTGCTTGCCAGGTTTTCACGTTTGGTAGAAGAAGGAATTACGGAGTAACCTTCCCCCATTGCCCATGCCAGAATAACCTGCGCCGGGGTCGCGTTATGTTTAGCGGCAATGTGCGCAATCACTCCATCTTTCAGCGCTTTACCGTAAGCCAGCGTCATGTAAGAGGTGATGTGGATACCGTGTGCTTTCGCCCAGTCAACCACCTTACGGCTCTGCAGATACGGAGACAGCTCAATCTGATTGGTCGCAATGTTCTCTGCACCTACTGCGGCAATGGCTTTTTCCATCAGCGGAATGGTGAAGTTTGAGATACCAATTTCGCGAGTCAGCCCCTGCTGTTTTGCTTCGAGCAGCGCCTGCATGAATTCCTCAACAGATACCGCATCACCTGGAGATGGCCAGTGGATCAGCGTCAGATCGACATAATCTGTACGCAGCTTCTTCAGGCTTTCTTTCAGACTTGGGATCAGTTTTTCTTTGCTGAGATTTTCAATCCAAATCTTGGTGGTGATATACAGCTCGTTACGCGGTACGCCGCTTTCGGCAATCGCCTGACCAACAGCCGCTTCATTATCATAGATTTGCGCAGTGTCGACAGCACGGTAGCCTAGCTCAAGCGCCGTTTTAACAGAAGCGATAACCACGTCGTCTTTCAGGCGGAAAGTACCTAAACCGAATGCAGGGATAGTCATAGAATTCCTCTTTTTAATCACTATGTTCGTTAACTGAGAGGATTATGAGCTTCAGCTCTTTATAGAAAAAGAGTGAAAAATGCAGAGGATTTTTGCGGATTCAGCAATAATTAAATTGCAGACAAAGAAAAAGCCCTGAGCGTTAGCTCAGGGCTCTTAATAAGTGGCGGAACGGACGGGACTCGAACCCGCGACCCCCTGCGTGACAGGCAGGTATTCTAACCAACTGAACTACCGCTCCACCGAATTTCTTTGTCACCACCCGGATTCTTCATCCCGGTTTACTGCAATTTGATGCCTGGCAGTTCCCTACTCTCGCATGGGGAGACCCCACACTACCATCGGCGCTACGGCGTTTCACTTCTGAGTTCGGCATGGGGTCAGGTGGGACCACCGCGCTACAGCCGCCAGGCAAATTCTGTTTATCAGACCGTGTTTTACGTTCTGATGTAATCTGTAATCAAGCTGAAATCGATGTCTGTCTTTCGCCAAAACATCTTCGGCGTTGTAAGGTTAAGCCTCACGGTTCATT
>NZ_JAOWGT010000004.1:0-332 GCF_030333005.1 Citrobacter sp. Cpo030 | reverse complement strand
CGAGCAGAGTATAGTGCGCATCCACGGACGCGGGGTGGAGCAGCCTGGTAGCTCGTCGGGCTCATAACCCGAAGGTCGTCAGTTCAAATCTGGCCCCCGCAACCAATTAAAATTTGATGTAAGATTTTTGCAAAGTAGTTCGAATCACAGCAAGGCGGCGACGCAGTGAATCCTTAGGAGCTTACTTCAGTAAGTGACTGAGGTGAACGAGGAAAGCCAACGCTGATGTGGTTTGAAATACGAAGCAAAAAGACGGACGCGGGGTGGAGCAGCCTGGTAGCTCGTCGGGCTCATAACCCGAAGGTCGTCGGTTCAAATCCGGCCCCCGCAAC
>NZ_JAOWGT010000036.1:0-227 GCF_030333005.1 Citrobacter sp. Cpo030 | reverse complement strand
GATTGCGGCTATTGTGTAAAACCGTTCTGCAGACAAATCTGCGCGCTGGTGCTTTATCCGGCCTACGGCAGCGTGCAAATCGTAGGCCTGATAAGCACAGCGCATCAGGCATAGTGATTGTGGTTCTTGTGTAAAACCGTTCTGCAGACAAATCTGCGCGCTGGCGCCTTATCCGGCCTACGGCAGCGTGTAAATCGTAGGCCTGATAAGCGCAGCGCCATCAGGCA
>NZ_JAOWGT010000035.1:0-286 GCF_030333005.1 Citrobacter sp. Cpo030 | reverse complement strand
TTGCCGGGCGCCGGTGCCGTGTGGAAATCCGCCCACCTTGCCGCGCGCCGGTGCCGTGTGGGAATCCGCCCACCTTGCCGCGCGCCGGTGCCGTGTGGGAATCCGCCCACCTTGCCGGGCGCCGGTGCAGTGTGGAAATCCGCCCACCTTGCCGGGCGCCGGTGCCGTGTGGAAATCCGCCCACCTTGCCGCGCGCCGGTGCCGTGTGGGAATCGGCCCACCTTGCCGGGCGCCGGTGCCGTGTGGAAATCCGCCCACCTTGCCGCGCGCCGGTGCCGTGTGGGAA
>NZ_JAOWGT010000003.1:0-268 GCF_030333005.1 Citrobacter sp. Cpo030 | reverse complement strand
GCTTGTAGCTCAGGTGGTTAGAGCGCACCCCTGATAAGGGTGAGGTCGGTGGTTCAAGTCCACTCAGGCCTACCAAATTCGCCTCCGTGCTGTGTTACGGCGATGCTCGCATACTTCAGTATGCTTCGCACCACCGCGCCTTGCCCGGAAACGAATTAGGGTACAGAGATTAGCATTTACGATGGGGTTATAGCTCAGCTGGGAGAGCGCCTGCCTTGCACGCAGGAGGTCTGCGGTTCGATCCCGCATAGCTCCACCATCCTTACTG
>NZ_JAOWGT010000034.1:0-146106 GCF_030333005.1 Citrobacter sp. Cpo030 | reverse complement strand
CCATGCCGAACTCAGAAGTGAAACGCCGTAGCGCCGATGGTAGTGTGGGGTCTCCCCATGCGAGAGTAGGGAACTGCCAGACATCAAATAAGTGAAAAGGCCATCCTTTCGGATGGCCTTTTTGCATTTATACGCGAAAATCAGCCGGAACTGTATCCGGCATATATATTTAATGAATAACCTGCGATAAAAACGCGCGAGTGCGTTCCGATTTGGGGTGAGCAAAAAACTCATCCGGTGGTGCCTGTTCCACAATCTCGCCAAGATCCATAAAGATCACCCGGTCAGCTACTGTGCGGGCAAAGCCCATTTCATGGGTTACACATAGCATGGTCATACCCGATTGCGCCAGACCTATCATGGTATCCAGCACTTCTTTTACCATTTCAGGATCCAACGCTGATGTGGGTTCATCAAATAACATGATTTTGGGTTTCATACACAGCGAGCGTGCAATGGCCACGCGCTGTTGTTGTCCACCAGAGATTTGCCCGGGATATTTATGCGCATGTTCGGCAATGCGGACCCGCTCAAGGTAGTGCATTGCCAGTACTTCAGCCTCTTTTTTCGGCATCTTTTGCACCCAGATAGGCGCCAGTGTGCAGTTTTGCAAGACAGTTAAATGAGGAAAGAGATTAAAGTGCTGAAAGACCATGCCGACTTCTTGTCGGACGCGCTCAATATTGCGGATGTCTTCATTGAGTTCAATCCCATCCACCACAATGCGTCCTTGCTGATGTTCTTCAAGATGGTTAATACAGCGGATAGTTGTCGATTTACCCGAACCGGAAGGCCCGCATAATACGATGCGCTCTCCCTGTTTTACCTTTAGGTTGATGTTTTTCAGGACATGAAACTGTCCGTACCATTTGTTGACGTTTTCCAGTGTAATCATCGAGTCGGTAGACGGCATTAATAATTGGCTCATAAATTCCTCAGTGCGGTGTACGCCCGGTGTTAAAACGTTTTTCCAGATGCTGGCTGTAACGCGACATGCTGAAACAGAAGATCCAGTAGATCAGTGCGGCAAAAACATATCCTTCCGTCGACATACCCAGCCACGCAGGGTCCACAGTTGCCTGCTGTACGCTACTGAAGAGATCAAACAGACCGATGATGATGACCAGGCTGGTATCCTTGAACAGAGCGATAATCGTGTTAACCAGGCCAGGGATAACCAGCTTGAGGGCTTGCGGAAGAATGACCAGCCCCTGAGTTTTCCAGTAACCTAGCGCCAGTGATTCTGCGGCTTCATACTGACCTTTTGGTAGGGCCTGTAACCCTCCGCGAACCACTTCTGCGACATAGGCCGACTGGAAAAGAATAACGCCGACCAGCGCCCGGATAAGCTTGTCGATACTGGTTCCTTCGGACATAAACAGAGGAAGCATGACCGAGGACATAAACAGAACGGTAATCAGCGGTACACCGCGCCAGAACTCAATGAAAATGACGGATAAAACCCGCACGACTGGCATATGGGAACGACGTCCCAACGCCAGTAAAATGCCCCATGGAAGCGCGCCTGCAATCCCCACGGATGCAATAATAAGCGTCAGTGTTAATCCGCCCCACTGCCGTGTTTCTACGCGTTCAAGCCCGAAAAAACCACCGTACATCAGCCACCAGACGACAATCGGATAAATGACTGCCCAGATGGCGATATAGCGGCCACGGTGAGGAATGGTTTTCCAGAACATCGGAACAATAGAAACCAGACCAATCATCAGGGCCAGATTTACGCGCCAACGCTGATCGTGGGGATAAAGCCCATACATGAATTGCCCGAAGCGTTCATGAATGAACACCCAGCAGGCTCCCGCTTTGGTGCAGTCTGCCCGGGTAGAGCCGACCCAGTTGGCCTGAAAAAATACCCAGTTCAACAGTGGTGGAAGAAATGACCAAATCAGCCATACGCATAGCAGGGTGAGCAGGCTATTTGACCAACTGGAGAACAGGTTTTTACGCACCCAGAGTAGACTGCGGCTTGCCGGATTGCTGCGCTGGCGCGAGGGGTGAGACAGCAGTGCTTTTGTCATCATGGCTCCTTAGCGCTCAATCAGTGCAATACGGCGGTTATAAATATTCATCAGCAAAGAAATACTCAGACTGATGATCAGGTATACCGACATGGTGATGGCGATCGTTTCAATGGCTTGCCCTGTTTGATTGAGTACCGTGCCGGCAAACAGTGAAACCATGTCCGGGTAGCCAATGGCGGCTGCAAGAGAAGAGTTCTTGACGATATTCAGGTACTGGCTGGTCAGTGGGGGAATGATGACGCGTAGCGCCTGTGGGATGATTACCTGGCGTAGCGTCACCGGATTTGGCAGACCCAGCGAGCGTGCGGCTTCATGTTGGCCGTAAGGAACTGCCTGAATGCCTGCCCTAATAATTTCTGCAATAAATGCCGAGGTATATACCGAAAGCGCCAGAGTTAGTGCCGCCAGTTCAGGAATAAGCACCATACCGCCACTGAAGTTAAAACCACGGAGCGCGGGAATATCCCAGTGAAGCGCAGCGCCAAACATCCACTGTGAAATCACCGGTAAAAGTACGATCAACGCAAGAGCTGTGGGCCAGGTCCGACGTAGCTGACCGGTTTTGGTCTGATGCATTCTGTTGAAGCGAAATAGCCCGATGGTGACGACGATAGCGATAACAACAGCGGTGCAAAAGGCAAAAAAACCTTCTCCCATTTGCGGGGACGGAATATAGAGCCCCCGGTTACTCAGGAACATCAAATCCAGCGCGTTAACGGCCTGGCGTGGGCCGGGCAGGTTACGTAATACGGCGAAATACCAGAAGAAGATCTGCAGCAGCGGCGGTATATTGCGGAACGTTTCGATGTAGATCGTCGAGAGCTTTCGCAATAACCAGTTATCTGACAGGCGTGCCAGCCCGAGAAAGAAACCGAGAATTGATGCGAAAACAATGCACAGTGCTGAAACTAACAGCGTATTGAGCAGGCCGACCACAAAGACACGACCATACGTATCGCCTTGCTCGTAATCGATCAGATGTTGGACAATGCCAAATCCGGCGCTGCGATCGAGAAAAGAAAACCCCGAGGTAATACCGCTATTGTTCAGGTTATTTATCGTGTTATGAATGAGATAGACCGCAATGCTGATAACCGCAATGACGGCGAGTATTTGAAATAACCAGGCGCGGACCGCAGGGTTAGAAAAGGATAATGATCCTTTTACGGTTGAGCGGCGATGGAACATAAGAAAACCTCAGTAACTATGACTCTGGGCTGAGCGCCGCAGTTGCGGCGCCCGTTACATCACTACGCATTAGCGCACCGGTGGCGCATATTGAATGCCACCGTTATTCCAGAGGTTGTTCTGTCCACGTTTGATCTTCAGCGGACTTTCCGATCCAACGTTACGTTCAAAGATCTCCGAATAGTTACCAACCTGCTTGATAATGTTGTAGGCCCATTTGTTATCAAGCTTCAGATCCTTGCCATAATCCCCTTCTTTACCCAACAGGTGTGCCATATCCGGTGTTGCTGGATTAGCCGCTTTTTCATCGACGTTTTTCGAGTTAACACCCATTTCTTCCGCATTCAGCATGGCGAACAGCGTCCAGCGAACAATGGAGAACCACTCATCGTCCCCACGACGTACGACAGGTCCCAGCGGTTCTTTAGAAATAACTTCTGGCAGGACGATCCACTCCGCAGGATTGCTCAGCTTGATGCGTAGGGCATACAGCTGAGACTGGTCGGAAGCTAGCGTGTCGCAACGTCCAGATTCCAGAGCTTTGGCTGATTCATCCGAGCGGTCAAAAGTGACGGGGGTGTACTTCATCTTGTTGGCTTTAAAGTAGTCGGCCACGTTCAGTTCGGTATCGGTTCCCGCCTGAATACAGACCGTTGCGCCATCCAGCTCTTTAGCGCTCTTCAGGCCTGCTTTATTGTGGGTAAGAAAACCAATGCCGTCGTAATACGTTACGCCAGTGAAGGACATGCCCATACCGGCATCACGAGAAGAGGTCCACGTGGTATTACGAGAGAGCAGATCGACTTCACCAGACTGTAATGCGGTAAAGCGTTCCTTGGCGGTGAGCGGGGTATATTTTACTTTGCTATCATCGCCAAATACGGCGGAGGCAACGCCACGACATACATCAACATCAATACCCGAGAACTTGCCACTTGCATCGGCGTAAGAAAAGCCAGGCAAGCCGTCGCTGATCCCACATTGCACAAACCCTTTTTTCTTTACGGCATCAAGTGTTGCGCCGGCATGTGCCTGATTTGCAACAGCAAGCAGCACACCGGCCGCAGCCAGGCTGGCGATTATCATCTTTTTCATAGAGCATCCTGTGTGGAGGAATTATTGTTATGGAAACGTTCTGAAAACGTCTTTTACCTGTCTGTGGCTTTGGCCATACTCTTTTAAGCAAAGGTAGTGCCAGTTTTTTGCGCCTGATTATTCGACGCAATATGCAGAGTGTAGACAGGAAAAAATAAATGCAGCGCCCTGAAGTGGTGCAAAATTGAAACGTAAGCCACATTTCGGCGCAAAAAATTTAAAAATCAGACAGGACGCGTGATAACGATTTCTGGCGTTAATATTAATGGCGTGAGAATAATGAAAAGAGATTGTGGTGTTACGAAAAACAGAAAAAATGCTAATTTCAAATCGTGGATGTGTGAAGGAACTCTATAATAATTCTATTATATGCCAGGCACTATTAAGCAACGTTTTGTCTTATATGTAGATTTTATGCTTATTGCTAAAAGCGCGGTAATAACCGCGCTTTTGAGATGATTTATTTGGTCAGGGCGACAATCCCAAGTGTTAGTCCGGCAACGGCTGCAGCACCACCGGCGATGGCTCCGGCTGTTTCCCAGTTATCCTGGGTAGTGCCTTTCATACAGGTATTGGTATGAACCAGGCGCCCCTGATCGTCGTATACAGGTACGCAAGGAGAATCGTGTGCACAGCCAGCCAGGAATGCGGTAAGCAATGCAACGGATATTAATCTTTTCATGGTGTTACCTCAAAATAAGCGTTTCGCTAATTAAGCAAAGACAAACGCTAAGCCATCTGCGAACTCGGTGATTATTTTACCACTTCTTAAAAAAGGACTGACATGAGGAATAATCTCAATTCATGTGGATTGTAAAAATAATGGATAAAAAGAAAGGTTGCAGGCGAGTTTAGAGGGATAGTTTAAATGAAATAAATGGCTATCTTACTAATAAATAAAGAGGAGCATCGTAGGTGAAAAAGGCGTCCGTAGACGCCTTTATTTTACAAATTAATCGTTGTGCCGACTAAAACGCCGTCTTACGACAACAAAGAAGACGGGGACGAAGAAGATAGCCAACAATGTTGCGGTCAGCATTCCTCCCATAACACCTGTACCGACCGCATTCTGCGCACCACTACCTGCTCCGTGACTGATAACCAGAGGCATAACCCCCAGAATAAAGGCCAGGGATGTCATCAGGATAGGACGAAGACGCATACGCGATGCCTCCAGCGTCGCTTCAATCAACCCCTTGCCTTCTTTATCCATCAGGTCTTTGGCAAATTCGACGATCAGGATAGCGTTCTTAGCCGAGAGGCCGATAGTGGTTAGTAAGCCAACCTGGAAATACACGTCGTTATTCATCCCACGCAGTGATGCTGCTAACAATGCGCCCACAACACCGAGCGGTACAACCAGCATCACCGAGAAAGGAATAGACCAGCTTTCATACAATGCGGCAAGGCAAAGGAAGACAACGATTAGCGAGATGGCATACAGCGCAGGCGCCTGGTTACCCGACAGCCTTTCCTGATAGGACATCCCCGTCCAGTCATGACCAATACCGTTTGGCAGTTTTTCCGCCAGACTTTCCATCAGCGCCATTGCTTCACCAGTGCTTCGCCCTGGTGCCGCTTCGCCCAGTATTTCCATGGATGGCATACCGTTGTAACGTTCCAGTCGCGGTGAACCATAAATCCAATGTGATGCACTGAACGCAGAGAACGGAACCATTTCGCCATTGGCGCTGCGGATATACAGATTATTGATGTCCGCTGGCAGCATGCGGTATTTTGCATCTCCCTGGACGTAAACTTTCTTCACGCGGCCACGGTCAATAAAGTCGTTAACGTAATAGCCGCCCAGTGATGCGGAGATAGTTTCGTTGATATCCGACAGCGATACCCCCAGCGCCTGTGCTTTCTCCTGATCAACATCCAGCTTAAACTGCGGAGTATCTTCCAGTCCGTTAGGACGAACGCGAACCAACAGATCGGGGTGTTTAGCCACCATCCCCAGCAGTTGGTTACGCGCTTGCGTCAACGCCGTATGCCCCAGACCGCCCTGATCGATCAACTCAAAATCGAAGCCGGTTGCGGTACCCAGTTCAACAATAGCGGGCATATTGAAGGGGAAGACTAACCCATCGCGGATCTGGCTGAACGCGCGTGTGGCGCGTGCAATGACCGCTTCAACACTATTTTTCTCGCCGCTACGTTCATCCCAGGGCTTGAGGCTAACGAATGCCAGACCTGAGTTTTGCCCTTGACCGCTGAAGCTAAAACCGTTAACCGTGAAGACGCTTTCGACGTTAGCTTTCTCATTGGTCAGGTAGTACTGAGTAACCTGATCCAGTACTTTCTGGGTGCGCTCTTGCGTAGCGCCTGCCGGAAGTTGAATCATTGTCATAAACACACCCTGATCCTCCTCTGGCAGGAAGGAGGTCGGCAGGCGCATAAACAGAACCGCCATTCCGATGACGATTATCAGGTAGACGACCAGATAACGCCCGGTTTTACGCACAATACCGCTGACGCTATTGGTGTAGTGATTGACGCTGTGATCGAATTTGGTATTAAACCAGCCAAAGAAACCGCTTTTTTTCTCGTGATGCTCAGCCGATACCGGCTTCAACAGCGTTGCACAAAGCGCAGGGGTCAGGATCAGCGCGACCAGTACAGAAAGCGCCATGGCGGAAACGATGGTGATGGAGAACTGCCGATAGATAGCCCCGGTTGAACCGCCAAAGAAGGCCATCGGGATAAATACCGCAGAAAGCACCATGGCAATACCAACCAATGCCCCCTGTATTTGTGACATGGATTTTTCTGTCGCCTCTTTGGGCGGCAGATTATCTTCCATCATCACGCGTTCTACGTTTTCCACCACCACTATCGCATCATCGACCAATAGGCCGATGGCGAGTACCATGCCGAACATCGTCAGGGTGTTTATTGAGTAGCCAAACGCAGCAAGCACGGCAAATGTGCCCAACAATACGACAGGTACGGCGATGGTCGGAATGAGCGTTGCCCGGATGTTTTGCAGGAACAAATACATGACCAGGAACACCAGCACGATCGCTTCAAACAGCGTTTTTACCACTTCATGAATGGAGATGGTCACAAATGGCGTCGTGTCGTACGGGTAGACCACCTTCATTCCCTGCGGGAAGAATGGTTGCAGTTCAACCAGCTTGGCTTTAATAGCGTTCGCGGTATCCAGTGCGTTTGCCCCGGTTGCCAGCTTGATCCCAAGGCCGGATGCAGGCTTACCGTTAATACGCGCCACGACGTTGTAGTTTTCCCCGCCCAACTCGATACGCGCGACGTCTTTCAGGTGAACAACCGAACCATCGCTGTTCACGCGTAAAGTCACTTTGCCGAACTCTTCAGGGTCTTTCAGTCGCGTTTGCGCAATGATAGAAGCGTTCAGCTGCTGGTTAGGTAATGCAGGCGTCCCCCCTAACTGACCTGCGGCAATCTGATCGTTCTGTACCTTCAACTGATTGATCACATCAACCGGCGTGAGCTGATATTTATTCAATAAGTTTGCATCCAGCCAGATGCGCATGGCGTACTGTGCACCAAACAGCTGCACGTCACCCACGCCATTCAGACGGCTGATTGAGTCTTTAACGTTCGAGGCGACGTAATCGGAAATGTCATCCTGTGTGGTTTGTGGGTTGTCAGAAACAAAGCCCGCGACCATCAAGAAGCTGCTGCTGGATTTCTCGACGCTGATCCCTTGCTGCTGAACTTCTTGCGGCAGTAGCGGAGTGGCGAGCTGCAGTTTATTTTGCACCTGCACTTGCGCGATATCGGGATCGGTACCGGACTGGAAAGTCAGCGTAATAGTCACACTCCCGGCCGAGTCGCTGGTGGAGGACATATACATCAGGTTATCGATACCATTCATATTCTGTTCGATAACCTGTGTGACTGTATCCTGAACCGTCTGTGCATCCGCACCAGGGTAGGTGGCAGAAATAGCGACCGCAGGAGGCGCAATGGTCGGGTACTGTGCCACGGGCAGTTGCATGATTGCCAGAGCACCCGCCATCATCAGAATGATAGCCAATACCCAGGCAAAGATAGGACGCCTGATAAAAAAGTTAGCCATGTCCGGTTACCTTATTGGGCTTTCGTGGCAGGGGTTTCGGTATCGGCGGTTGCTTTAACCTGAACGCCTGGACGTGCTTTCTGTAAGCCGCTCACGATAACTTTGTCACCCGGTTGCAGGCCTTCGCTAATGAGCCACTTGTCACCAATAGCTTGTGCGGCAACGACTGCGCGAGACTCAACCTGACTCTTGTCGTTAACGACCATTACGGTGGCATCGCCGCGAGGCGTACGCGTTACCCCCTGCTGCGGAACGAGAATGGCATTCGGCTGGACGCCTTCATCAATGCGTGCGCGCACAAACATGCCCGGCAACAGCGTGTGCTGTGGGTTAGGGAACACGGCTCTGAGGGTGATTGAGCCGGTGCTTTCATCAACCGTCACATCGGAAAACTGCAAAGAGCCTTTTAGCGGGTATGACTGACCATTTTCCATTACCAGTTCGACAGTACTGCTGGCGCTGTCTTTATGCAGGCTCCCTTGTTCAACGGACTGTTTGAGGCGCATAAAGTCGTTACTGGACTGTGTCACGTCGACGTAAATGGGATCGAGCTGTTGAACGGTAGCAAGCTCTGTAGCCTGGCCATTCGTGACTAATGCACCTTCGGTGACGTTAGATTTTCCGATGCGTCCGCTAATTGGCGATGTCACTTTGGTGTAGGCCAGATTGATACGCGCGCTTTCGACCGCCGCTTTTGCCGCGATCACGGAGGCATCGGCCTGACGGGCATCAGCAATTGCCTGATCGTACTCTTGCTGGCTGATGTACTTGGTGCCAACCAATGGCACATAGCGTTTTACCGTTAAATGCGCGATTGCAGCCGCCGCTTCACTCTTCGCCAGTTCACCTTTGGCGCTGTCATAGTCAGCCTGATAAGTCGCGGGATCGATCTGATAAAGTGACTGTCCGGCTTCAATATCGCTTCCCTCAGTGAAATTCCGTTTAAGCACTATCCCGCTGACCTGGGGACGGACTTCTGCAATTCGGAATGCCGTTGTGCGCCCGGGTAATTCGGTCGTTACGGCTAAAGGAGCCTTTTCGACGACATGGACAGTCACCTGCGGTTCTGCGGGATGAGCTTGTGTTTCTCCCTGATCGTTACAACCGGCGAGTAATGCTGCGGAGACGATGATGAATGAGGGCAGGAGTGAAAACCTGGCATTTTTCGTCATTTCTATTCCTTAAAAAACCGAACGCTCGTTATTAACCGGGTAATGCAGGGGCGATAACGCGCACAAGAAAAAAATAATAGTTGGCTATCCTACAAATTATTAGCTTGCGATGTAAGCAATACTTATTTATGGGCGCGATGCACGGCACGTAAAAGCAAAAAAAGATTAATCGACAGCTGTTTCATTGTGGTGTTAATCGCAATACTATGATGCGCATAAACACAAATTGAAATAAGCATTTGGTTTGTGAATATATTGGTTGTTGATATTTGTTTTGTTTATTCGTGTGCAAAGTCCGTAATAATATTTTTTAGAACTCGTTTAAATAAATGCTAAGTGATACATTTGTTCCGTATCGCAAATATTAGATAAGAAAGTTAATCATTCTCTACTCTACCTCAGACAGTCGGAACCATGGCCAGAAAAACGAAAGCTGATGCCCTCAAAACGCGGCAGCACCTGATAGAAACGGCAATTGTACAGTTCGCCGCACGCGGCGTAAGCAATACGACGCTAAACGACATTGCGGATGCCGCCAGCGTGACGCGTGGCGCGCTCTATTGGCATTTCGAAAATAAAACTCAATTGTTTAATGAGCTATGGTTACAACAACCACCTTTACGCGATCTGATTCAGGACAAGCTAATTGGTCGTTGGGGTGATAACCCTTTACAGCGATTGCGAGAAAAGTTTGTGGTGGGGTTACAATATATTGCAGAGAACCCTCGTCAGCAGGCATTAATGCAGATTTTATATCATAAGTGTGAATTTCATAACGATATGATATCTGAGCAGGCTATTCGCGATAAAATAGGTATCAGTCATCAAAGCATTCGTGATTCCCTGCAAAAGTGTGTAGATGACAATCTGATTGCCACCACTCTTGATTTAGATGTCATCATCATTATTCTGCACGGTAGTTTTAGCGGAATTATAAAAAACTGGTTAATGAATCCAGTGAGTTATGATCTATATGGGCAAGCTCCAGTATTAGTTGATAATGTACTAAAAATGTTAAGCCCAGACGGTAGCGTCATGCAATTAATGCAGAGTGAAAACCAGGTCGGATAGTTTTTACCGCCAGAGGCTGACGGCTGTCGAAGCATTACCTGAGGTGCTATTCGAGGTCGACGCAGTTGACCAGCTTAAGGGGATTCACTGAGTTCATATTCCGGCACTTGTCGTGCTCTGTTGTCATCAGCTCTATCCACTGGATGAGCAGCGCATCAAAAAGAAAAACGAAGACCGCAAAAACAACCAGCCACCAATACTTGCGAATCATTCCTAAACCCTGTGTATTCATGCCCAAGCGTGCAGGGAATATACACGAAATTTTTAAGCTGAAAAGCAGACTTACAATGCCTTTACTTTGTTGAAAGATCGCCACTCTTTGCCGTCAATCGACTCTTTTTAGACAGGTTTTTTGTCTTACGTTTTTTCACCTTGGCAAGCTCAATTTCTGAAAAATGAGAACCGATACTCAGTCTTCTGAGCCCCATTTTTACGTATTCAGTATTGATCTCAATCCCGACAAACTTGCGACCCAATTCCACGGCGGTAGCACCGGTGGTGAAGCTGCCGGCGAACGGATCGAGTACCTTGTCATCTGGGTTCGAGGACGCCAGAATTATACGCTCCAGGAGGGCTTTGGGTTTCTGGGTGGGGTGGTTTTCGTATTCGTCCATCAGATAGCGTACGCGTGGGAACTCCCAGACATTGCCCGGCACTTTTTTCTGATTGTATGGCTGCGGCGGGTTTTTTCTGTAGTCTATTAGCGCGCGTTTAGCGCCAGTTTTGGCTTCAACCAGAATATCGTCACGATTAAATGTGTAGTTTTTCTGATCTTTTACCATCATCAGGATCGGTTCATACATCGAACCAAAGTAATTTTTGGCTTGTACCCCTGAGCTATCGTATGACCACACGATACGACTCTTGATGGTAAAAAGCGGGCGGCATTTGAGGTCGATGTACGGCATGTTCTCCGTACTGTTCATGATGTACATGGTGCCGTGTGGTTTGAGGATGCGATGGCACTCGTCGATGCACTCAAACAACCACGCCAGAAAGGCCTCTTCGTCCCAGGATTCCACCATCCCGTCAAAGTCTTTCCCGATGTTATAAGGAGGGTCAGCAAAAATGAGTTCGACACTTTCAGACGGCAGTTTTTTCAGTTCAGTTAGCGCGTCACCCAGGATTATCTTTTTAGATTCATCGCCAAAATAGACAGGTTCACATCTCGCGTTCATCGCCAAAGCCTCCCGTGTGACGTCAATAAAAAAGGCGCTTCCCCATGCCGAGTAGCGCCTTTTAAAACAAACATTTAACTGATTAGTATCAGTTCATGCCGTATTTTTTCAGTTTTTTACGCAGTGTACCACGGTTGATGCCCATCATCAGGGCAGCACGGGTCTGGTTACCGCGGGTGTATTGCATCACCATGTCCAACAGGGGCTGTTCTACTTCAGCCAGTACCAGCTCATAGAGATCATTCACATCCTGACCATTCAATTGAGCAAAATAGTTCTTCAGTGCCTGTTTAACCGAGTCACGCAGGGGCTTTTGAGTTACCTGGTCCTGAGAGTTAACGGTAGAAACGGTCAGTACGTCAGAATTTACGCGTTGTTCGAACATAGTTCTGTCAGCTCTTTATTTCTGTTTACGCAAAATTTTCGAAGTATGCCTCCAACGCCGCCAGCTGTTCGCTGGAATCTTCAATGGCGTTGAATGTGCGCCGAAACTGGTCATCCGGAGCGTGTTCCTGGAGATACCAGGATACGTGTTTACGCGCAATTCGGTACCCTTTTGCCTGACCATAAAAGTCGTGCAGTTCCCGAATGTGCGCACAAAGCAAGCGCTTCACCTCTGCCATAGGCAGCGGGGGCAGCAGCTCCCCAGTGTCCAGATAATGCTGGATTTCCCGAAAGATCCAGGGTCTTCCCTGAGCTGCACGTCCTATCATCAGGGCATCCGCCCCCGTATAGTCGAGTACAGCTCTGGCTTTATGCGGGTCAGTAATGTCGCCATTCGCGATAATCGGAATGGAAACTTTCTGCTTAACTGCCCGAATACTGTCGTACTCAGCATCTCCATTGAACAAACAGGCGCGGGTGCGTCCATGAATGGTCAGAGCCTGAATGCCACAGCCTTCAGCCAGTTGGGCAATCTCTACGCAGTTACGGTGTTCCGGAGCCCAGCCGGTGCGAATCTTGAGTGTGACAGGAACGTCCACTGCATTGACGACCTCGGTTAGTATCGATTTCACTAAATCCGGGTACTGCAAGAGGGCTGAACCTGCGAGCTTGCGATTCACTTTTTTAGCCGGACACCCCATATTGATATCAATAATCTGGGCGCCGCTTTCCACGTTAATACGTGCGGCATCGGCCATCTCAACAGGGTCGCTACCGGCAATTTGCACCGTGCGAATTCCTGGCTCATCAACGTGCACCATCCGTAAACGAGACTTGTCACTTTCCCAAACCTGCGGGTTAGAAGACATCATCTCGGATACTGTCAATCCGGCTCCCATCTCATAGCACAGCGTCCTGAATGGTCTGTCAGTGATGCCAGCCATAGGTGCTGCGATCAGGCGATTTCTGAGCTGGTATTGTCCGATGCGCATGAGTTAAGAAATGACCATACTGTGACTGCAAGGCGGCGTATATTACGCATTTTTCGCACGAGATGAAAGGCCAAACTTTGACCAATCCACTGAGGTGGATCAATGAATTGCCGTAAATGTGAACGCATGAAAATATTTAATCATATAAATCATCGCATTATAAAAATGTGTCGATTTTATATACACATATAATTTTGCGTAACTTCTCATTTTTTCTTCAGCTGCAGACGGTACTGACAAGATATTCTGCTGAATTAATCAGCAAATTACCTCGTCATTGTGTGATCGCTACCTCATTTTAGTACAGGATCTCGGTATCCCCAGAATAGCTGTCCGTAATCTTGCGTTCATTCAACGGCTGCAGCGGGCGATTGTTTGCTGGCCCAACAATGTAGTGAAATTTATCCAACTGTTCGGCAGAAAGAGCAACAGGCGTTTTCAGGACAGACCAGGTGACGCCTTCGGTGCAGGGAGGTGTTGTTAACGAACCACGGTAGCGCCAGTAGGTTTTATTGTCGGGTAAAAGCTGGTGGATATCGACCGGCGAGAAGATGTCCATGCTGCTGTCCTCCATGGTTGGAAAGGACTCCCACAAATTTTGAATCGCCTGGTTCTGTTCACCCACGTCAAACATAACCGCCACAATAGCAATGTCTCCGGATTGACTTTTGTGGAGCAACTGCATCTCCAGCGGATAGGTTTTACCGTTGAGGGTATGTTCACTCGGGGCGTGAAAATCAAATTGTTTTAAATAATAAAGCGTTTCATCAATTTCAATAGAATTAGATGCGTAACTACTCATCGTTGCTTGCAACGTATGGTTAATGCTCCGAAATCTAGTTGGGCCATCGACGTACTGCATGTTTAGCGCGGGGAGACCGAGTTTACTGGTTGTGGTGGTCTGGATGTCTATGGGGGATTGGTTTATGCCTGTCTGGCACGTTGCATACGCTTTGCTGATTTCTCCCCATCGTGCGGGGCCGTTTTCTTCGGTATATCCCCATCGTGCGGGGTCGTTTTCTTCGGTATATCCCCATGGTACGGCCAGCGTGGTCAGTGGCATCATGCATGCTGCCAGCAAAGTTGTTGTAAAACAGTTGAAACGCATACGTTTACTCAACGAAACTCAATATAAAAAATAACAAAATCAATTGATTATTATATCGCTGAGGAAAGTGTCGGTATGCTGGTCAATTGTCTGAAAATGGCGTGGTCAGATAACCACGCCGGAAGGGATTATTTTTTCTGGCCGGTAATGCGACACCACTCTTCTTTCTCGATAACCGGATCGAGCGTAAAGAGATCGGCATAGGCTTCACAGACGCTTTCCGCCTGGCTGGCAAGAATACCAGAAAGCCCCAGCAAACCGCCCTCAACGGGCAGTACGCTGATTAACGGAGCCAGTTCACGTAATGGGCCAGCAAGGATGTTGGCGACCACCACGTCGGCTTTCATCGCCTCTGGCTGGTCTTTCGGCAGATAAAGCTCCAGACGCTCAGAAACACCATTACGCTGGGCGTTATCACGGCTGGCCTGAATCGCCTGCGGGTCGATATCCACGCCAATGGCTTTCGCCGCACCCAGCTTCAGTGCCGCAATGGCAAGAATGCCGGAGCCGCAGCCAAAGTCGATAACCGTTTTACCGTTAAGATCAAGACCGTCCAGCCATTGCAGGCACAGAGAGGTAGTGGGGTGCGTGCCTGTGCCAAATGCCAGACCCGGGTCCAGCATCACGTTGACAGCATTCTCATCCGGGACATCGCGCCAGCTTGGGCAAATCCACAGACGTTCACCAAAGCGCATCGGGTGGAAGTTATCCATCCATTCGCGTTCCCAGTCTTTGTCTTCGAGCTGTTCGATTTTATGCGCGAAGCCTTCACCCAGCAGCGGATGCTGTTCCAGGATGGCAACCACTTCTTTCATGTCGGTTTCTGCATCGAACAAGCCGATAACGTCGGTATCACCCCACAGGCGAGTCTCGCCCGGCAGAGGTTCAAATACCGGCGTATCATGCGTATCCTGGAAAGTAATGGAAACGGAGCCCGCTTCCATCAGCGCATCGCTCAACTCTTCAGCGTTGGCACCGGTCGTGTTCAGTTTCAGTTGGATCCATGGCATGGCAAAACTCTTTATTTATCAGTAGTCAATATGGCGGCTTGCGGGACGGCGGGACCGAAACGGTTGCCTATCAGGAAAGCCAGCAAGCTTATCAGTAACGAGGGCACGATTGGGTGGAAGCCCAGGAACTGAACGTTAAAGGTGGCGAGTAGAGCATAAAGCACGCCGCCGACAATCATCGCGCTCAATGCGCCTGACGCGTTTGCCCGCTCCCAATAGAGGCCCAGCACCAGAGGCCACAGGAAGACGGCTTCCAGCCCGCCAAACGCCAGCAGATTCAGCCAGATAATCATCTCTGGCGGTTTCCAGGCGGCCAGCAACAGTAACGCGCCCAACAGCAGGGTAATCACTGCCGACATGCGTTTCAGCCGGGTTTCGTTTTCCAGCTGTTCCGGGCGAAGGTTCAGGTACAGATCCTTAATGATCGTAGCGGAACTTTGCAGCAATTGGGCATTGATCGTCGACATAATCGCAGCCATAGGTGCGGCGAGGAAAATCCCAGCAGCGACCGGCGGCAGGACTTTGACCATCAGCGTAGGGATAACCAGATCCGGTACCGTCAGGTCAGGGATGACCGCCCGTCCCAGGGCACCCGCCAGATGCATACCAAACATCAGGATCGCCACTACGATGGTGCCGATGATAATGCCGCGGTGTACCGCTTTACTGTCTTTATAAGAGATGCAGCGCACCGCGGTATGCGGTAGGCCAATCACGCCAAAGCATACTAACACCCAGAATGAGGTCATAAACGTGGGTGACAAAATGTCATCAGCGCCCTGCGGCGAGACCAGTTTAGGGTCGATAGTCTGCAGGGTTACCACCGCATTGCTAAGGCCACCGGCAGCATGAACGACGCCGACCAGCAAAACGATAGTACCAATCAGCATCACCATGCCCTGCATGGTGTCGTTCAGTACACTGGCGCGAAAGCCGCCGAACGCCGTGTATAACGCGATGCTGACGCCAAAAATCAGCAGACCGGTTTCGTAGGGGATACCCGCTGCGGTTTCCAGCAAACGTGCGCCGCCAATAAACTGTACGGTCATTGCCCCGACAAACGCGACCAACAGGCTGAGGCTTGCCAGCCATACCAGCAGGCGGCTCTGGTAGCGCGCAAATAGCATATCGTTGAGGGTAACAGCATTATAACGGCGTGCCAGAATCGCGAACTTCTTGCCGAGAATACCCAGCGACAGCCAGACGGCAGGCAACTGGATCATCGCCAGCAGCACCCATCCCAGTCCGTATTTGTAAGCGGCACCAGGACCGCCAATAAACGAGCTGGCGCTAATGTAGGTTGCCGTTAGCGTCATCGCTAACACGACCCCGCCCATGGAGCGGCTGCCAAGGAAATATTCATTCAGGAAGGTACCGGTAACTCTCTTACGCATGGCATAAACTGAGAGACCGAATACCACCAGAAGATAGGCGACCAGCGGTAAAATAACTTCAAGCTGCATCGTCATCCTCCAACGGAATGTCGCGATAGATAAACTTCACCATCGCCCAGCACAGCACGATAAAAGCCAGCGGCGTTAGCAGGCAGGCCATTTCGAACCAGTGCGGTAAGCCGGTAAAACCCAGCGTTGAATCAGGTAAGTAAGCGGCCACTAACCATGTGACCAGATATAAAAGGGTTAGCCACAGCGCCCAGCGCGCCTCTTTATGGGCCTGAACAAAACGAGCGTCCATTTTTTGTCCCTTGTGGATAAAGAAAGCGGGGATTGTACCTTATGGCACGTGCGGGAGGGGAGAAAAACAAAAGGCCGGAATTTCCGGCCTTTTCGGTTAACGCACGCTTACTTTTCCTGAAGTCCGAGTTTTTTCTCCAGGTAGTGGATATTGGTTCCACCGTGCTGGAAGTGCTCGTCATTCATGATACGGATCTGCAGGTCAACGTTGGTTTTGATACCGTCGATGATCAGTTCCTGCAATGCGTTTTTCATACGGGCGATAGCGACGTCGCGGTTTTCGCCATAGCAGATCAGCTTACCGATCATTGAGTCATAGTACGGAGGTACGGTGTAGCCTGCGTAAATATGAGACTCCCAACGCACACCAAAACCACCCGGCGCGTGGAAACGCGTGATTTTACCCGGGCTTGGCAGGAAGGTGTTCGGGTCTTCGGCGTTGATACGGCATTCTACCGCATGGCCTTTAACCACAACTTCGTCCTGCTTGATGGACAGCGGTTGGCCCGCTGCGATGCGCAGCTGCTCTTTGATCAGGTCAACGCCGGTGATCATTTCGGTTACCGGGTGTTCAACCTGAATACGGGTGTTCATCTCAATGAAGTAGAACTCGCCGTTTTCGAACAGGAATTCGAAAGTACCCGCCCCGCGATAGCCGATATCAACACAGGCTTTGGCGCAACGCTCGCCGATGTAGCGACGCAGTTCCGGGGTAATGCCCGGCGCTGGTGCTTCTTCGACAACTTTCTGGTGACGACGCTGCATGGAGCAGTCACGTTCTGCCAGATAAATCGCGTTACCCTGACCGTCAGCCAGCACCTGAATTTCAATGTGGCGTGGGTTTTCCAGGTATTTCTCCATGTAGACCATATCGTTATTGAAAGCGGCTTTCGCTTCCGCTTTGGTCATGGAGATGGATTGTGCCAGTTCGGCATCGCTGCGCACGACGCGCATACCGCGACCGCCGCCGCCGCCGGAGGCTTTGATGATAACCGGGTAGCCGATGCGTTTAGCATGAGCGCGGTTAGCGTCCATGTCATCGCCCAGCGGGCCGTCAGAGCCTGGGACTGTCGGTACGCCCGCTTTCTTCATCGCGGTGATTGCAGACACTTTGTCGCCCATCAGGCGGATGGTGTCGGCTTTCGGGCCGATGAAGATAAAGCCAGAACGCTCTACCTGCTCAGCAAAGTTGGCGTTCTCAGAGAGGAAGCCATAGCCCGGGTGAATTGCCACCGCGCCGGTGATTTCAGCGGCGCTGATGATAGCCGGGATGTTCAGATAGCTTTTTACGGACGGAGCCGGGCCGATACAGACCGTCTCATCCGCCAGCAATACGTGTTTTAAATCGCGATCCGCACTTGAATGCACAGCGACAGTCTTGATGCCCAGTTCTTTACAGGCACGAAGAATACGCAGGGCAATCTCGCCGCGGTTGGCGATAACAATTTTATCCAACATGTTCGCCTCGTTATTCGATGACGACCAGCGGCTCGTCAAATTCTACCGGTTGACCACTTTCTACCAGAATCGCTTTAACTACGCCGGATTTGTCGGCTTCGATCTGGTTCATCATTTTCATGGCTTCAACGATGCACAGGGTATCGCCCGCATTCACTTTCTGTCCGATTTCGATGAACGCTTTAGCATCCGGGCTCGGGGTGCGGTAGAACGTACCAACCATTGGGGAGCGTACGATGTGACCACTGATTTCCGCTGCTGCCGGAGCTTCCATACTTGGAGAGGCAGTTTGTGCGACAGCGTTAGACAGAGCTGGTTGCTGCATCACTGGTGCAGCATAAGCCTGTTGCATCATCGGAAAACTTGCAGCTGGCGCTGCACGGCTGATGCGTACAGATTCTTCGCCTTCAGAAATTTCCAGTTCGGAGATGCCTGATTCTTCAACCAGCTCGATCAGTTTTTTAATCTTACGAATATCCATGAGTGGGTTCCGTACTCTTTGTTTAGTGAGATTGTGACAGGCGTTTTACCGCCGTCTGTATAGCATTTTTATAACAGTGAGTGACAAGATGCCACGCATCTCAGGCGCTGCACTGGGCGCTGCTGCCATTAAGTGAGATTGCCAGACTTGTTAGTCATTGTGCGGCTATCTTCTGCCATTTTCGGGTAAAAGACAAAATATACCTTCAATATGCGATTGTCACCCTTTCAGCGCCTTAAAAACGCTACCGGGGATAGCAAAGTCGCACATTATAACTATTTCGTAGCAATTGGCAGCTAAATACTGGTCTTATCAGGGAAGATAATCAACCGTTAACATGTAAAGAAAATCGGATCGTCAGTGTTTTGCAACGCACTGCACATATCGTGAAACTACCGCCACCACTGGCGAAACTTCTTGTAACGGCACGCTAACAGCACCGCAGCGATCGCTGCATAAATAATCGGTTGAGGGGAGATAATTTTAACCGACCACAGATAATGTATGGGTGTCAGGATCGCCACAAGATAGACGAAGTTGTGCAAATACTGCCAGCTTTTACCCAGCTTTCGCTGTGCAGCCTGCGTAGACGTTAAGGTGAGGGCGAATAATATGACCCAACTGGCAATGCCCAAGGTTAAATAAGGCCGCGTAATTAATTCCCGCCCTAACAACGCCAGATTATTAATGCCCAGTTCCAGTAATGCGTAGCTGGTTAAATGCAGCGTTGCCCAGGCAAAACACCATAGCCCTAACAGGCGACGTGTGCGTATCAATAATGGCTGTTTAGCGTAGCGCGCGAGTGGAGAGACCAGCAAGGTCGCCAGCAAGAATTTCAGAGCTGTCCTACCGGTAAAGTGCTGGATATCTTTGACCGGATCGGCGCTCAGGCCGCCGTGATTTACCGCCCAAAATAGCCAGATAAACGGCAAAAAACCGGCAAGATGCAGGCAAACTTTCAGCCCGGTAATGTGCTTTGCAGTCAGACGCACTTAAAAATTCTCCTGCAAATTGAGTCCGCGATACAGTGACGCAACCTCTTCGGCATAGCCGTTAAACATCAGCGTGGGCTGACGCTGTACGTCCAGAATACCGCCAGCGCCAATAAAACGCTCGGTGGCCTGGGACCAGCGGGGATGATCGACATGCGGATTCACGTTGGCATAAAACCCGTATTCATTGGGCGCGGCCAGATTCCAGGTTGTCGGAGGGCGTTCGCGCGTGAGTTTGATACTCACGATCGACTTAATGCCTTTAAATCCATATTTCCACGGCACAATTAAGCGAATGGGCGCGCCATTTTGTGGCGGAAGGGCTTTTCCATAAACCCCCACTGTAAGCAACGTGAGTGGGTGCATCGCTTCATCCAGACGCAGTCCTTCAACATAGGGATACTTCAACCCGCCGCCAATAAAGCGATCTTTTTGTCCCGGCATTTCCTCTGGTGCGTACAGCGTTTCGAACGCGACATACTTCGCATTGCTGGTGGGTTCCACCTGCGCCAACAGTTTATGTAACGGAAAGCCAATCCATGGCACGACCATTGACCAGGCTTCCACACAGCGCATCCGGTAAATCCGTTGCTCCAGCGGGAAACGGGTGGTCAAGGTGTCGTGATCGAGAGTGAGTGGTTTGGCGACCTCACCACTGATTTTTAATGTCCACGGATCGGTTTTCAGGCTACCCGCGTTGGCTGCCGGATCCGCTTTGTCGAGACCGAATTCATAGAAGTTGTTGTAGCCAGAAACTTTATCCGCTGGGGTTAAAGGAAGCGAATTTTGCCAGGCGGCGGGCTTGCTGAAATTAAGCGGCTTTCCCGCGGGCGCGGGCGGGCGGTCATTACCCTTAAACCAACTCAGAAGGTCAGCCTGCGCAGAGTGGGGTAAAGACAACGCGGCTGCGCTGATCCCTAATGCTTTCAGCACCTGGCGACGCTGCATAAAAAAAGCCGACTCGTCAGTGACGTCGGCTTCTGTAAATGGACGTAATTTCTTCATAACAGACTCCCGGCTTACGCGTCATAACTGACAGGGGACGCGTAGTTAATATGGCAGGGAGTCTGTAGATGTGCCGCGAAATTTCGTTAATTAAGTGTAAATTTCTGCGCCAGGGTCTGTTACTTCACCTTCACCAGCGTACGGCCTTGCACCTGGTTATTGATGATGGCATCGGCGAACTTCGGCGCATCCGCCAGCGTAATTTCCGTTGCCGCCTGAGCATAGAAAGATTCCGGCAGATCCTTAACCAGACGCGCCCAGGCTTCTGCACGGCGTGCCGGCGGGGTCATCACCGAGTCCACTCCTTGCAAACGAACGTTACGCAGAATGAATGGCATCACCGTGGTTGGCAGAGCGAAACCGCCCGCCAGACCGCAGGCAGCAACACAGCCGCCGTAGTTCATCTGCGCGAGGACTTTCGCCAGAACTTTGTCGCCAACGGTATCCACCGCGCCAGCCCACAGCTGTTTTTCCAGCGGACGAGACTCGGCAAACTCATCGCGACCAAGAATACGGTTTGCGCCCAGGCTTTTCAGGTAGTCGTGGGTGCTTTCACGGCCCGAAACCGCCGCAACCTGATAACCCAGCTTATGCAGTAACGCAACGGCCGTGCTGCCCACGCCTCCGCTGGCGCCTGTGACGACAATCTCACCGTCTTGCGGACGAATTCCTGCATCTTCAAGCGCCATGACGCAAAGCATGGCGGTAAAGCCAGCGGTACCGATGACCATGGCTTTACGTCCATCCAGCCCTTTTGGCAGCGCAACCAGCCAGTCGCCTTTCACGCGTGCGCGTTCTGCCAGTCCACCCCAATGATTTTCACCCACGCCCCAACCGGTCAGTAAAACCTCCTGACCCGCATGAAAACGGGGATCTTCGCTTGCGCGCACGGTACCGGCGAAATCGATACCAGGAATCATCGGAAAATTACGAATGATTTTTCCCTTGCCGGTGATAGCCAGGGCGTCTTTATAGTTCAGGCTTGACCAGTGGACATCCACCGTCACATCGCCTTCCGGTAGCTGATTTTCGTCGAGGGGTTGAACGGATGCGAGGGTTTTTCCGTCCTGCTGTTCTAAGATCAAAGCCTGCATAACCTGTCCTCAATTCGTATAGTGGATTGGAAAATTAATAATGAAGACTATACTCGCTAATCAAAACATGATGCCGATTCTGCGCAATAAATTGCCAGATATACCTGATTTGGTAGTATGCCCTCACAGTTTGTATAAATTGACGGATTTTGCCTTCAGTTTTGCATTTTAGAGTCGATTTATTACTTTCAGGCCTGTTTCATAACTGTCGGAGTTAACACAAGGATGCGATTAACGACGAAATTTTCAGCTTTTGTCACGCTGCTTACTGGGTTAACGATCTTCGTGACTCTGATCGGCTGTTCGCTGAGTTTCTACAACGCTATTCAATATAAGTTCACCACGCGCGTTCATGCGGTCGCGACGGCGATTGATACGCATCTGGTCTCCAGAGATGTCGTTACGTTAACCCCGCAAATCGATGAGCTGATGGTTTCTGTTGATATCGTGCGCATCGAACTGTTGCAGGGCGGAAATGTGGTGTATGACCACTCACGCACCAGCAGCTACCGACCGGCAGGGACGAACAATCTCTACCGCGAGATTACCGTACCGTTGGTCAAGCATCCGGGTATGTCATTGCGTCTGGTTTATCAGGATCCAATGGGTAACTATTTCCATTCGCTACTGACCACCGCACCGCTCACGATAGCCATTGCTTTCATTATTCTGATGCTCTTTTTGTCTGTGCGCTGGCTTCAGCGCCAGCTTTCAGGTCAGGAACTGCTGGAGATTCGTTCCACGCGTATTCTGAACGGCGAGCGTGGACCGAACGTGCGGGGAACGGTCTATGAATGGCCTGCGCGTACCAGCAGTGCGCTCGATATGCTGCTGACTGAAATTCAAAATGCCCGCGAGCAACGCAGCCGCCTGGATACGCTGATTCGTTCCTATGTCGCACAGGATACAAAAACCGGGCTAAGCAACCGCTTGTTCTTTGATAACCAACTGGCCACGCTGCTGGAAGATCAGGAAAAAGTAGGCTCGCATGGCGTCGTGATGATGGTGCGCCTGCCGGATTTTACGCTGCTGCGCGATAGCTGGGGAATCACCCTCGCAGAAGAACAAATCTCGACGCTGATCAATTTGTTGTCGACTTTTATGACGCGATATCCGGGCGCGTTGCTGGCGCGCTACCACCGTAGCGATTTTGCTATCCTGCTGCCACACCGCACGTTGAAAGAGGCGGAAAGCATCGCCGGGCAATTATTAAAAGCGGTAGATGCACTTCCGGCTAATAAAATGATCGATCGTGCCGATATGGTTCATATTGGCATTTGCGTTTGCCGCAGCGGTCAGTCGCCGGAGCAAGTGATGGATCATGCTGAAGCCGCCACCCGGAATTCGGTATTGCAGGGCGGAAATAGCTGGTCGGTCTATGATGACTCGCTGCCGGAAAAAGGTCGGGGCAACGTACGCTGGCGTACGCTTATCGAACAGATGCTTAGCCGGGGCGGGCCGAGAATTTATCAAAAGCCTGCAGTAACGCGTGAAGGCCGGGTGCACCATCGGGAGTTGATGTGCCGTATTTTTGATGGCAACGAAGAGGTCATTTCGGCGGAATATATGCCGATGGTCCTGCAATTTGGTCTGGCAGAAGAATATGACCGTTTGCAGATAAGCCGTCTGATCCTGCTTTTGGGCTACTGGCCGCAGGAAAATCTGGCGATGCAGACAACGGTTGAATCGCTTATTCGTCCACGTTTTCAGCGCTGGCTGCGTGATACGCTGATGCAGTGCGAAAAATCATTACGCAAACGCATAATTATTGAACTTGCTGAGGCAGATGTCTGTCAACATATCAGCCGGTTACAGCCCGTCATCAGATTGATGAATGCGCTGGGCGTGCGTATTGCCGTTACGCAGGCGGGGTTAACGCTGGTGAGCACCAGTTGGATCAAAGAGCTTAACGTTGAGTTATTGAAGCTGCATCCAAGTCTGGTGAGGAACATTGATAAGCGAACGGAAAATCAGCTTCTGGTTCAAAGCCTGGTGGAGGCCTGTTCGGGAACACCCACGCAGGTTTACGCCACGGGCGTACGTTCGCGTAGTGAGTGGCATACGCTGACAGAACGCGGAGTTGCAGGTGGGCAAGGGGATTTTTTTGCCGCATCACAACCACTTGACACTAACGTGAAAAAATATTCGCAAAGATACTCGGTTTAACCTGCCGTTTAATTTGTTTTCACGTAGAATAACGCGCGCTGTGCCTTCTGGGGGTGTGCTTGCCTGCTCGCCAGGTTGTAACAGCAAACATGCAGGTGAATGACCTTTGACAGGTTGCAAACAAAAGCGAGGAGTGCTGCTGATTTATTCAGCCCTGATGGACTCAGGCCGGTTTTGTAACAAAGGAAACGAACTGCACTAATTTTCACCGTAGCAGATGATTTTTGCGCCTTGTCGCTGCTGCGTGTGGTTGGTAAAGTAAGCGGATTTTGTTTTCCGCCCCAGCTTTCAGGATTATCCCTTAGTATGTTGAAAAAATTTCGTGGCATGTTTTCCAATGACCTGTCCATTGACCTGGGTACCGCGAATACCCTTATTTATGTAAAAGGACAAGGCATCGTATTGAATGAGCCTTCTGTTGTGGCCATTCGTCAGGATCGTGCCGGTTCGCCGAAAAGCGTGGCTGCAGTAGGTCATGATGCGAAGCAGATGCTGGGTCGTACGCCGGGCAATATCGCTGCAATTCGCCCAATGAAAGACGGCGTTATCGCTGACTTCTTCGTGACTGAAAAAATGCTCCAGCACTTTATCAAGCAAGTGCACAGCAATAGCTTCATGCGCCCAAGTCCGCGCGTACTGGTGTGTGTACCGGTTGGAGCAACTCAGGTTGAACGCCGTGCGATCCGTGAATCAGCTCAGGGCGCAGGTGCTCGTGAAGTCTTCCTGATCGAAGAACCGATGGCCGCCGCGATCGGTGCGGGTCTGCCAGTTTCTGAAGCAACCGGTTCAATGGTTGTGGATATCGGTGGTGGTACCACTGAAGTTGCCGTTATCTCCCTGAACGGCGTAGTTTACTCCTCTTCTGTCCGTATTGGTGGTGACCGCTTCGATGAAGCCATCATTAATTATGTTCGTCGTAACTACGGTTCTCTGATCGGTGAAGCGACCGCAGAACGTATTAAACACGAGATCGGTTCCGCTTATCCGGGCGACGAAGTGCGCGAGATCGAAGTTCGTGGTCGTAACCTGGCTGAAGGCGTTCCGCGCGGCTTTACCCTGAACTCTAACGAGATTCTGGAAGCTCTGCAGGAACCGCTGACCGGTATCGTGAGCGCGGTAATGGTTGCGCTGGAACAGTGCCCGCCGGAACTGGCGTCTGACATCTCCGAACGCGGTATGGTGCTGACCGGTGGCGGTGCGCTGCTGCGTAACCTTGACCGTCTGTTAATGGAAGAAACCGGTATTCCAGTTGTTGTTGCTGAAGATCCGCTGACCTGCGTGGCGCGCGGCGGCGGCAAGGCGCTGGAAATGATCGACATGCACGGCGGCGACCTGTTCAGCGAAGAGTAATCGGATGCTGGTTGGGTAGCCCCCGCGGGTTGCCCTTCCGCTCTGATACGAGAATACGCATAGACTATGAAGCCAATTTTTAGCCGTGGCCCGTCGCTACAGATTCGCCTTATTCTGGCGGTGCTGGTGGCGCTCGGCGTTATTATTGCCGACAGCCGCCTGGGTACGTTTAGTCAAATCCGAACGTACATGGATACCGCCGTCAGTCCTTTCTACTTTATCTCAAATGGTCCTCGTGAATTACTCGACGGCGTGTCGCAAACGCTGGCTTCGCGTGACCAACTCGAACTTGAAAACCGGGCGTTGCGTCAGGAACTGCTGCTGAAAAACAGCGAACTGCTGATGCTGGGGCAATACAAACAGGAGAACGCGCGTTTGCGTGAGCTGCTGGGATCGCCATTGCGTCAGGACGAACAAAAGATGGTGACGCAGGTCATCTCAACGGTTAATGACCCTTACAGCGATCAGGTCGTGATCGACAAAGGGAGCGTTAACGGCGTCTACGAAGGCCAGCCGGTTATTAGCGACAAAGGCGTAGTAGGTCAGGTCGTGGCGGTGGCTAAATTGACCAGCCGCGTGCTGCTGATTTGCGATGCGACGCATGCGCTGCCTATTCAGGTACTGCGTAATGATATCCGCGTAATCGCTGCGGGTAACGGTTGCACCGACGATCTTCAGCTCGAACACCTGCCGGCCAACACCGACATTCGCGTTGGCGATGTGCTGGTCACCTCGGGTCTGGGTGGACGTTTCCCTGAAGGTTATCCGGTTGCTGTTGTTTCTTCCGTTAAGCTGGACACTCAGCGCGCTTATACTGTGATTCAGGCTCGCCCGACTGCGGGTCTGCAGCGTCTGCGCTATCTGCTGCTGTTGTGGGGTGCCGATCGTAATGGCGCAAACCCGATGACGCCGGAAGAAGTACACCGCGTTGCTAATGAACGTCTGATGCAAATGATGCCGCAAGTTCTGCCTGCACCAGATACCATGGGACCGCCTGCGCCGATGCCAGCACCTGCAACAGGCGTGGCTCCAGCGCCCGCAGATACCACGCCGCCACAACCTGCTCCGCGTAAGCCGGGAGGACAGTAAGTGGCAAGCTATCGTAGCCAGGGACGTTGGGTGATTTGGCTCTCGTTCCTTATTGCACTGTTGCTGCAAGTCATGCCCTGGCCGGATGACATTCTGGTTTTCCGGCCAAACTGGGTGCTGCTCATCTTGTTGTATTGGATCCTGGCGCTGCCGCATCGCGTAAATGTGGGCACGGGATTTGTGGTGGGTGCCATACTGGATCTCATCAGCGGCTCCACGCTTGGCGTGCGCGCATTGTCGATGAGTATCATTGCTTATCTGGTCGCGCTGAAATTCCAGCTATTCCGAAACCTCGCGCTCTGGCAACAGGCGCTGGTGGTCATGTTGTTATCACTGGTCGTGGATATTATTGTTTTCTGGGCCGAGTTTTTAGTGATCAACGTCTCTTTCAGACCTGAAGTGTTCTGGAGTAGTGTAGTGAATGGTGTGCTTTGGCCATGGCTATTCTTACTGATGCGTAAAGTCCGTCAGCAGTTTGCGGTGCAATAAGGTTGATATGAATACTCTGTATCTTGCTTCAGGTTCTCCACGTCGTCAGGAGTTGCTCGCTCAGCTTGGTGTTACGTTTGAACGACTGGTCCCTGGGATTGAAGAACAGCGGCACCCGCAGGAAAGCGCGCAGCAGTATGTTTCCCGTCTGGCGCGCGAAAAAGCGCAGGCTGGCGTAGTACTGGCACAGCGCGATTTGCCGGTATTGGGTGCGGATACCATCGTTATCCTTAATGGCGAAGTGTTGGAAAAACCGCACAACGCCGACCATGCCGCAGCAATGCTGCGCAAACTGTCGGGCAAAACGCATCAAGTTATGACGGCCGTGGCACTGGCCGATCGCCAGCACAGTCTGGACTGCCTGGTAGTGACGGAAGTGACATTCAGAGCACTAACCGATGAGGACATCGCGGGCTATGTTGCCAGCGGTGAACCAATGGATAAAGCAGGTGCATACGGTATTCAAGGGTTGGGTGGCTGTTTTGTCAGGAAGATAAATGGCAGCTATCACGCCGTAGTCGGCTTACCGCTGGTAGAAACGTATGAGTTGCTGACCAATTTTAACGCACTGCGTGAGAAAAGGGATAAACATGACGGCTGAATTGTTGGTAAACGTAACGCCATCGGAAACTCGGGTGGCTTACATTGATGGCGGTATTCTGCAGGAAATCCATATTGAACGTGAGGCGCGACGCGGAATCGTAGGCAATATCTACAAAGGTCGTGTAAGTCGTGTACTTCCGGGTATGCAGGCGGCTTTTGTAGATATTGGACTGGATAAAGCCGCATTTCTTCACGCTTCTGACATCATGCCGCACACCGAATGCGTGGCGGGTGAAGAACAAAAACAGTTCACTGTACGCGACATTTCTGAACTGGTGCGCCAGGGTCAGGATCTGATGGTGCAGGTGGTAAAAGATCCGTTGGGAACTAAAGGCGCACGCCTGACGACGGACATCACGCTGCCTTCCCGTTATCTCGTCTTTATGCCGGGTGCTTCGCACGTTGGCGTATCCCAACGTATTGAAAGCGAAACCGAACGCGAACGCCTGAAAAAAGTGGTGGCGGATTACTGCGATGAGCAGGGTGGATTCATCATTCGCACGGCGGCGGAAGGCGTATGTGAAGAGGATCTTGCCTCGGATGCGGCCTACCTGAAGCGCGTCTGGACGAAAGTCATGGAGCGTAAAAAGCGCCCACAAACGCGCTACCAGATGTACGGTGAACTGGCACTGGCACAGCGCGTGTTGCGTGACTTTGCCGATGCGCAGCTTGACCGCATCCGCGTCGACTCCCGTCTGACCTATGAGGCATTACTGGAATTTACGGCGGAATATATCCCCGAGATGACCAGCAAGCTGGAACATTACAGCGGGCGCCAGCCTATTTTTGATCTCTTTGACGTAGAGAATGAAATCCAGCGCGCGCTGGAACGCAAAGTTGAGCTGAAGTCCGGCGGTTATCTGATCATCGATCAAACCGAAGCGATGACCACGGTCGATATCAATACCGGCGCGTTTGTTGGGCATCGTAATCTCGACGACACTATCTTTAATACTAATATTGAAGCAACGCAGGCCATTGCTCGTCAGCTGCGTCTGCGTAACCTCGGCGGTATTATCATTATCGATTTTATCGACATGAATAATGAAGATCACCGTCGCCGGGTGCTGCACTCCCTGGAGCAGGCTCTGAGCAAGGATCGCGTAAAAACCAGCATTAACGGTTTTTCACAGCTGGGCCTGGTGGAGATGACACGCAAGCGCACACGTGAAAGCGTGGAGCATGTACTGTGCAACGAGTGTCCGACCTGCCATGGGCGTGGTACGGTGAAAACGGTGGAAACCGTATGCTATGAAATCATGCGCGAAATCGTGCGCGTACACCATGCATATGACTCTGATCGTTTCCTGGTTTATGCCTCTCCGGCAGTGGCTGAAACCCTGAAAGGTGAAGAGTCACACGCGCTGGCGGAAGTTGAGATCTTTGTCGGCAAACAGGTCAAAGTACAAGTCGAACCGCTGTATAACCAGGAGCAGTTCGACGTCGTCATGATGTAAATCGTGTAGTGGCACCCGCGTATGTAAGCCGGATAAGGCGCAAGCGCCATTATCCGGCAATATTCACTCAAGGGGTGTGAGTCATATTTTTTGGTAGACAAGGAGAGGCGCGTGAGGCGATTGCCGGGGATTTTACTGCTCACTGGAGCCGCATTCGTTGTCATCGCAGCGCTGTTGGTCAGTGGACTGCGCCTTGCGTTACCTCATCTTGATAGCTGGCGTCCGGCCATTCTTGGCAAGATTGAATCCGCCACAGGTCTGCCTGTTTCCGCCAGCCAGCTTTCTGCCAGCTGGCAAAATTTCGGTCCTACGCTTGAAGCGCGTAATATCCATGCGCAGCTGAAAGATGGGGGAGAATTTTCGGTAAAACGCGTCACGCTGGCGCTGGATGTCTGGCAAAGTTTGCTGCACATGCGCTGGCAGTTTCGCGATCTCACCTTCTGGCAACTTCAGTTGCGTACCAATACTCCTATCCAGCGCAGCGAAGGCGGAGATGGGATTGAAACCGGCCATCTCAGCGATCTCTTCCTGCGTCAGTTTGATCATTTCGATCTACGCGACAGCCATATCAGCTTTATAACCCTCTCAGGTCAACGTGCTGAACTGGCGATCCCACAGCTTACCTGGCTGAACGGTAAAAATCGGCATCGCGCCGAGGGTCAGGTCAGCCTCTCCAGCCTGACCGGACAGCACGGCGTTATGCAGGTGCGTATGGATCTGCGTGATGACGAAGGGCTGTTGAATAACGGTCGGGTCTGGCTGCAGGCAGACGACATCGACGTCAAACCGTGGTTGGGCAAATGGATGCAGGATAATGTCGCGCTGCAAACCGCGCGTTTTAGCCTGGAAGCATGGATGACGATCAGCAAAGGCGTCGTTTCTGGTGGCGATGTCTGGCTAAAAAAAGGCGGGGCAAGTTGGCTGGGTGAAAACCGTAAGCACACGCTCTCCGTCGATAATCTGACGGCGCACATCAGCCGTGAAGAGGCGGGCTGGCAATTCTCTATTCCCGATACCCGTATCACCATGGATGATAAACCCTGGCCGAGCGGGGCATTAACGCTGGCCTGGATCCCTGAGCAGGAAGTCGGTGGCGAGAATAACAAACGCAGTGATGAGCTACGCATTCGTGCCAGTAATCTGGAACTGGCCGGGTTAGAAGGACTGCGTCCGATGGTGTCCAGGCTATCGCCTGCGCTGGGTGATATCTGGCGGGCCACGCAACCCAGCGGCAAAATAGATGTGCTTGCGCTGGATATCCCGTTACAGGCGACAGAAAAAACCCGCTTCCTGTCCTCGTGGACCGATTTGGCCTGGAAACAGTGGAAGCTGCTGCCGGGGGCAGAACATTTCTCCGGTACGCTTGCGGGAAGCGTTGAAAATGGTGCGCTTACCGCCTCCATGAAACAAGCAAAAATGCCGTATGAAACCGTCTTCCGCGCGCCGCTGGAAATAGAGAACGGCGTGGCGACGCTAAGCTGGCTGAAGAATGATAAAGGCTTCCAGTTAGACGGGCGCAACATTGATGTTAAAGCGAAAGCGGTACATGCGCACGGTGGTTTTCGCTATCTGCAACCGGCTGATGATGAGCCATGGTTGGGCATTCTGGCAGGCATCAGCACCGACGATGGCTCTCAGGCCTGGCGCTACTTCCCGGAAAACCTGATGGGCAAAGAGCTGGTTGACTACCTCAGCGGCGCTATTCAGGGCGGCGAGGCGGATAACGCCACGCTGGTGTATGGCGGTAACCCGAATCTGTTCCCGTATCTGCACAACGAAGGGCAGTTTCAGGTCCTGGTGCCGCTACGCAATGCGAAATTTGCTTTCCAGCCCGACTGGCCTGCGCTAACCGATCTTAATATCGAACTAAACTTCATTAACGATGGCCTGTGGATGAAGACGGATAGCGTCAATCTGGGCGGTGTGAAGGCCAGTAACCTGACGGCTAATATTCCCGACTATGCAAAAGAAAAGCTGCTGATTGATGCCGATATCAACGGGCCAGGCAAGGCGGTTGGACCTTATTTTGATGAGACTCCGTTGAAGGATTCTCTCGGCGCCACGCTGGAACAGTTGCAAATTGACGGTGATGTGAATGCTCGCTTACATCTTGATATTCCGCTAGACGGCTCGTTGGTTACCGCCAAAGGCGACGTCAACCTGCGTAATAACAGCCTGTTTATTAAACCGCTCGACAGCACGCTGAAGAATTTGAATGGTAAATTCAGCTTTATCAACGGCGATCTGAAGAGCGAGCCGATGACGGCGAACTGGTTTAATCAGCCGCTGAACGTCGACTTCTCCACCACCGAAGGGGCAAAAGCCTATCAGGTAGCCGTGAACCTGCAAGGCGACTGGCAGCCAACCCGCATGGGGATTTTACCGGTGCAGGTCAACGATGCGTTAAGTGGCAGCATAGCGTGGAATGGCAAGGTGGGTATCGATCTTCCGTATCATGCCGGGCCGACCTACGACATTGAGCTAAAGGGTGACCTGAAGAATGTAAGTAGTCACTTACCTGCTCCGCTGAATAAAGCGGCCGGTGAGGCGTTGCCGGTAAACGTTAAGGCTAACGGCAATCTGCGCAGCTTTGAACTGACCGGTAATGCTGGCAGTAAGAACCACTTTAACAGCCGCTGGTTGCTGAATCAGAAACTGACGCTTGACCGCGCTATCTGGACGTCGGAAAGCCGCACTGTGCCCGCGTTACCCGATCAGCAAGGCATTGAGCTTAATCTTCCCCCTATGGATGGTGCGCAATGGCTGGCATTGTTCCAAAAAGGCGCAGCGGATAACGTTGGCACTAATGCCAACTTCCCGCAACGCATCACCGTGCGTACGCCATCGTTATCCCTGGGCGGTCAGCAGTGGAATAATTTGAGTATTGTGTCTGAGCCCGCGAGCAATGGCTCCATCGTACAGGCGCAGGGTCGTGAAATTAACGCCACGCTGGCGATGCGCAATAATGCGCCATGGTTGGCCAATATTAAGTATCTTTATTACAACCCCAGCGCGGCGAAAGCGTCACCGGGCAACACACCAGCCTCGCCGTTTTCCGCCGTGGACAACTTCAGCTTCCGCGGCTGGCCGGACCTTCAGTTACGCTGTGCCGAGTGCTGGATGTGGGGACAGAAATATGGGCGTATTGACGCCGATGTAGCAATTAAAGGCGACACGCTAACGCTGAGCAACGGTCTGTTGGATACGGGATTTGCCAGACTGACCACCGATGGCGTGTGGGTGAATGCGCCGGGCAAAGAACGAACGTCACTGAAGGGTAAACTGAGCGGTAATAAAATTGACTCCGCTGCCAGTTTCTTTGGCGTATCGACCCCGATTCGTAACTCTTCGTTCAACGTGGAGTATGACCTGCACTGGCGTAACCCGCCATGGGATCCGGATGAAGCTTCGCTGAATGGGATTTTGCGTACCCGGTTGGGCAAAGGTGAGCTTACTGAACTCAGCACCGGACATGCGGGGCAACTATTGCGACTGCTGAGCTTTGATGCGTTGCTACGTAAACTGCGTTTTGATTTTAGCGATACCTTCAGTGAAGGTTTCTATTTCGACTCGATTCGCAGTACGGCGTGGATCAAAGATGGCGTGATGCATACCGACGACACGCTGGTGGACGGTCTGGAGGCAGACATTGCGATGAAAGGCTCAGTGAACCTGGTCCGTCGGGAGCTGGATATGGAAGCCATTGTCGCGCCTGAAATTTCTGCCACCGTAGGGGTTGCCGCTGCGTTTGCTGTCAATCCGATTGTCGGCGCGGCGGTGTTTGCTGCCAGTAAGGTTCTGGGACCATTGTGGAGCAAAGTTTCGATTCTGCGCTATCGCATCACCGGTCCGGTCGATAAGCCGCAGATTAATGAAGTTCTGCGCCAGCCGCGCAAAGAAAGCCAGCAATGATTTGACGGGGGCGAGTAATTGCCCCAATCTCAGTACAGTGATCTTCTACCGCAGTCCGTAGGCCGGAAAAGGCGTTCACGCCGCCATCCGGCATTGAAGTGCCTGATGGCGACGCTGGCGCGTCTTATCAGGCCTACAACAGAAACTAATGAGTACCAAAACGATGAGTCTGAACCTGGTAAGTGAACAATTGCTAGCGGCGAATGGCCTGAAACATCAGGATCTGTTTGCCATTCTGGGCCAACTGGCCGAACGCCGTCTTGACTACGGCGATCTCTATTTTCAGTCGAGCTATCACGAATCCTGGGTTTTAGAAGACCGCATCATTAAAGACGGTTCTTACAATATCGATCAGGGTGTTGGCGTGCGCGCCATCAGCGGCGAAAAAACAGGGTTTGCCTATGCAGACCAGATTAGCCTGCTGGCGCTGGAGCAAAGTGCTCATGCAGCCCGTACTATCGTGCGTGACAGCGGTGACGGCAAAGTAAAAACGCTGGGAGCGGTTGAGCATCAGGCGCTTTACACCTCGGTTGATCCGTTACAGAGCATGAGCCGCGAAGAGAAACTGGATATTCTGCGTCGCGTTGATAGCGTGGCCCGTGCCGCCGACAAACGCGTCCAGGAAGTAACCGCCAGCCTGACCGGTGTTTATGAACTGATCCTGGTAGCCGCGACCGACGGTACGTTGGCCGCTGACGTTCGTCCGCTGGTACGCCTGTCCGTAAGCGTACAGGTGGAAGAAGATGGTAAGCGCGAGCGCGGCGCTAGCGGTGGTGGCGGTCGTTTTGGCTATGACTATTTCCTGGGCGACCTCGATGGTGAAGTCCGTGCTGACGCGTGGGCGAAAGAGGCCGTACGCATGGCGTTGGTTAATCTGTCCGCAGTAGCAGCGCCTGCTGGTACGCTGCCGGTAGTACTCGGCGCTGGCTGGCCTGGCGTTCTGTTGCATGAAGCGGTAGGTCATGGTCTGGAAGGCGACTTTAACCGTCGTGGTACCTCGGTATTCAGCGGTCACATGGGTGAGCTGGTGGCGTCGGAACTGTGTACCGTTGTGGATGATGGCACAATGGCGGACCGTCGTGGCTCTGTGGCTATTGATGATGAAGGCACTCCGGGTCAGTACAACGTGCTGATCGAAAACGGTATTCTGAAAGGCTACATGCAGGACAAACTGAACGCGCGCCTGATGGGCGTTGCGCCAACGGGTAACGGTCGCCGTGAATCTTACGCGCACCTGCCGATGCCACGTATGACCAACACCTACATGCTGCCTGGGAAATCCACGCCGCAGGAAATCATCGAATCCGTTGAATACGGTATTTATGCGCCTAACTTCGGCGGCGGCCAGGTGGATATCACCTCCGGGAAATTCGTGTTCTCGACGTCTGAAGCGTATCTGATTGAAAACGGTAAAGTAACCAAACCGGTGAAAGGCGCGACGCTGATTGGGTCTGGTATCGAAGCGATGCAGCAGATTTCAATGGTAGGTAACGACCTGAAGCTGGATAACGGGGTTGGTGTGTGCGGTAAAGAAGGGCAGAGTTTGCCGGTGGGCGTGGGCCAGCCGACGCTGAAGGTGGATAACCTGACGGTAGGTGGTACTGCATAACATCATGATGTATGCCCGATAAGCACCAGTGCTATCGGGCATCTTTCCGGACGCGGTGTCAACGCCTTATCCGGCCAATACTCTTTTTATTTCTCTTTTCCCCGGCCGTACATCCCCTGAAAAAGCTGCGCCACATCGACAAAATAATCCGTCAGATAGTTAATCACTACCTGGACCTTGAGCGGCAATTTGTCTTTTTCGGTATACAGCGCATAGACCGGACGCGGATCCGACTGGTAGCGGGGAAGGAGGATCTCCACTTCGCCACGATTGATCTCATTGATCACCCACATCAGCGGCACATAGGCAATGCCCGCACCCGCAGCCAGCCAGCGCACCAATGTCATCGGATCGTTAGTCACAAAACGCCCCTCTGGTATCAGACGGGTGGAAATTCCTTCCGGAGCGATAAGCTCGAATTCATTATCCGGGCGCACGCTGTATTCCAGCCACGAGTGGTTGCTGAGATCGGCGGGTTTCTCCGGGGCACCAAACTGTGCGAGATAGCTTTTAGCCGCGCAGACTACCATCGGCATGGCGCCCAGGCGACGCGAGAACAGACTGGAGTCCTGCAACGCACCGACGCGGATAACCACGTCCAGACCATCGGCGATTAAATCCGGTGCCGGGATGCCTGTTACCAGATTTACCGTCAGACCGGGGTATTCCTTCAGCATTGTCGCGGTCAATCCGGCGAGGACATTTTGTGCCATGGTTGAAGAACAACCAATGCGCAGCGTGCCGATGGGCGTGTTGTTAAAGGCATAAAGCTGCTCGTGAACATCCTGCGCTTCGTGCAGCATTCTCCGGCAGCCCTGATAGTAAATTTTACCGGCTTCGGTCAGTCCAATGCTGCGTGTACTGCGGTTTAGCAGCTTGACCTGTAGCTCATCTTCCAGTTTAGAGACCGTCTGGCTTATCGATGAAACGCTCATTTGTAGCTGTCTTGCGGCGGCGGTGAAGGAGCCTAGCTCGACAACTTTGGCGAACACCGACATACGTTTTAATCGTTCCATTGTTCACTCTGGCTTAAAAGTGATTTAGATCACATAATATAGATAACAGCATAACAGTTACGTTAATATATTATTATTCAAATAACGGCTATGTCGCTCTCGCCTGGCTCACCCTTGCCCTTCTCTGCGGTGACATATGCTAGAAAATCTATCACCTGCACTCTCTTAAGTTACCAAGGTCAACATGAGTCTGTTTCCCGTTATCGTGGTGTTTGGCTTGTCCTTCCCACCGATTTTTTTCGAATTACTTTTGTCACTGGCGATTTTCTGGCTGGTGCGCCGGATACTGGTTCCAACCGGCATCTATGACTTTGTCTGGCATCCGGCTCTGTTTAACACCGCGCTGTATTGTTGCCTGTTCTATTTAATAACGCGCCTGTTCGTTTGAGGTTGAAGTGAAAACACTAACAAAAAAACTCTCCCGTACGGCCACGACTCTCGTACTGGTTATTCTGGCCTTCATCGCTATTTTTCGCGCATGGGTGTATTACACCGAGTCGCCATGGACACGTGATGCGCGTTTCAGCGCAGATGTCGTCGCTATTGCGCCGGATGTTGCGGGTCTTATTTCCAACGTTAACGTCCATGATAACCAACTGGTGAAAAAGGATCAGATCCTGTTCACCATCGATCAGCCACGCTATAAGAAAGCCCTTGAGCAGGCCGAAGCTGATGTTTCTTATTATCAGGTTCTGGCCCAGGAAAAACGCCAGGAGGCTGGTCGTCGTAACCGCCTGGGCGTGCAGGCCATGTCTCGTGAAGAGATTGACCAGTCAAACAACGTCCTGCAAACCGTATTACACCAGCTTGCGAAAGCACAAGCGACCCGCGACCTGGCAAAATTAGATCTGGAACGTACCGTCATTCGCGCACCAGCTGACGGTTGGGTCACTAACCTGAACGTCTATAGCGGCGAATTTATTACGCGTGGTTCCACAGCAGTGGCGCTGGTCAAGCAGCATTCATTCTATGTGCTGGCCTATATGGAAGAAACCAAACTGGAAGGTGTTCGCCCTGGATATCGAGCTGAGATTACCCCGCTTGGCAGTAATAATGTCTTAAAAGGCACCGTTGATAGCGTGGCGGCGGGGGTCACGAATGCCAGCAGTACGCAGGATGCAAAAGGTATGGCGACCATTGATTCCAATCTGGAATGGGTGCGTCTGGCGCAGCGTGTCCCGGTGCGAATCCGCCTTGATGAGCAGCAGGGAACTCTGTGGCCTGCCGGGACAACGGCTACCGTTGTCATTACCGGTAAGCAGGACCGTGATGCAAGCCAGGAGTCCTTCTTCCGTAAAATGGCGCACCGCCTGCGCGAGTTTGGTTAATTGCGATGGGTATTTTCTCCATTGCCAACCAGCATATCCGCTTTGCGGTAAAACTGGCGTGCGCGATTGTACTGGCGCTGTTCGTTGGCTTTCACTTCCAACTTGAGACCCCGCGTTGGGCGGTGCTGACCGCGGCCATTGTGGCGGCAGGTCCGGCCTTTGCTGCGGGTGGGGAACCCTATTCAGGGGCTATCCGCTATCGCGGCATGCTGCGTATTGTCGGGACATTTATCGGTTGTATTGCCGGACTGATCATTATCATCAGCATGATCCGCGCTCCGTTATTGATGATCCTGGTGTGCTGTATCTGGGCCGGTTTTTGTACCTGGATCTCGTCACTGGTGAAGATCGAGAACTCCTATGCCTGGGGGCTTTCGGGCTATACGGCGCTGATCATCGTCATTACCATTCAGGCCGAACCGCTGCTGACGCCGCAATTTGCGCTCGAACGTTGCAGTGAAATTGTGGTGGGGATTGTCTGCGCCATTGTGGCCGATCTGCTTTTCTCTCCCCGTTCGATAAAACAAGAGATTGATGTTGAGCTGGACAGCCTGCTGGTGGCGCAATATCAGCTTATGCAGTTGTGCATTAAGCATGGCGACAGCGAGGTCGTGGATAAAGCCTGGGGCGATTTAGTCCGTCGTACGGCAGCATTGGAAGGCATGCGCAGTAACCTGAATATGGAGTCTTCACGCTGGGGGCGTGCTAACCGCAGACTTAAAGCATTGAACACGCTGTCTCTCACGCTCATCACGCAGTCCTGTGAAACCTATCTTATTCAGAACACCCGACCAGAACTGATCACTGATACTTTCCGCGAGTTGTTCGATACGTCGGTTGAAACGGCGCAGGATGTCCACAAACAGCTGAAGCGGATGCGTCGGGTGATTGCCTGGACCGGCGAGCGCGAAACGCCGGTCACCATATACAGCTGGGCGGGAGCCGCGACGCGCTACCTGCTGCTCAAACGCGGTGTGGTGAGTAATACCAAGATTAGCGCTACGGAAGAAGAGATCCTGCAAGGTGAGCCGGTGGTGAAAGTGGAGTCTGCCGAGCGTCATCATGCGATGGTTAACTTTTGGCGTACCACGCTTTCTTGTGTGCTGGGAACCTTATTCTGGCTATGGACCGGATGGACCTCCGGCAGCGGCGCAATGGTGATGATTGCGGTCGTCACCTCGCTGGCAATGCGTTTGCCAAATCCCCGCATGGTGGCGATAGACTTTATCTATGGGACGTTGGCAGCGTTACCGCTCGGAGCGCTCTATTTCCTGGTGATTATCCCCAATACGCAACAAAGTATGTTCCTACTGTGCCTGAGCCTGGCGGTGCTGGGATTCTTTCTGGGGATTGAGGTACAGAAACGACGGCTGGGATCGATGGGGGCGCTGGCCAGCACCATTAATATCATTGTGCTGGATAACCCGATGACCTTCCACTTTAGCCAGTTCCTCGACAGCGCGTTGGGGCAAATTGTTGGCTGCGTGTTGGCGTTTATCGTCATTCTGCTGGTGCGTGATAACTCTCGTGACAGAACGGGCCGCGTGTTGCTCAACCAGTTCGTGTCGGCGGCGGTTTCTGCGATGACCACCAACGTGGTACGTCGCAAAGAAAACCACCTCCCGGCGCTTTATCAGCAGCTGTTTTTGCTGATGAACAAATTTCCCGGCGATCTGGCGAAGTTTCGCCTGGCGCTGACGATGATCATCGCGCACCAGCGCCTGCGCGATGCGCCGGTACCGGTGAACGAGGATTTATCCGCATTCCATCGCCAGCTTCGTCGAACTGCCGATCACGTAATTTCAGCAGGAAATGACGACAAGCGCCGACGCTACTTTAGCCAGTTACTGGAGGAGCTTGATATCTACCAGGAAAAATTAATTATCTGGCAAGCACCACCGCAGGTGACCGAGCCAGTAAAACGACTCAGCGGGATGCTGCACAAATACCAGCATGCGCTGGTCAGTAATTAAGAGTTGAAAACCGACGCTAAAAGCGTCGGTTTTTTTATGGCTATACTTACCTGAAAATGCGAGAGACCCCTGAATATTGGCGGTCTGTAGAGTAGCTGGCGTCGGGATGGTGGCTATAGATGAACATCTATACATTTGATTTTGACGAGATAGAAGATCAGGGCGATTTCTATCGCGAGTTCACGCGCACGTTCGGTCTGGCGCGGGAAAAGGTGGTTGATTTGGATTCTCTGTGGGAGGTGGTGATCGGGGAAGTCTTGCCGCTGCCGCTGGAAATTGAATTTGTCCATTTGCCTGACAAACTACGCAGGCGATACGGCGCATTGATTTTACTGTTCGATGAAGCGGAAGAAGAGTTGGAAGGGCAGTTGCGTTTTAACGTTCGTCACTCAATGTAAGACATAAAAAAGCCCCCGGCAGGCGGGGGCAAGTCGTCGGACTTAGACGACGAGGGTTTATTTGTAGAGTTCTGCAGTAGCGTGCCAGTGAGCACCTTCACGGAGTTCGGTGACGCGATAGCTGCTGGCGCCTGCTTTTTCAGCTTTAGCGGCGATGGCCTGGCGCATGTCCATTGGTGAACTACCGATCTGAGAGACGGAGACGCTACCGATGGATTGCAGATTCTGTGCTTCTTGTGAGTTCACCTGAGTAACCGCGGCGCTTGCACCGAAGGAGAGAACAGAAAGAAGGCTTAAGGTTGCAATAGTAGTTTTGATTTTCATGATATTTACCTCGTCGAATTCTTTTATTAGGGTCTATGTTTCGTGACCCTCATCACAAAATCAAGTATACACTAATCACCCGATAAATTAATACCACGCTAATTGTTTCATTGGGTTTTGAGTGTTAAGAAAATGATTTCTTATAACTCAATGGAATTAAAAAGAGCATTTTAAACAGCTTGTATAAATTAAATTTAATTAAATCATGCAGATACTTGATTTTGCAAAATGTGCGTTTTTAAGGCTGCATATTCACCATGTGAATGTATTTTGATGGTTAAACGCACCATTTGTTAAATCAATAGCAGTGGAAAAGAGAAGGAGGGGGATGAAAAGAGAGTGTTTTCCCCCGCCGCGAGGCGGCGGGGAGGCGGTATTACAGTTCTTGTTCGAACAGTTCCAGAATGGCTTCGTACAGATCTTTTACCGTAAAACCCTTAGCTGGGGTGGTGAAGATGGTATCGTCACCGGCAATCGTACCCAGGATACCTTCCGCTTTCCCCAATGAGTCCAGCAGACGTGCAATCAACTGAGCAGCGCCGGGGCTGGTATGAATAACCACAACCGCATCGTTATAGTCGATATCCAGCACCAGATTTTTCAGCGGACTGGAGGTCGTGGGTACGCCCAGCTCAGCCGGAAGGCAATACACCATTTCCATTTTCGCATTGCGGGTACGCACGGCGCCAAATTTGGTCAGCATGCGTGAAACCTTGGACTGATTGATATTATCAAAGCCCTGATCCTGCAACGCGAGGACGATTTCGCCTTGAGAGCTGAACTTTTCTTCTTTAAGCAGCGCTTTAAACGCCTTTACTAATTCTTCTTGTTTTGCCGAGCTTCGCATAAGTCACCCGTAATATGGCGGTAGAAACAACATTATTGTGCATACAGATGAATTTTTATGCAAACAGTCTGCCTTGTTCAAGGCTGAAATAATGTTATGAAAGAGCGGAATTTTATCAAATTTCGTTATCAAGAAACATGCCTGTGTCACGGCTCGCAAATAAGGTTAAAAGTAAATTAAATGTTATCAAATTGATGTTGTTTTGAGAGGTGGGTAGGGTATATTGTCAGCACCTGTTGGAAAGTTGCTCTACTGTGTGGGTGGTTTTGAATTACGTAACTTAGGTTTTATTTTACGTAAGTTAAATGCATAAAAGCCAAATTTGCGTGACTACGCATTCTTGACGCGTGGTTGTTGTATTCATTGGATTTGTGAATTAAGGTCGCCGCCGCGGAGCAATAGACATTTTGCTTATCAATATAATAAGGAGTTTAGGATGAAAGTTGCAGTCCTCGGCGCTGCTGGTGGTATCGGTCAGGCGCTAGCATTACTGTTAAAAACCCAACTGCCTTCAGGTTCAGAACTCTCCCTGTACGACATCGCTCCAGTAACACCTGGTGTGGCCGTTGATTTGAGCCATATCCCTACTGCTGTGAAAATCAAAGGCTTCAGCGGCGAAGACGCTACCCCTGCACTGGAAGGTGCTGATGTGGTACTGATCTCTGCGGGCGTCGCACGTAAACCGGGTATGGATCGTTCCGACCTGTTCAACGTCAACGCCGGTATCGTGAAGAACCTGGTCCAGCAAGTTGCTAAAACCTGCCCGAAAGCGTGTATCGGTATCATCACCAACCCGGTGAATACTACCGTTGCTATCGCTGCAGAAGTGCTGAAAAAAGCAGGCGTATACGATAAGAACAAACTGTTTGGCGTGACCACGCTGGACATCATCCGCTCCAACACCTTTGTTGCGGAACTGAAAGGCAAACAACCTGGCGACGTTGAAGTTCCGGTTATTGGCGGCCACTCTGGCGTAACCATCCTGCCACTGCTGTCACAAATTCCTGGCGTAAGCTTCACCGAACAAGAAGCCGCTGACCTGACTAAACGTATCCAGAATGCGGGTACTGAAGTTGTGGAAGCCAAAGCTGGTGGCGGTTCTGCAACCCTGTCTATGGGTCAGGCTGCTGCACGTTTCGGCCTGTCCCTGGTTCGCGCATTGAGCGGCGAAAAAGGTGTGGTTGAATGTGCTTACGTTGAAGGCGACGGCCAGTACGCTCGTTTCTTCTCTCAGCCGCTGCTGCTGGGTAAAAACGGCGTAGAAGAGCGTCAGTCTATCGGCAAGCTGAGCGCGTTTGAACAAAGCTCGCTGGAAGGCATGTTGGATACGCTGAAAAAAGATATTACTCTGGGCGAAGAGTTCGTTAAGTAACGCGAAGAAAGGCCTGCGTGTATTTGTAGGCCTGATAAGCGTAATGCCATCAGGCATTACGTACTAACTCTCTACGATATCGCCTAAAAAAAACCGGAGCCAACATGAACTGCACCCAAAAAGTTGGACACCCAACGAAGTAAGGTGCAGTTTTTTATGGTCAGTAGGCCGCCAGACGTGACGTTAATTGGTGGCTGGGTATTCCTGGATCGTTACCTGCAGCGTCAACTGTTTGTCATCACGCATCACGACAACGGAGATAACTGAACCTGGTCGAATCTCTGCCACCTGGTCCATCGTTTCCAGTGCAGACACTGCCGGTTTGTTATTGACCGAGATAATCAGATCGTTAACCTGAATGCCTGCCTGCGCAGCCGGACCGTCCGGGGCTACTTCGTTAACCACAATCCCCTGAATTTGATCCATCCCGCCGCCCTGAGCGTGCAGTGGTGCAATTTCGCGACCGCTGATGCCGATGTAGCCACGAATCACGCGCCCGTCACGAATCAGCTTATCCATGATTTTAGTCGCCAACTGAAACGGAATGGCAAAGCCGATCCCTTCCGGGGTTTCGCCATCGTTGCTCTTATCAAATGACAGCGTGTTAATCCCCATCAATTCACCCAGTGAGTTGACCAGCGCACCGCCGGAGTTTCCGTGGTTGATGGAAGCATCTGTTTGCAGGAAGTTTTGCCGTCCTGTTGGGTTCAGGCCAATTCGACCGGTGGCGCTGATAATCCCCTGAGTGATGGTTTGCCCAAGGTTGTACGGGTTACCGATGGCGAGTACCACGTCACCAATGTGCGGCACGCGTTTGTTATTAATTGGGATTGTTGGCAGCCCGCCAGTGGCGTTGATTTTCAGCACCGCAAGGTCGGTTAACGTATCAGACCCCACAAGCAGCGCTTCAAATACGCGGCCGTCCTGCAATGCGACGATGATTTGGTCGGCATCGTTAATGACGTGCTTATTGGTAATGATATAGCCGCGCTGATCCATGATAACGCCTGAGCCGAGCGTGCGGATCTCAAGCTGGTTGTGCGCGGTACTGTTCATACTGCGGTTATAAACGTTCACGACGGCAGGCGCTGCGCGGCGAACCGCCGGGTTATAGCTAGCGGGCGTTTCATCTGCACTGTCGAACTGCGGTGCGGTAAGCGTATTAATTTTTCGCAGAGAGGGCATCGCGGCCAGCAGGATGGCGCCGACGATTAAACCAATCGCGACCGAACGTAAAAGCTTCACAAACATGATGGCGGCGTCATTAATAAAGGGAACGGCAGCAGCATATCACGAGTTTACCGGACATCACACGAGGGGCTGATGTCCGGTTGCATGCGTTAACGCAGGAGCAGGTAAATACTCTCGTTACCGCGCACCACCTGCAGAGCAATGATCGACGGTTTCGCTTCCAGCACTTTGCGCATTTCGGCGATTGAGTTTACGCGATCGCGGTTAACACCAATGATAACGTCATCTTTATGCAGACCGGCCTGTGCGGCAGGGCTGCTTTTTTCTACGTTATCAATTCTGATGCCTTTGGTGCCGTCTTTTAACTGACCGTCGCTGAGCGTGGCCCCTTGCAACGCAGGCGCAATCATCTCTGCGCTGGCGGACGAAGATGTGCTGGTATCGAGGGTGACTTCAACCTCCAGCGGTTTACCGTTACGCAGCAGGCCCAGTTTGACCTTGGTCCCAGGTTCGGTTGTCGCAATGCGTGAACGCAGTTCGGCGAAGCTGTTAAGCGGTTTACCGTTGAGGCTGGTAATGACGTCACCGGATTTCACCCCCGCTTTTGCGGAGCCGGAGTTAGGCAGAACCTCACTGACAAACGCCCCACGCTGTACGTCCAGTTTGAACGCTTTGGCGATATCGGAGGTCATCTCGGTGCCTTTGATGCCCAACAGACCGCGTTTGATTTCACCAAACTGCATCAGCTGCTGTGCCAGCGTGCGCGCCATGTTGCTCGGGATTGCAAAACCAATCCCTATGCTGCCGCCGCCGGGGGCCAAAATCGCGGTGTTAATACCGATCAGCTCACCGTTCAGGTTGAGCAATGCGCCGCCGGAGTTACCGCGGTTGATAGAAGCGTCAGTCTGAATAAAGTTTTCAAGACCTTCCAGATTCAATCCACTGCGACCCAAAGCCGATACAATGCCGGAGGTGGCCGTTTGACCCAAACCGAACGGGTTACCCACAGCCACCGCGAAATCACCTACGCGGAGTTTGTCTGAGTCGGCAATAGCAATTTGTGTCAGGTTGCTGGGGTGCTGAATTTGTAGCAGTGCGATATCGCTCTGATCGTCGCTGCCGATAAGCTTAGCGTCGAACTCACGGCCATCATTAAGCTGAACGCTGATTTTTTGCGCCTGGTTAATGACGTGGTTATTGGTCAGGACGTAGCCTTTGGCGGCATCAATAATGACCCCTGAACCCAGCCCTTCAAAAGGTTGTGAAGGTTGATCGGGAAGTTCATCACCAAAAAACTTTTTGAACTCTTCCGGGACTTTCTGCCCCTGAGTGGCGGTGCCTTCGACCCTTACGCTCACCACTGCTGGTAACACTTTCTCCAGCATCGGGGCGAGGCTGGGGAGCGCAGCCTGACCGGGAACCTGGCCGGGAATAGATGCTGCGGCCGGGAATGGCGCCGAGAGAGTTAACCCGACACTTAACGCTAATGCACTCAACAGCTGGGTTTGTTTTTTCATGGATCCTGCTCTCGTACCTTGAGTAAACGGAAGATGATTCAAAACAGGTTGATGTTATTGAATTTTCGGTTTGGTCACAATGCGGCTAACGACTAAATAATAGCTGGGACAGGAAGAGAAGCGGAGGGCGCAATTGCTGCGCCCAAAAAATTTCTTAACGATGTGCGGTTAGTCGCGCTTTGCGCCACTACGCAGCAGGCCGGATGCCCCTTCAGAATAGTCACGTGGCATCTGAACCGGCGCCTGATCGTTGCCTGCTTCAGACTCTGCCAGACGATTACGGAACGGGTTGTTTTCCGGCGACATACCCGGCAGCAGGTTGCTGGAGCTTTTCGCCATGTGCTGGTAAATCTGACGATAATCGTCCGCCATGTTATCCAGCAATTCAGCGCTGCGGGCAAAGTGGCTCACCAGTTCTTCACGGTACTCTTCCAGCTCAGCTTTATTTTTTTCCAGTTCGTACTGCAATGCCTGCTGTTGGCGTAATTTCCGATTACCAAAACGCATGGCTACAGCACCAATAATGATACCGACGACTAACCCAATTAGCGCATATTCCCAGGTCATGAACATCTCCCGTTGTCTTGTGTTTCCGTAGGGTGTTGGCTTTAGGCTCCATGCCTGCGCCTGATTATGCCACTATAACCGCTAATCCCGTAGAAGTGGAATCCCGTGTTTATATCACGTAATGTAGAACGGCCTTTTTTTCGTCAACCGTGAGCGACGGCACATCGATTCTCAAGGAATAACAATAACATCATGCAAAGCCTTTCCCCGACATCGCGTTACCAGCAAGCCCTCAACGACGGCAGTCATCAGCCCGACAATGTACAACAAGAAGCCGTGAATCGACTGGAAACAATTTTCCAGGCACTTACAACGTCAGCACGTCCTGCGCCGCAGGAGAGTGGACTGATGGCGCGTTTTGGCAAATTGCTGGGCAAGCGTGAGTCACCGATCAACGCACCGGTGCGTGGTTTATATATGTGGGGCGGAGTTGGGCGCGGAAAAACCTGGCTGATGGATCTGTTCTACCATAGCCTGCCGGGCGAACGTAAACAGCGTTTGCACTTTCACCGTTTTATGCTGCGCGTGCATGAAGAGCTTACTGCCTTACAGGGGCAGAGCGATCCGCTGGAAATCATCGCCGACCGCTTTAAGGCCGAAACGGACGTGCTGTGCTTCGACGAATTTTTTGTTTCTGATATCACCGACGCCATGCTGCTTGGGGGCCTGATGAAGGCGCTGTTTGCCCGCGGCATTACGCTGGTGGCGACCTCCAATATTCCGCCAGATGAGCTATATCGCAACGGTTTGCAACGCACGCGTTTTCTTCCTGCCATTGATGCCATCAAACAGCATTGTGACATCATGAATGTCGATGCCGGCGTCGATTATCGTCTGCGTACCTTAACGCAGGCGCATTTGTGGTTGTCGCCATTGAATGAGGAAACCCGCCAGCAGATGGATAAGCTCTGGCTGGCATTAGCGGGAACCAAAGGTGAACATGCGCCAACGCTGGAGATTAACCATCGTCCTATGCAAACCCTGGCTGTAGAAAATCAGACGCTGGCGGTGTCGTTTACCACGCTCTGTGTCGATGCCCGGAGTCAGCATGACTACATTGCGTTGTCGCGTCTGTTTCACACGGTGCTGTTGTCTGATGTGCCGGTCATGACCCCGCTGATGGAGAGTGAAGCGCGACGCTTTATCGCATTGGTGGATGAGTTCTATGAACGCCACGTCAAGCTGGTGGTCAGTGCGGCATCACCCCTCTATGAAATTTATCAGGGCGAGCGTTTGAAGTTTGAATTTCAGCGCTGTTTGTCGCGTTTGCAGGAGATGCAAAGCGAAGAGTATCTGAAGCGGGAACATTTAGCCGGTTAAACCTGCCGCAAATCACATAAAGGGGTCGATCTTTGACCCTGACTTCTCTATAATCTTGCGACCCCACGTTACGAGAGAGTTTTTTTCCCAAAACTTTCTATGCGCCGGCATAGGCTATTCGAAGGGGTAGGTTTGCTGGACAATGTCGTGTGAACCTCAACTGACAAAACGTTTGGGTGTTCACCAACGTGTAACTTATTTATTTGGGTAAGCTTTTAATGAAAACTTTTACAGCTAAACCAGAAACCGTAAAACGCGACTGGTATGTTGTTGACGCGACCGGTAAAACTCTGGGCCGTCTGGCTTCCGAACTGGCTCTGCGCCTGCGCGGTAAGCACAAAGCGGAATACACTCCGCACGTAGATACCGGTGATTACATCATCGTTCTGAACGCTGACAAAGTTGCTGTAACCGGCAACAAGCGTACTGACAAAGTGTACTATCACCACACCGGCCACATCGGTGGTATCAAACAAGCGACCTTTGAAGAGATGATTGCTCGCCGTCCTGAGCGTGTGCTTGAAATCGCGGTTAAAGGCATGCTGCCAAAAGGCCCGCTGGGTCGTGCTATGTTCCGTAAACTGAAAGTTTACGCTGGCAACGAGCACAACCACGCGGCACAGCAACCGCAAGTTCTTGACATCTAATCGGGATTATAGGCAATGGCTGAAAATCAATACTACGGCACTGGTCGCCGCAAAAGTTCCGCAGCTCGCGTTTTCATCAAACCGGGCAGTGGTAAAATCGTAATCAACCAACGTTCTCTGGAACAGTACTTCGGTCGTGAAACTGCCCGCATGGTAGTTCGTCAGCCGCTGGAACTGGTCGACATGGTTGAGAAACTGGATCTGTACATCACTGTTAAAGGTGGTGGTATCTCTGGTCAGGCTGGTGCGATCCGTCACGGTATCACCCGCGCTCTGATGGAGTACGACGAATCCCTGCGTGGCGAACTGCGTAAAGCTGGCTTCGTTACTCGTGATGCTCGTCAGGTTGAACGTAAGAAAGTCGGTCTGCGTAAAGCACGTCGTCGTCCTCAGTTCTCCAAACGTTAATTGTACTCTGCTTCGGCAGACGACAATTTGCGAAAAAACCCGCTTCGGCGGGTTTTTTTATCGTTATTTCTCGCCTCAGATCCACGCTAATCCGCTGATTGCCACCTCTTTTTCCCCATTTCAAGAATCGACTCACCACAAAGGTCACAAAATCTGGTAAACTATCATCCAATTTTCTGCCCAAATGTCCGGTATCGTTCATTTTTTGTTTGTATTTTGAACAGCAATGACTTTCCCGAGCCTGGGTGACATCACTTCTGGCTGGCCACTGAGTGGCTGGTAGCAGTAAAAATTCTGAATATACCTGGAGGTTTTCATGGCTGTCGCTGCCAACAAACGTTCGGTAATGACGCTGTTTTCTGGTCCTACTGACATCTATAGCCATCAGGTCCGCATTGTGCTGGCTGAGAAAGGTGTTAGTTTCGAGATTGAGCATGTGGAGAAGGACAATCCACCTCAGGATCTGATCGACCTCAACCCGAATCAGAGCGTACCGACACTGGTGGATCGTGAGCTGACCCTGTGGGAATCTCGCATCATTATGGAATACCTGGATGAGCGCTTCCCGCATCCGCCGCTGATGCCGGTTTACCCGGTTGCGCGTGGTGAAAGCCGCCTGTACATGCAGCGTATTGAAAAAGACTGGTACACGCTGATGAATGTCATCGTGAACGGTTCTGCATCTGAAGCCGAAGTCGCGCGTAAGCGTCTGCGCGAAGAACTGCTGGCAATCGCGCCAGTATTTGGCCAGAAACCTTACTTCCTGAGCGATGAGTTCAGCCTGGTAGACTGCTACCTGGCGCCGCTGCTGTGGCGTTTACCGCAGCTGGGTATTGAATTCAACGGTGCAGGTTCGAAAGAACTGAAAGGGTACATGACTCGCGTCTTCGAACGTGACTCTTTCCTGGCTTCTCTGACTGAGCCTGAACGTGAAATGCGTCTGGGCCGGGGTTAATCTGTATGGATTTGCCACAGCTAACACCACGCCGTCCGTATCTGCTGCGCGCGTTCTATGAGTGGTTGCTGGACAACCAGCTCACGCCGCATCTGGTGGTGGATGTGACGCTCCAGGACGTGCAGGTTCCAATGGAATATGCGCGTGACGGGCAAATTGTTCTGAATATTGCACCGCGTGCGGTGGGCAACCTGGAACTGGCTAACGATGAAGTGCGCTTTAACGCGCGCTTCGGTGGTGTGCCGCGTCAGGTGTCTGTGCCGTTGGCTGCCGTTCTGGCAATTTATGCACGTGAAAATGGCGCCGGTACGATGTTCGAACCGGAAGCCGCCTACGACGAAGATGTTGCCAGCTTAAATGATGACGACAACGACGCGTCTGGTTTTGAGAGTGAAACGGTCATGTCGGTCATTGATGGCGATAAGCCTGATAATGGCGACGACAACGATCCGGATGATACTCCGCCACCGCCTCGCGGTGGGCGTCCAGCGCTGCGCGTAGTGAAATAAATAGTGAAATAAAAAACAGGCCCTTTGGGGCCTGTTCTGTTTTCTGGCTTTGGCATCAATAAAACAGCGCGATGGTGGCTACCATATTCACCACAAATCCTACTGCCATCGGGATTGCTGTACGTTTTACCACTTCAAAGGGCGATACGCCGGCAATACCCGATGTCACGACAATGACCGCGGTAATGGGTGACACCGCCCGGGCCAGCGTAGTGGCAAAATGCATCGGCATAATCATTACTACGGCAGGAATATGCAGCCCGGCGGCAATATCCGGAATGAGGCTGGCAAAAGACATAAACGGCGCGTTGCCTGACCCCATGACGATCGCACAGGCGGCAATGACTACAGCCATGATGATCATCACGCCGATGCCGCCAAGACCGGAATGCTCTGCGCCTTTTATGACGGCGTCGACAGTCCCGATAGTCGTCAACCCTTTCGCAAAGATTTCACCGGCGACCACCAGCGTGACAACGTTGGCAAACTGCGTCCCCATGCCGTCAAAAAAAGCCTGCACATCATCCATCGTTTCGCGCAGATTATGTTTATGCAGGAATTCAACAAACATAGTCAGCGTCATACTCATCAACATCACCACCACCAGATTCAACTCTGCTTTCATTAGCCCCATTTGTGCAAGGGCAAGCGAGCCCAGCATCAGGATCAGCGGCATGACGGGTAGAATGGCGTAATAGAGCGGAGGTACGTTTTCCAGCGTCTTTTGTTCAGCAAATCCGTTGCTTTCCGGTGCGGTTTTTTTATCAAATTGACGTTGAACGAAAAAATGCGCAATAGCGACGGAGACAATGACACACGACGCGACGGGCAATTGGTATTGAAAGAAATAGGTGGCGATTTTCATACCCGCGACCTGCGCGGCAAAAATAGAGTTGGTTTCCAGAATGCCCCATTCAATCGACATCGAAGTGGCAATGACCGCAACTGCGGATAAACGGCTCACGCCAAGACTGACCAGCGTTGGGAACAGCGTCACCATCAGCAACATACCTAACCCGGATGCGCTGGTAATGAACTGCGCCATGATCTGACCAATCACATAGGTGGCGGCAAGCACTACATAGGGTGAACGGATTAGCTTGAGCGGGCGACTTAACAGGCTAACCATCGCTCTGCTGGCTCCCATTCTGTCCATATAACGGGCATACCCGCCCACTGCCATGATTGATAACCCCAGTCCGGCCGCGCGGTTGGAGAGCATACGCAAAATTTCGTTGTAAATATCGACCAGTAGATAGCCACTGCTCTTATCGTCAGCGACCAACGCGCCGTAGCCCAGCCAGACGCCGCAGATCATCAGGAAGATCCCGGCGGCGGCCAGCACGACCTGCGGTTTGTAGTTTTTGAGGATCAGGTAACCCATCGTTAATAAAACGATGACAGAGATAATGATGCCGAACATTGTTTCACTCCATGCCAGAGAAGAAGATAAATCCGGTAATAACGCTGTTGTCAAAACGGATGTTATATTTTTTCGGGCATTTTTTATGGAGTAAATATCTTATTTTTAATCCGATGTTTAAATTATTTATCGTTATAAAATAGATGGTTATGATAAATTATCACGTTCATATTCATAATTTTCATGAAGCTATTTAACTCCATTCAATTAAAATGAGGCAGAAGATACTCGCTTAAAATAATATTGCTGTTAAGTATATTATCAATAGGCCAGCCGGATCAGATCGTCCATCATTTCACCCTGCTTTCGATCCTGTGTTAGGATAAACCCGCTGTTGTTTGTCACCACGACTTAGCTGAATGGACCCTATGAACGCATTTGATTCGCAAGCTGAAGACTCTCCATCCACCATTGGCCGTAGCTTACGCAATCGCCCGTTGGCGCGTAAAAAACTGTCTGAAATGGTTGAAGAAGAACTGGAGCAGATGATTCGTCGTCGGGAATTTGGCGAGGGCGAACAGTTGCCGTCTGAGCGGGAGCTGATGGCCTTCTTTAACGTGGGCCGTCCTTCTGTACGAGAAGCGCTGGCCGCGTTAAAACGCAAAGGTCTGGTACAAATCAACAACGGCGAGCGCGCCCGCGTTTCGCGTCCTTCAGCTGATACCATCATCAGCGAGCTGTCTGGAATGGCGAAAGATTTCCTCGCTCATCCCGGCGGCATTGCCCACTTCGAACAGCTGCGACTGTTCTTTGAATCAAGCCTGGTGCGATACGCCGCCGAACATGCGACGGATGAGCAAATCGACAGACTGGCGAAAGCGCTGGAGATCAACAGCCAGTCGCTCGATGACAATACGTTGTTCATCCGCTCGGACGTTGATTTTCACCGCGTGCTGGCGGAGATCCCGGGCAACCCCATCTTTATGGCGATCCATGTTGCGCTGTTAGACTGGCTGATTGCCGCCCGTCCGACCGTTGCCGATCAAGAGTTGTATGAGCACAATAACGTGAGTTATCAGCAGCATATCGCTATTGTTGACGCAATTCGCCAGCGCGATCCTGAAGAAGCAGACCGCGCACTGCAAGAACACCTCAACAGCGTTTCCGCGACCTGGCACGCCTTCAGCAAAAGTAAAAAATCGCGTAAGTGATCGCGATCCTGACGATCGTTTAAACACAAAATCATTCTAGTTGCATCAAGGCGGCAAGAGAGCGAGTTCCCTGGGGCATAGATAACTATGTGACAGGGGGGAGCGAAGGCAGCTAACGCAGAGGCGGCTCGACGGATGACGTGTTTAGTGAAGTAGATCGCACTATAAGCGTTCTCTATTGTATTGCTGCTTATTTGATCTGGTATAACAGGTATAAAGGTATGTAGTCAGATAAAACTAATCATCGTCAGAGGTCGTTATGGCAAGAGATTTAAAAGGCGTAATGCCAGCGTTGTTAACCCCATTCGATAATCAACAGCGACTGGATATCGAGAGTCTGCGCCGCCTGGTGCGTTTCAACATTGGTCAGGGTGTGGACGGGCTCTATGTCGGTGGCTCAACGGGTGAGGCCTTTGTCCAGAACCGCGTTGAAAGAGAGCAGGTACTGGAAATTGTTGCCGAAGAGGCAAAGGGCAAGGTGACGTTGATTGCCCACGTTGGCACGGTGAGCACCGAAGAGAGCGAACAGCTGGCGAGCGCCGCACATCGTTACGGCTTTGATGCGGTTTCGGCCGTCACGCCGTTTTACTATCCGTTCAGCTTTGAAGAGCACTGCGATCACTACCGCGCAATTATTGATTCCGCTGATGGTTTACCGATGGTGGTCTATAACATTCCGGCGCTGAGCGGCGTAAAACTGACGCTGGATCAGATCAACACGCTGGTGACGCTGCCAGGCGTTGGCGCACTGAAGCAAACTTCGGGCGATCTCTATCAGATGGAACAGATCCGCCGCGCTCATCCCGATCTGGTGCTGTACAACGGCTATGACGAGATCTTCGCTTCTGGTCTGCTCGCGGGCGCAGATGGCGGCATCGGTAGCACTTACAACATCATGGGATGGCGTTATCAGGGAATTGTGAAAGCGCTCAAAGAAGGTGACATCCGCATGGCGCAAAAGCTGCAAACCGAGTGCAATAAGGTTATCGATCTGCTTATTAAGGTTGGCGTGTTCCGCGGCCTGAAAACAGTACTGCACTATATGGATGTGGTTTCTGTCCCACTGTGCCGTAAACCCTTTGCCCCGGTAGATGAACACTATCTGCCGGACCTGAAAGCGCTGGCAAACCAACTGCTGGCGGAAAAGGCGTAATCGCGGGTCGCCGGGGGCGCTTCGCTTGCCCGGCCTGGATTTTCGACCGTAGGCCGGGTAAGGCAAAGTCACCACCCGGCACAACAACAAAAATCGTCGGGAGAGTAAAATGAGTACTTCTACCCAGAACATCCCGTGGTATCGCCATCTCAATCGGGCTCAATGGCGGGCATTTTCCGCCGCCTGGCTGGGATATTTGCTTGATGGTTTCGATTTTGTGTTAATCGCCCTGGTGCTGACAGAAGTGCAGGGCGAATTCGGACTGACGACGGTGCAGGCCGCCAGCCTGATCTCGGCCGCCTTTATCTCCCGTTGGTTTGGCGGGTTAATGCTGGGGGCAATGGGCGACCGCTACGGACGCCGCCTGGCAATGGTCACCAGCATCATTCTGTTCTCCGTGGGGACGCTGGCCTGCGGCTTCGCGCCGGGCTACACCACCATGTTTATCGCCCGCCTGGTTATCGGTATGGGAATGGCCGGTGAGTACGGCTCCAGCGCAACCTATGTTATTGAAAGCTGGCCTAAACACCTGCGAAACAAAGCCAGTGGTTTCCTGATTTCCGGCTTTTCCGTTGGTGCCGTGATCGCCGCCCAGGTCTACAGCCTGGTGGTCCCGGTCTGGGGATGGCGTGCGCTGTTCTTTATCGGCATTCTGCCGATTATCTTCGCCCTCTGGCTGCGTAAAAATATTCCGGAAGCGGAAGACTGGAAAGAGAAACACGAAGGTAAAGCGCCAGTGCGCACGATGGTGGATATTCTCTACCGGGGCGAGCATCGGGTAATTAATATTCTGATGACGCTCGCCGCTGCAACCGCGCTGTGGTTCTGCTTTGCTGGCAACCTGCAAAATGCGGCTATCGTGGCGGTCCTGGGACTGATATGCGCCTTTATCTTCATTAGCTTTATGGTGCAAAGCAGCGGGAAACGCTGGCCGACGGGCGTGATGCTGATGGTGGTCGTGCTATTTGCCTTCCTGTACTCGTGGCCGATTCAGGCGCTGTTGCCAACCTATCTGAAAACGGAACTGCTGTACGATCCTTCCACGGTGGCCAGAGTGCTCTTCTTTAGCGGCTTTGGTGCGGCGGTTGGTTGTTGCGTCGGCGGTTTTCTTGGTGACTGGCTGGGCACGCGTAAAGCCTATGTCTGCAGTCTGCTGGCCTCGCAGTTGCTGATTATTCCGGTATTTGCGATAGGCGGTTCAAACGTTTGGGTACTGGGTTTGCTGCTGTTTTTCCAACAAATGCTCGGCCAGGGGATCTCCGGGATCTTACCAAAACTGATTGGCGGCTATTTCGATACCGATCAGCGTGCGGCGGGATTGGGCTTCACCTATAACGTGGGCGCACTGGGCGGGGCTTTGGCACCGATCATCGGCGCGCTGATTGCCCAACGTCTTGATCTGGGTACCGCGCTGGGATCGCTCTCTTTCGGCCTGACATTTGTAGTGATCCTGCTGATTGGTCTTGATATGCCGTCCCGTGTACAGCGCTGGCTGCGTCCTGAAGCGTTGCGTACGCATGATGCCATTGATGGTCGACCGTTTAGCGGTGCCGTGCCGTTCGGCGGTGACAAAAGCACCATGGTGAAATCTAAAAGTTAATCCAATTGCCCGGTGCTGAACCGGGCAATAGCCGTAAGGGAAGAAATATGTCGTTCTTCGAGCTACAGAGCGCCACCACGATGCATGAGGCTGCGCCATGACCACACTGGCGATTGATATTGGCGGCACCAAATTGGCTGCCGCGCTGGTAGAGAACAATCTGCAAGTCCGCGAGCGGCATGAACTGCCGACGCCTGCCAGTAAAACGCCGCAAGCGCTGCGCGCTGCGTTACAAACACTGGTTGCACCGCTACAGGGGCGTGCTAATCGGGTGGCGATCGCCTCGACGGGGATTATCCGTGAGGGGGCTTTACTGGCGCTGAATTCGCATAACCTCGGCGGGTTGATGCATTTTCCACTGACACAAACGCTGGAACAAATCACCGACCTGCCGACGCTGGCCGTCAATGACGCACAGGCAGCGGCGTGGGCTGAGTACCATGCGCTTGGTGGTGAGTACCGCGATCTGGTGTTTATTACCGTCTCCACAGGCGTGGGCGGGGGAGTCGTCAGCGGTGGGAAACTGCTGACCGGAATCGGCGGTCTTGCTGGGCATCTGGGACATACGCTGGCTGACCCGCATGGGCCCATGTGCGGCTGCGGGCGTGTGGGCTGCGTTGAGGCGATCGCATCCGGTCGTGGAATAGCGGCGGCAGCCGAAGGCGCGCTTGCCGGATGCGACGCCAAAACTATTTTTAGCTGTGCCGGGCAGGGGGATGAGCAGGCAAGTCGGTTGATCCATCGCTCAGCGCGAACATTGGCAAGGCTTGTTGCCGATGTGAAGGCCACGACCGATTGCCAGATTGTGGTGACTGGCGGCAGCGTTGGGCTGGCTGAAGGGTATCTGGCGCTGGTGGAACATTATCTGGCACAAGAGCCTTTGGCCTATCACGTGGAATTGCTGGCGGCGCATTACCGTCATGATGCTGGATTACTGGGGGCCGCGCTGTTGGCCCAGGGAGAATGATGATGATATCAGATGCGTTGAATTCACTGCCTTCTGCCGGATTACATCCGGTCTTGCAGCAGGCGTTAACGCTTGCCATTGCGGCGAATCCGCAGGAGAAGACGCCTGGGCGCTACACGTTGCAGGGCGAGAATATTTTTATGAATGTCATGCAATTTACAACGCAGAGCCCAGAGCAAAAGAAAGCGGAGCTGCATCAGCAGTACATTGATATTCAGATGCTGTTGTCCGGCGAAGAACGTATTCTGTTTGGGATGACCGATTCTGCTCGTCACTGCGAAGAGATGCACGTTGAGGATGATTATCAGCTGTGCAGTCAGATTGCCGATGAGCAGGCTATGGTACTGAAGCCGGGAAAATTTGTGATTTTTATGCCGGGCGAGCCGCATAAACCGGGTTGTGTGGTGCAGGCCCCGATGGACATCAAAAAGGTGGTGATCAAAGTCCGCGCCAGTTTATTACAAGCTTGAGAATGAGAGACTGTGTCGGATGGCAAGGCTTACGCCATCCGACATGGAATGTAACGACCTAGCGCTTAAACGTCACCGTTTCTGGCTGCGTCAGATGCAGTGTGGTTTGGCTTGGGACCGTCTCGGCAATGACTCGACCATGACGAATGGAATAACGGGCAGGCGTCTGGCGACGAACCGCGTCAAACCCATTTTCTGCAGGCAAAATCACCAGATTCGCAGAATTCCCCACGTTCAGACCGTAGTCCTGCAGGTGCAGGGTTTTCGCGCTGTGGGTGGTGACCAGGTTCAACCCATCGTTAATTTGTCCGTATCCCATCAACTGGCACACGTGTAATCCCATATGCAGCACCTGCAGCATATTCGCAGTGCCCAGCGGGTACCACGGATCGAAGACGTCATCATGACCGAAGCAGACGTTGATCTCCGCCTCCAGCATCTCTTTGACGCGCGTAACACCACGACGCTTAGGGTACGTGTCGAAGCGCCCTTGCAAGTGAATATTCACCAGTGGATTTGCGACAAAGTTAATACCGGACATTTTCAACAGACGGAAAAGACGGGAAGCATACGCGCCGTTATAGGAATGCATTGCCGTGGTATGGCTGGCGGTCACGCGTTCGCCCATATTGTAGCGATGCGCCAGGGCCGCAACGGTTTCAACAAAGCGGGATTGCTCATCATCGATTTCGTCACAGTGCACGTCGATAAGTCTGTCGTATTTTTGCGCCAGAGCGAAAATCTTATGCAGCGACTCCACGCCATATTCACGCGTGAATTCAAAGTGCGGGATCGCGCCAATGACGTCGGCGCCCAGACGCACGGCTTCCTCCAGGAGCGCTTCACCGTTGGGATAAGAAAGAATGCCTTCTTGCGGGAACGCGACAATCTGTAGCTCTACCCACGGAGCGACTTCTTGCTTCACCTCCAGCATGGCTTTTAGCGCCGTCAACGTAGGGTCGGAAACGTCAACGTGAGTACGGACATACTGGATGCCGTTGGCCATCTGCCACTTCAGGGTCTGCATGGCGCGCGCTTTGACGTCTTCGTGAGTGAGCATTGCCTTACGTTCAGCCCAGCGCTCAATGCCCTCAAACAGCGTACCAGACTGATTCCAGCTCGGCTCGCCCGCGGTTTGCGTAGTGTCCAGATGGATATGTGGCTCAACGAACGGTGGGATAGCCAGACCGCCTTCAGCATCAAGCACTTCACCCTGTGGTATCGTCGCTGCGTCTTGAGGCTCAATACGGCTAAAGCGCCCGTTTTCAATCGTGATTTGCCATAACCCTTCACGTCCCTGTAAACGCGCCTGATGAATGGTGATGTTATTATTCTGCATGGCTGACCTCCGGGGATTTAGCAAGGCTGCGATTGAAAAGTGGATTCAGCAGGATATAGCTGAATACGCCGCCGAGTACGGCGTTGACGGGCACAATACCGGGAATATAGTGACCTGCGGCAATGCCCAGTGCAACGGACAGGATAGCTATCCAGTTTACGGAAATAAATTGCGCTTTGCTGAAGTCGGCGTATCGGCGATGGTTCAGCAGATAGTCGGCGATGATCACCCCGCCAATCGGGGGAATCGCTGCCGACAGAAATGTCAGCCAGCCGACAAAGTTATTGTAAAGCCACAGCGCGCACAGTGTGCCGATAATACCGTTAGCCACCGACAGCGTACGGCTGGAAAGGCCGGTAATATTGGCAAATCCCAGGCCCGATGCGTACAACGCATTATCGTTGGTGGTCCAGATATTCAGGCCGAGAACGATGATCGCGGGCAGCAGCAGTCCCTGGGCAATCATCACGTCAGAGATATCCGCCTGTCCAACCGCAGCCGCGCCCGCAGCGCCGAAGATGAACATCAAGGAGTTACCAAGGAAAAACGCCACCATGGCGATCAGCACCGCGCCTTTGGCGTTGCGGCCAAAACGGACGAAGTCAGCGGTTAACGTTCCTGCGCTGACAAACGAGCCGACTACCAGCGCCAGTGCGGTGGAGAAATCCAGCGGCGTTTGCGGCACTATCGCTTTTAAATGCTCCAAACCGCCGACATCGCTTACCGCCAGCCAGACAGAGTAGCTGCCAAGAATGACGATGGCAGGTACGGCGATGATAGACAAAACGGTCAGTGCCGAGATGCCAAAAAAGATGGTCAGGGTCATCAACAGCCCGGAAACCGCAATCAGGATATTAACGTCAATCCCTGTCGCTTTACCCACCGGGATAGCAAACATGGCCACACCGACGCCAAACCAGCCTACCTGTGTACCGCCTAATAGCAGGGAGGGAAGCCATGAACCTTTCACACCAAATGAGTAACGCGCCAGAAGGTGGGTTGAGAGCCCTGTTTTTGCGCCGATAAAACCGAGAAATGCAGTGTAAATACCGAGGAGAAGATTACCGAAGAGAACTGCCAGGAAGAAATCATTATAAGAAAGACCGGTACCGAGTGTGCCACCGGTCCACATACTGGCGGAAAAGAATGTGAGTCCCAACATGACAAACGTTAGTGGAACTACGCCTTTTCGCGCCGCCAGAGGGACGGGGCCCTGGCTATAATTGTTGTCCTGCGACACAACGCCTCCATGAATTTTGCCCAAAAAATCCGCCGCATGATATACAGTTCTCAGAATAAAGCAAACGTTTCCGTATGATATTTTCTTGATAATTATTCGTGGGGTTAATGGTTCGCTGGTTTTTCTCCGTCGTCAGTGAACCACCGCGTGCGAGTTGAGTTTCCAGCATGGTTTGCGAGCGGCTTTCGAAGAATGATTCCGCATGTATTTTGCGGAGAAATATTGGCTCCCCATCCATCAGCGTCAGGCTGTGGCAGGGGAGCCAGAGGTATTATACTTCCAGGTAGTTCAGGATACCGTCCGCCGCTTTACGACCTTCGGCAATCGCGGTGACCACCAGATCCGAACCGCGCACGATGTCACCACCAGCGAAGATTTTCGGGTTGCTGGTCTGGAAGGCATTGTCGCTGCGCTCTGGGGCAATAATGCGACCCTGAGAATCCAGTTCGACGCTATGTTTTGCCAGCCACTCCATACTGTGCGGACGGAAGCCAAACGCCAGTACCACCGCATCAGCCGGAACAACGTGTTCGGAACCGGCGACGATCTCCGCACGGCGACGGCCCTTCGCATCCGGTTCACCCATTTCAGTACGCGCCATTTTCACGCCGCATACCTTACCGTTGGCGTTCACTTCCACGCCTAAAGGCTGGACGTTGAACTGGAATTCGACGCCTTCTTCACGCGCATTTTTCACTTCGCGTTTGGAACCCGGCATGTTCTCTTCGTCACGACGATAAGCACAGATAACGTGTGCTGCGTTCTGGCGAACCGAGGTCCGCACGCAGTCCATCGCGGTATCGCCGCCGCCGAGAACGACGACGCGTTTGCCTTCCATGCTGATGTACGGCTCGTCGCTGTTTTCGCCAAAGCCCATCAACTGTTTGGTATTGGCGATCAGGAACGGCAGGGCATCAAATACGCCGGAAGCGTCTTCGTTTTCCAGCCCACCGCGCATAGACTGATAGGTACCTACGCCAAGGAACACGGCGTCATAATCTTTCAGCAGATCGTCAAGCTGTACATCGCGGCCCACTTCCACGTTCAATTTGAACTCAATGCCCATACCGGTGAAGATTTCACGACGGCGGGTCATCACCTCTTTTTCCAGTTTGAAGGCTGGAATACCGAAGGTCAGCAGACCGCCGATTTCCGGGTGGCGGTCAAATACCACCGCCTTCACGCCGTTGCGGGTCAGCACATCAGCACAGGCCAGGCCTGCCGGACCGGCACCGATGATCGCCACGCGCTTGTCGGTTTGACGCACGCCGGTCATATCCGGGCGCCAGCCCATTTCGAATGCTTTATCGTTGATATAGCGCTCGATGTTGCCGATAGTCACCGCGCCGAACTCATCGTTCAGCGTACAAGATCCTTCACACAGACGATCCTGCGGGCACACGCGGCCACAGACTTCCGGCAGAGTGTTGGTCTGGTGCGACAGTTCTGCTGCTTCAAAAATACGCCCCTCGTTCGCCAGTTTCAGCCAGTTCGGGATGTAGTTATGCACCGGGCACTTCCACTCGCAGTACGGGTTACCGCAGGACAGGCAGCGGTCTGCCTGTGCTTTGGCCTGGCCTTCGGAAAACGGCTCGTAGATCTCGATAAACTCGATCTTACGGATCTTCAGCGGCTTCTTAGGCGGATCAACGCGCTGCAGGTCGATAAATTGGTATACGTTCTGACTCATTGCTGCTACCCCTTACTGCGCCTGCACACGCAGCTCTGCTGCGCTACGACTACGGTGACCCAACAGTGCTTTCACATCACTGGATTTTGGTTTTACCAGCGCGAATTTCGCCGAGAATGCTGGCCAGTTAGCCAGGATCTCTTCGCCGTGTGAAGAGCCGGTATGCTGTACGTGCTCGGTAATCAAACCGCGCAGGTGTTCCTCGTGGATAGCCAGCGAGTCCACGCTCAGCACTTCTACCAGTTCCGGGTTCACGCGTTTGCGGAACTCACCGTCTTCGTCGAGCACGTAGGCAAATCCGCCCGTCATACCCGCTCCGAAGTTGACGCCCGTTTTTCCGAGAATACAGACGATGCCGCCGGTCATATATTCGCAGCCGTTGTCGCCAATACCTTCAACCACGGTGATTGCACCGGAGTTACGTACTGCAAAGCGCTCACCCGCACGACCCGCGGCAAACAGGCGGCCACCGGTGGCGCCATACAGACAGGTGTTACCAATGATGCTCGCCTCATGGCTACGGAAAGCAGAGCCAACCGGAGGACGCACTGCCAGCAGGCCGCCAGCCATGCCTTTACCGACATAGTCGTTGGCATCGCCGGTCAGATACAGCTCCACGCCGCCCGCGTTCCACACGCCGAAGCTCTGGCCTGCGGTACCGCTGAAGTGCGCTTTGATTGGGTCAGACGCCAGCCCCTGATCGCCATGTGTTTGCGCGATATAGCCCGACAGCGACGCGCCAACAGAACGGTCGGTGTTGCGGATATCGAACCAGAAGGTTTTGCTCTGGCGCTCGTCGACAAACGGTTTCGCTTGCTGTAACAACTGGGCGTTCAGCACGCCGTTATCAAACGGCGGGTTGTTCTCGGTGCAATGCAGCGCTTTACCCGGATGTGGTTCGGCGGTTTCCAGCAGACGAGACAGCTCCAGTTTCTGCTGCTTAGCGGTAAACCCTTCCAGCTCTTTGAGCAGGTCGGTACGACCAATCAGATCCACCAGACGCTTCACGCCCAGTTGTGCCATAAGCTCGCGGGTTTCGCGGGCGATAAATTCAAAGTAGTTAGTTACTTTGAACGGCAGGCCGTGATAGTGGTTCTTACGCAGTTTGTCGTCCTGAGTCGCCACGCCGGTTGCGCAGTTGTTCAGGTGGCAAATACGCAGGTATTTACAGCCCAGCGCCACCATCGGGCCGGTACCGAAGCCGAAGCTTTCCGCACCCAGAATCGCCGCTTTAATGATATCGACACCGGTTTTCAGACCACCATCGACCTGCAGACGAATCTTGTGGCGCAGGCCGTTAGCAACCAGCGCCTGCTGGGTTTCCACCAGACCCAGTTCCCACGGGCAGCCCGCGTATTTCACCGAGGAGAGCGGGCTTGCGCCAGTACCGCCATCGTAGCCAGCAATGGTGATCAGGTCCGCATAGGCTTTCGCCACGCCCGTGGCGATAGTGCCGACACCCGGTTCGGAAACCAGCTTCACCGAGATCATCGCTTTCGGGTTGACCTGTTTGAGGTCGAAAATCAGCTGTGCTAAGTCTTCGATAGAGTAAATATCGTGGTGCGGCGGCGGGGAGATCAACGTCACGCCCGGTACCGAATAGCGCAGTTTGGCGATGTACGGGGTGACTTTATCACCCGGTAACTGACCGCCTTCGCCAGGCTTTGCACCCTGAGCGACTTTAATTTGAATAACATCGGCATTGACCAGGTACGCCGGGGTTACGCCAAAGCGACCGGAAGCAACCTGCTTAATGCGCGACACCTTGTTAGTGCCGTAGCGCGCCGGATCTTCGCCGCCTTCACCGGAGTTCGAGTTACCGCCGATGCTGTTCATGGCTTCGGCCAGCGCTTCGTGTGCTTCAGGGCTTAATGCGCCGATGGACATCGCCGCGGTATCAAAGCGTTTAAACAGTTCGGTTGCGGGTTCGACTTCGCTAATGCTTACAGCTTCGTCGCCAGGCGTGATCGCCAGCAGATCGCGCAGCGTGGCCGCCGGACGCTCATTGACCAGCTTGGCATATTCCTGATAGTCGCTGTACTCACCGCTTTGTACCGCCTGTTGCAGCGTGCGCACCACGTCCGGGTTGTAGGCATGGTATTCGCCGCCGTGGACGTATTTGAGCAAACCGCCCTGACTGATAGGCTTACGTGCCAGCCATGCATGTTTGGAGAGGTTCAGCAGATCCTGCTGGAAGTCGGTAAACCCTGCGCCGCTGATGCGGCTGACTACGCCCTGGAAGCACAGCGCCACGACATCATCATGCAGACCAACCGCTTCAAACAGCTTCGAGCAGCGGTAAGAGGCGATGGTCGAGATGCCCATTTTGGACATGATTTTGTACAGACCTTTGTTGATGCCGTTACGGTAGTTCAGCATCACGGTCCGGTAATCTTTGGCAATCGCCTGAGTGTCGATCAATCGTCCCAGCGTTTCATACGCAAGATACGGATAAATGGCCGTCGCGCCAAAGCCGAGCAGGACAGCAAAATGGTGCGGGTCACGGGCGCTGGCGGTTTCAACGATGATGTTGGCGTCGCAACGTAGACTTTGTTCTACCAGACGCGTTTGCACTGCGCCCACGGCCATCGGTGCCGGAACCGGCAAACGGTTTTTCGCGATGTTACGGTCAGAGAGCACCAGCAGCACCGTACCGTTACGCACCATCTGTTCGGCTTTATCGCACAATGCTTTGACGGTCTCTTCGAGCGTGGATTCGGTCACGTCGAAGGTGATATCCAGGCGATCGGCGCGGTAATGTTCCTCTTTCATGGTGGTGAGCTGGGTGAAATCGGAGTACAGCAGGATCGGCGATTTAAAGCTCAGGCGGTGTGCCTGACCTTCGGCTTCGCAGAAGACGTTCATCTCACGACCGATGCTGGTGGCCAGCGACATAACGTGCGCTTCACGCAGCGGGTCGATCGGCGGGTTAGTCACCTGCGCGAACTGCTGGCGGAAGTAGTCATAAATGATGCGTGGCTGGCTTGAGAGCACCGCAAACGGGGTATCATCACCCATTGAGCCGACCGCTTCCTGACCGTTTTCACCGAGCACGCGGATCACGGAGTCCAGCTCTTCGGCGCTGTAGTTAAACTGTTTCTGATAGCTGGCGAGGGTGTCATCGTCCAGTTCGCGGCTGCCGACCTGATCGTCAGCCAGATCTTCGAACGGCACCAGACGGCGAACGTTTTTCTCCATCCACTCTTTGTACGGATGGCGGCTTTTCAGATCGTCATCGGTTTCGGCGGAGTGCAGAATGCGCCCGCTGCGGGTATCGATAACCATCAGCTCGCCAGGGCCGACGCGACCTTTCTCGACGACTTCATCCGGCTGATAATCCCAGATACCAACTTCAGAGGCGCAGGTAATCAGCTTGTCTTTGGTGATGACGTAGCGCGCCGGACGCAGGCCGTTACGGTCGAGGTTACAGGCGGCAAAGCGGCCGTCGGACATGACGATACCCGCCGGGCCATCCCACGGCTCCATGTGCATCGAGTTAAAGTCAAAGAACGCGCGCAGCTCCGGGTCCATATCCGGGTTGTTCTGCCAGGCCGGCGGCACCAATAAACGCATGGCGCGGATAATGTCCATCCCGCCAGCCAGCAGCAGTTCCAGCATGTTATCCATTGAGCTGGAGTCGGAGCCGGTTTCGTTAACGAACGGTGCGGCGTCGTGCAGGTCAGGGATCAGCGGTGTCTGGAATTTATAGGTACGTGCGCGTGCCCACTGGCGGTTGCCGGTGATGGTGTTAATTTCACCGTTATGCGCCAGGTAGCGGAACGGTTGCGCCAGCGGCCAGCGCGGTACGGTATTAGTGGAGAAGCGCTGGTGGAACAGGCAGATGGCCGATTCCAGACGCAGATCCGCCAGGTCCAGGTAAAAGCGCGGCAGATCCGCCGGCATACACAGACCTTTATAGATATTGACCAGGTTCGACAAGCTACAGACGTAGAAGTCTTTATCGCCCTGGAGGCGTTTTTCGATACGACGACGTGCGATGAACAGGCGACGTTCCATATCGCGCGGACGCCAGCCAGCAGGGGCGTTAACAAAAATTTGCTCGATCCGAGGCAGGGAGGAGAGGGCGATTTCACCGAGAACACCTTCGTTGGTCGGCACGTCGCGCCAGCCGACAATCGACAGGGTCTCCTGCTGTAATTCTTCTTCGACAATGCGACGAGAAGCCGCAGCCAGCTCAGCGTCTTTATTTAAAAAGATCATGCCGACGGCGTAGTTTTTGGCTAAACGCCAGCCGCGCTCTTGCGCCACGATGCGGAAAAAGCGGTCAGGTTTTTGTAACAGCAAACCGCAACCATCGCCGGTTTTACCATCGGCAAGAATTGCGCCACGGTGCTGCATGCGGGCCAGTGCGTGTATGGCGGTACGCACTACCTTGTGGCTAGGTTCGCCTTCTATGTGGGCGATCAGGCCGAAACCACAGTTATCCCTCTCAAGGGATTTATCGTACAACATATCAGTGAACCTCCCCAGGCTCTGCGGGATTCCCATCTGGACCGTTGCGCACGGGCACACCAAGAGCATGGCGACGGGGTTTGCGTGTCATACGCTTACCTCGCATTCGCCCTCTTTATCCTTTTCGCATAGGTCAAACAAGTTTGAGGACTTGCTTCAGAGGGAATCTCAATTACTGCATAAATATGATGAGCAGACTGCTCATCCAGAAAGCTTCCAGCGGATTTCCACGTTATCGGGAATCCACACACAGGTCAAATGGCAATCTTATTTATGCAAAAATGTGCTATAGGGCGATTAACTTTATGAATATGTTGAAATTTAAGGCTTTTTTACATTGATTTAACGCAAGGGGAATGGAGTGCGAAGTGTGATCTGTCTCACTGTCAGAAAGGCTGTATATCCCCCGTCCTCCCTTTATTTATCGCTATGCTTGGCATTTTATGCTGGTTTTTAGAGTTTTGGCGTCTTAAAGATACTGTTTTTATACTGAGAGTATAAGAAGATAAAAAAAACAGTCGGATATAAGGAAAAGTAATTTCATTTTTGATGAATGAAATTTCGATTATTTTGATTTGTTATGCAATAAATAAAGGCACGCCAGGGCGATTGATCCAGGTCATCGCCGACTGGGGCAAAAAATGGCAGGCTTTGGCCTCTTTTCAAGGCGCGGTCTACCAGATTATGCAGTTACAGAAATTAGTCAATATGTTTGGTGGGGATCTTTCTCGCCGTTACGGGCAAAAGGTTCATAAACTCACGCTTCACGGCGGCTTTAGCTGCCCAAATCGAGATGGCACTATCGGACGTGGCGGATGTACTTTCTGCAATGTCGCCTCGTTTGCCGATGAAGCACAGCAGCACCATTCTATTGCCGAGCAGCTTGATCATCAGGCGCATCTGGTCAATCGCGCGAAACGCTATCTGGCCTATTTCCAGGCCTATACCAGCACCTTTGCTGAAGTGCAGGTGCTGCGTTCGATGTATCAGCAGGCGGTAAGCCAGGCCAGTATCGTCGGGTTATGCGTTGGGACGCGCCCCGACTGCGTGCCGGATGCGGTACTCGATCTGCTTTGCGAGTATAAAGACCTCGGCTATGAGGTATGGCTGGAACTCGGTTTGCAAACCGCGCATGACAAAACTTTGCACCGTATTAACCGCGGCCACGATTTTGCCTGTTACCAACGCACTACGCGACTGGCACGCGAACGCGGGTTGAAAGTGTGCTCACACCTGATTGTCGGTCTGCCGGGAGAAGGGCAGGCAGAATGCCTGCAAACCATGGAACGTGTGGTGGAGACGGGCGTTGACGGTATTAAGCTGCACCCGCTGCATATTGTGAAAGGCAGTACGATGGCGAAAGCCTGGGAGGCCGGGCGGCTGAGCGGAATTGAACTGGACGACTATACGGTCATCGCCGGGGAGATGATCCGTCATACGCCGCCAGAGGTGATTTATCATCGAATTTCCGCCAGCGCGCGCCGCCCAACGCTGTTGGCACCGCTATGGTGTGAAAACCGCTGGACCGGGATGGTCGAACTGGATAAGTACCTTAACGAGCACGGCGTGCAAGGCTCGGCGCTGGGTACGCCGTGGATGCAGCCACAGATCTAACCCTCCGTAGGCCGGATAAGGCAAAGCCGACATCCGGCAATCTGCCCCTGCTTGCCTGATGGCGCTTCGCTTATCAGGCCTACGATTACCCTCTCTACGGTCATTTCACCGATAACCTCCGCATTTCTTGCACAATCTTCAACGTCACGCTGAGAATTGAGTATTATTGTGCCAAGTTGTCGTGAAGGAACCCTCTATGAAGCAAATCCGTATGCTGGCGCAATATTACGTCGACCTGATGATGAAGTTAGGTCTGGTGCGCTTTTCGCTGCTATTGGCGCTGGCTCTGGTCGTGTTGGCAATTGTGGTACAGATGGCTGTCACCATGGTGCTGCATGGCCAGGTAGAAAGCATTGATGTCATCCGCTCTATCTTTTTTGGTCTGTTAATTACCCCCTGGGCCGTCTATTTCCTGTCCGTGGTGGTGGAGCAACTTGAGGAGTCCCGGCAACGCCTGTCACGACTGGTACAAAAGCTGGAAGAGATGCGCGAGCGCGATCTGAAGCTCAATGTGCAGTTGAAAGATAATATTGCCCAGCTCAATCAGGAAATTGTTGAGCGTGAAAAAGCCGAAGCAGAGCGCCAGGAAACATTCGAGCAGCTTAAAGTCGAAATCAAAGAGCGCGAAGAAGCGCAGATCCAGCTCGAGCAACAGTCTTCCTTTTTACGCTCTTTCCTCGATGCCTCGCCGGATCTGGTTTTTTATCGCAATGAAGATAAAGAGTTTTCCGGCTGTAACCGTGCCATGGAGCTGCTGACTGGCAAAAGCGAAAAGCAGCTGGTGAACTTAAAACCGGCTGACGTTTACTCCCCAGAGGCCGCTGAAAAGGTGATTGAAACCGACGAAAAGGTGTTCCGTCATAATGTTTCGCTCACCTACGAACAGTGGCTGGACTACCCGGACGGGCGCAAAGCCTGCTTTGAAATTCGCAAGGTGCCTTACTATGACCGCGTAGGTAAGCGACATGGTCTGATGGGCTTTGGGCGCGATATCACCGAACGTAAGCGTTATCAGGATGCGCTTGAGCGCGCCAGCCGCGATAAGACCACCTTCATTTCTACCATCAGCCACGAGCTGCGCACCCCGCTTAACGGCATTGTTGGTTTAAGCCGGATCCTGCTGGATACGGATCTGACCGCGGAGCAGGAAAAATACCTGAAAACCATCCATGTCTCTGCCGTGACGCTGGGGAATATTTTCAACGATATTATCGACATGGATAAGATGGAGCGACGTAAAGTCCAGCTCGATAACCAGCCGATCGATTTCACCAGTTTTATGGCAGATCTGGAAAACCTCTCTGGCCTACAGGCGCAGCAAAAGGGTCTGCGTTTTGTGCTTGAGCCGACGTTACCCCTGCCGCATAAGGTCATTACCGACGGAACGCGTCTGCGTCAGATCCTGTGGAATCTGATCAGCAACGCCGTGAAGTTTACCCAGCAGGGGCAGGTGACCGTGCGGGCGCGCTATGACCAGGGGAATATGCTGCATTTCGAAGTTGAAGATTCCGGCATCGGCATTCCGCAGGATGAGCAGGATAAAATCTTCGCTATGTATTATCAGGTGAAGGACAGTAACGGCGGTAAACCGGCAACGGGGACAGGGATTGGTTTGGCCGTGTCGAAGCGTCTGGCGAAAAACATGGGCGGTGATATTACGGTTTCCAGCCAGGCAGGAAAAGGGTCTATCTTTACGCTGACCGTGCATGCCCCTGCGGTAGCGGAAGAGATTGAAGATGCTTTTGAAGACGATGAACTGCCGCTGCCAGCCCTGAATGTGCTGCTGGTGGAAGACATTGAGCTGAACGTTATTGTTGCGCGCTCCGTGCTGGAAAAATTAGGCAACAGCGTGGATGTCGCGATGACCGGGAAAGCCGCGCTGGAAATGTTTACGCCGGGTGAATATGACCTGGTGTTGTTGGATATTCAGCTACCGGATATGACCGGTCTGGATATCTCGCGGGAGCTCACGCAAAAATACGCCCGTGAAGATCTGCCACCGCTGGTCGCACTCACCGCCAACGTACTGAAAGATAAAAAAGAGTATCTGGACGCAGGCATGGACGACGTGCTGAGTAAGCCGCTGTCGGTTCCGGCGCTAACCGCCATGATCAAAAAATACTGGGATACCCGAAACGAAGAGGAGAGCACTGTGACATCTGAAGAAAGCAGTAAATCGCAAGCGCTGTTAGATATTCCTATGTTGGAACAATACCTCGAGCTGGTGGGACCGAAGTTAATTACCGACGGGCTGGCGGTGTTTGAGAAGATGATGCCGGGATATTTGAGCGTGCTGGAGTCCAACCTGACGGCACGGGATAAAAAAGGTGTTGTTGAGGAAGGCCATAAAATTAAAGGCGCAGCAGGTTCAGTGGGGCTGCGTCACCTGCAACAGCTAGGTCAGCAAATCCAGTCGCCGGATCTTCCTGCCTGGGAAGATAACGTTGCTGAATGGATTGAAGAGATGAAGCAGGAGTGGCAGCACGACGTGGCAGTATTAAAAGCCTGGGTGGCGAGCGTGGAAAAAAAATGACCCCGGCTTGACCGGGGTGCGCGAATACTGCGCCAACACCAGGGAAATCGTGGCTGCGCCGTAAATTATTATCATTGTTTACAAGGGCGCAGCCCTAATTTTCAGGCCGCACGCAGTTAAGATAGCAAATCTTAAATAATTTGTTACATGAATCAGTTAAATGTGTGAAGCGTAGCATTTAAATCATAATAACTAATATGTTTCAGCCAGTTGAGAAAGGAGTATCACGATGAAAAAAGTGGGTGTAGTGCTCAGCGGATGCGGCGTGTATGACGGTGCAGAGATCCATGAAACTGTTCTCACGCTTCTGGCCATTGCCCGCAACGGCGCTCAAGCCGTCTGTTTTGCACCGGATAAACAACAAGCGGATGTGATTAATCATCTGACCGGCGAGCCGATGCTGGAAACTCGCAATGTGCTGATTGAAGCCGCGCGCATCACACGTGGCGATATTCGCCCACTTGCGCAGGCAGTCTCATCGGAACTGGATGCGTTGATCGTGCCGGGTGGGTTTGGTGCGGCCAAAAATCTGAGCAATTTTGCCAGTCAGGGCAGCGAATGCCGGGTTGATAGTGACTTAGCCGCGCTGGCAGTGGCCATGCATCAGGCGGGTAAGCCGCTGGGATTTATGTGCATTGCGCCTGCCATGTTACCTAAAATTTTTGACTTCCCGCTGCGTCTGACCATTGGCACTGATATCGACACGGCAGAGGTGCTGGAAGAGATGGGCGCTGAGCATGTGCCTTGTCCGGTTGATGACATTGTCGTCGATGAAGACAACAAAATCGTCACCACGCCTGCCTATATGCTGGCGCAGGACATCGCTCAGGCCGCGAGTGGCATCGATAAACTGGTATCGCGTGTGCTGGTGCTGGCTGAATGAGAAAAGGAGTTACCGCCTTTCTGCGACGTATCTTTCTGCGGGCGGTGGTTGTCCTCGCCGTATTCTGGGGTGGGGGCATCGCACTTTTCAGCGTGATGCCTGTGCCTTTCTCGGCGGTGATGGTCGAGCGACAGCTGGGCGCATGGCTGTCCGGTGATTTCGGCTATGTGGCGCACTCGGACTGGGTGAGTATGGATGAGATCTCACCGTGGATGGGACTGGCGGTGATTGCTGCGGAGGATCAGAAGTTTCCAGACCACTGGGGGTTTGACGTCACCGCCATAGAGAAAGCGCTGGCGCACAATGAACGCAATGAAAACCGCATTCGCGGGGCGTCGACGTTATCGCAACAGACGGCGAAAAACCTGTTTTTATGGGATGGACGCAGCTGGGTGCGTAAAGGTCTCGAAGCCGGGCTAACGCTGGGTATGGAAACCGTCTGGAGTAAGAAACGTATTCTGACCGTCTATTTGAATATCGCCGAGTTTGGCGATGGGATATTTGGCGTGGAGGCGGCGGCGCAACGGTATTTTCATAAACCGGCCAGTCGGTTGAGCCTGTCTGAAGCGGCCTTGCTGGCGGCAGTATTGCCCAATCCTTTGCGTTTTAAGGCGAATGCGCCTTCTGGTTATGTGCGTAACCGCCAGGCTTGGATTATGCGCCAAATGCGTCAGTTAGGTGGTGAGTCGTTTATGCGGGAAAATAAGCTGTATTAGCGTAGTTATTGCCGGATGCGGCGTAAACGCCTTATCCGGCCTACTGGCTACGTTCTGTGTACTCGATTAATCTTCATCAAACCCTGAATTAAACAGGGCAATCACTGCGGCCAGGGCTTCTACTTCCTGTGGTCCCGTGGCTTCGACTTCTATCTGACGCCCTTTGGCTGAATCCAGCATCAGCAGAGCGATAACGCTGTTGGCCTCGGCCTCCGTTCCTTCATCATTACGCAGCAAAACTTCTGCTTCGAAACCCTGCATCAATTCAAACAGTTTCATCGCTGGGCGGGCATGCATGCCCAGCTTATTGGTGATTTCAACGGTTTGCTTCACGGTCATGATTTACGTTTTTCCAGCGTACGATGGCGTGACTGCACGTTTTTACCGCGTGAGCGGAAGTAGTCTGCCAGCTGCTCTGCAATATACACCGAACGGTGTTTCCCGCCGGTACAGCCGATGGCTACGGTAAGGTAGCTACGGTTGTTGGTCTCCAGCATGGGTAACCATAGCTCAAGATAGCTGCGAGTCTGGTAGATAAAATTGTGTACTTCTGTGTGCCTGTCGAGGAATGCGGCGACGGGGCGGTCAAGACCGGTCATTGGGCGCAGCTTCGGATCCCAGTGTGGGTTAGGCAGGAAGCGCACGTCAAAGACGTAATCCGCATCAATCGGGATACCGTGTTTGAAACCAAAGGATTCGAATACCATCGTCAATTCACGTTCACGTTTACCCAGCAGTCGGGTACGTAACATTTCCGCCAGTTCGTGTACGGACATTTCGGAGGTATCAACGATCAGGTCAGCGCGAGAGCGCAGAGGCTCCAGCAAATCGCTTTCCTTATCGATAGCGCTTTCCAGAGACAAGTTCTTGCTGGAGAGCGGGTGTAAACGGCGCGTGTCGCTGTAGCGACGAATCAGCGTGTTACGGTCTGCATCAAGGAACAGCAGCTGTGGTGAGAAACCCTCGGGCAGATTATTCATTGCCTGCTCGAAAATTTCCGGGGACTCAGGCATGTTGCGCACATCAATGCTGACGGCCGCAGAAATCTGGCGATCGGCCAGTGTACGAGCCAGATCGGGCAACAGCACTACGGGAAGGTTATCCACGCAGTAAAAACCCATATCTTCCAGCGCACGCAGGGCGACAGATTTACCTGACCCTGAACGACCGCTGACGATCATCAGTACCATGTACTGTTTCTCCTCACAACGACAAAAAAGGATGCCATTGGGTTGTTATGCCTCATCCTGTCCACCTTCGGTGTCCGTGATGATTTGATACAACTCCTGGTCACTTTGCGCGGCGCGCAGACGACGACAGATGGTTTTATCTGCCAGACGTTTTGCGACCAGTGACAACGTATGCAAATGCGTCTTGGTTTGGTCTGCCGGGACCAGCAGGGCGAAAAGCAGATCGACAGGTTGATTATCAATGGCGTCGAAGGCGATGGGTGTTTCGAGTTGAACAAACACACCAACCGCGCGCATCGTGTCTTCTTCCAGCTTTCCGTGCGGGATAGCAATACCATTACCGATGCCGGTACTGCCCATTTTTTCACGCGTCAGAATGGCTTCAAATACCACCTGAGAAGGCAAGCTAAGCTGTTTTGCCGCAAGTTCGCTGATGATTTCCAGTGCGCGTTTCTTGCTTTGGCAGTGAACGCCTGCGCGTGTACATTCCTGGTTAAGAACAGTGCTCAGTTGTAGAGTCGTATCGTTATTTGTCATAATTTCACCTAAGCGCTAACTGTACAAATGGCCCGTTGTGCTACACAACAGGCCGTCCTGCACCCGCTAACTGCCCGGACAAGTTAGTGCTGTTTCAGTTTATCTTTATGTTTTGTTAACTGCCGAGCCAGTTTATCAATTAAACCGTCAATGGCGGCGTACATATCCTGACCTTCCGCGCTGGCATGAATTTCGCCACCGTTCACATGCAGTGTTGCATCCGAGATATGTGTAACCTTCTCCACTTTCAACACAATATAGACCTGATTAATCCGGTCGAAATATTGTTCGAGCTTGGCAAATTTTGTATTCACAAAATCGCGCAGGGCTTCGGTGATTTCGACGTTATTTCCAGTGATGTTGAGCTGCATAGTGTCTTCCTTATCGGTTGGGTCAGACCAGCTGTTTGCGCTGGTTAGACGGCGGAATGGATAAAGACTCTCGGTACTTCGCAACAGTGCGGCGCGCCACCATGATACCCTGTTCTGACAGCATAGAGGTTAACTTGCTGTCACTCAGCGGTTTCGCGGGGTTTTCCGCAGCAATTAATTTCTTCACCAGCGCACGGATAGCTGTGGATGAGGCTTCACCTCCGCCTTCAGTGTTAACGTGACTGGAAAAGAAATACTTCAATTCAAAAATGCCGCGCGGACTGTGCAGATACTTTTGCGTGGTCACACGGGAAATGGTCGATTCGTGCATCTCGACGGCCTGGGCGATATCCGCCAGTACCATCGGTTTCATATACTCTTCGCCTTGTTCAAAGAAAGCTTGCTGCTGCTCAACGATGCAGCGGCTGACGCGCAGCAACGTATCATTGCGGCTTTCCAGGCTTTTAATCAGCCACTTCGCATCTTGCAGATTGCTACGAATAAACTGGCTGTCGGCATCGTTGCGTGCGCTATTGCACATCGCGGCGTAGTGCTGGTTAATCTGTAAGCGCGGAATGCTGTCGCCGTTGAGTTCGACCACCCAGCGATCGTTATGCTTACGCACCAGCACATCCGGAATGACGTACTCCGGCTCGCCAGTCTGGATCGACTGCCCTGGGCGGGGATCAAGCGACTGGATGAGGTTGACGGCTTCTTTCAGCACGTCTTCTTTCAGTCGGGTCACGCGCATCAGCGTGCGGAAGTCATGGTTGGCTAACAGATCGAGATGATCGCTGATGATCAGGCGCGCTTCATCCAGCCACGGTGTGGCTTTATCAAACTGCGAAAGTTGGATCAGTAAGCAGTCACGGAGATCTTTGGCGGCCACGCCAACGGGATCAAAGCGCTGAACACGTTTAAGCACGGCTTCGATTTCGTCCATACCGACGTCGTCATCGCCCATGCTTTCGAGAATATCGTCCAGTGTCACGGTGAGATAACCGGTTTCGTCTACCGCATCCACAATGGATGTCGCAATGGCGCGATCGGTATCCGAGAACGGGGTCAGTTCCACTTGCCACATCAGGTAATCCTGTAGTGATTGCGTGGTCTCACCCTGATAGACAGGCAGTTCGTCGTCGATGTAATCTCCGCTGGTGCCCGAAGGCGTCCCGGCGGTGTAAATTTCATCCCAACTGGCGTCAAGCGGCAACTCCTCAGGCATCTCTTTTTGTTCGAGTGCATCTGCGGTGTCGAGGGTTTCGCTGTCCTGTTTTTCCTGGGTATCAATTTCGTCGTGAAGATCGGTTTGCTCGAGCAGTGGGTTACTTTCCAGCGCTTGCTGAAGTTCTTGCTGAAGTTCCAGCGTGGACAGCTGCAACAGACGGATAGCCTGTTGTAGCTGAGGCGTCATCGCCAGTTGTTGGCTAAGCCTGAGTTGCAAACCTTGCTTCATGTTCAGAGTTGTTTTCTCCTGCAGTGACGTGAAGTCTTCTACCCTATCAGAGTCTGAAGTCTTCCCCAAGGTATACGCGCTTAACGTGCTCATCCTGCAGTATTTCTGTTGGCGTGCCGTGCGCGATCAGGTGCCCCTGACTTACGATATAGGCGCGCTCACACACTGCCAGCGTTTCGCGGACGTTGTGGTCGGTAATCAGCACGCCAAGGCCGCTGTCGCGAAGGTGTTCGATGATCCGTTTAATATCAATAACAGAAATCGGGTCAACACCGGCAAACGGTTCATCCAGCAGGATAAATTTCGGATTGGCGGCCAGTGCGCGAGCGATCTCCACGCGGCGTCGTTCACCACCGGAGAGCGACTGACCTAAGCTGTCGCGCAGGTGCTCGATGTGGAATTCTTCCATCAGCTCGTTGGCGCGATCTTCGCGCTGCTCGCTGGTCAGATCGTCACGAATTTGCAGCACCGCCATCAGGTTATCAAACACGCTCAGGCGACGGAAAATCGATGCTTCCTGCGGTAAGTAGCCGATGCCGCGACGCGCGCGCGCATGCAGAGGCAGCAGACTGATGTCTTCGTCATCAATGATAATGTTACCCGCATCGCGCGGGACAATGCCGACTACCATGTAAAAGGTTGTTGTCTTGCCTGCACCGTTAGGACCGAGCAGACCGACGATCTCCCCGGAGTTGACGGTCAGACTGACATCTTCAACCACACGACGGCCTTTATAGGCTTTTGCAAGGTTCTTTGCAGTTAATGTTGCCATAACGAATCAGTTACCTTTTTTCTCTGCCGGAGCCTTGTTTTTGTCCTGCAACTGCGACGGAACCAGAACGGTGGTGACGCGTTTGCCTTTATCGCTGAAGGCCTGCATTTTCTGCTCTTTTACCAGATAAGTGATCTTATCGCCCGTGATGTTGCTATCGAGCTGTTCCAGATACGCCTTGCCGGTGAGAACGACAAAGTCTTTCGCCAGTTCATAGTGCATCTGAGAGGCGTGGCCTTTAACCGGTTTACCGTTGTCCTGCATCTGGTAAAACGTCGCTGGATTGCCATAGCCATCAATCACTTCTTTGCCGTCTTCACCGCCAGGACGGGTCACGACGACTTTATCGGCGTTAATTTTGATGGTGCCCTGAGTCACAATCACGTTGCCAGTAAACGTCACCACGTTGCCCTGCATATCCAGGGACTGCTGGTCCGATTCAATGTGAATCGGCTGCTCGGTATCGCCGGTGACGGCAAATGCCGGAATGCTGGCGGCCAGAAGTGAGCTGGCAAGTACAAGATTAAGGCTGAGTTTGTTTGTTTTGGATTTCATATGAGGTTCTAACCTTTTCAATCAGCTCGGCGTTCTTGCTGCGTAAGTTGCCGCGCATCTTCAGTCCGCTGGAGTTAAATGTTGTGCCATACAACGTCACCAGATCATCGGAGGTGACGTCTTGTGTCACCAGGTTAATCTGCGCGTTATCGGTCGTAATTCTGCGTAGTTGAGAGTCAGGCACCAGGGCGTTAACCTCAACATGGCCGTACAGATACAGCATCCGATCGTTGGTCAATTTGGCTTTATCGGCCTTGATCGTCCAGGTCGGTACTTTATCCTTATCAAATGTGGTTAATACCGGTTGAGTAAACCACGAAACCGCTTGTTCCGAATAATATTCAACGTGTTGTGCGATCAAGTGATAGCTCAGCGCGCCTTCCGGACTATACACAACGGTATCAGTATGTTCGCTCTTATAGGTTGGCTCGTTGTTATTGACGACGACCTGAGCGGTGTCATCTTTGTCTGCCAGATTAATACCAATCATCACAAGGACAGCCAGCGACAGTAGAATGATAACCCAACGTCTGGTTTTGCTCATATCGATTGCCCTTTGGCCTCGTCCAGTTTGCCCTGCGCCAGGAGTAATAAATCGCAGACTTCACGCACAGCGCCACGTCCCCCATTAATACGGGTGACATAATCGGCACGCGGGATCAGCAAAGGGTGGGCATCTGCCACCGCTACACTCAATCCCACTTGTGCCATCACCGGCCAGTCGATCAGATCATCGCCAACGTAGGCGACATTCTCCGGCGCGATCGCCAGTTTGCTAAGGAGATCGCCAAAGGCAACCAGTTTGTCTGACTGCCCCTGATACAGGTGGGTGATCCCCAAAGTGGTACAGCGATCTTCTACAAGTTTAGCCTTTCGTCCGGTAATAATGGCAACCTCAATACCGGAAGTGAGCGCACAGCGAATTCCGTAACCATCGCGGACGTTAAAAGCTTTCAGCTCTTCACCGTTGTTGCCCATATAAATCAGACCATCAGACAGTACACCATCCACATCCAGGATCAGCAAACGGATGTTTTCTGCCCGGGTGATAACGTCTGTGCTGACGGGTCCATAACAGGTCGCAAGCGACGCACCTGCTTTACTCATTTTCGTTATCCTTGAGTTTCTTACACTACACCTGCACGCAGCAGATCATGCATATGTAACACACCGAGTAACTGGTCGCCATCAGCAACCATTACCGAGGTGATATGGCGGGACTGCATTAAGTTCAGGGCATCGACGGCAAGAATACCCGGACGCACGCGAATGCCTCCAGGGGTCATCACATCGGCAATGCCTAACTGGCGTACATCAACGCCCATATCGAAGACACGACGTAAATCGCCATCGGTGAAAATACCGTCAATCTTCATGGCATCATCGCAAATGACGGTCATGCCGAGATTTTTACGCGTGATCTCAAGTAAGGCGTCACGCAGGCTGGCGTTTTTGGTCACATGCGGGATCTCGTCGCCCGTATGCATAATATCGTTAACGCGCAGTAAAAGCTTACGGCCCAGTGCGCCACCGGGATGAGACAACGCAAAATCTTCCGCGGTAAAGCCGCGCGCTTTTAATAACGCCACCGCCAGGGCATCGCCCATCACCAGTGTTGCTGTCGTACTGCTGGTCGGCGCCAGGCCTAACGGACAAGCTTCCTTGGGCACTTTAACACACAGATGCACATCTGCCGCACGCGCCATACTGCTTTCAGGACGACCGGTCATGCAGATAAGCGGTACATGAAGACGTTTTAATACCGGGATCAGCGCCGCTATCTCATTGGATTCACCGGAGTTAGAGATGGCGATGACCACATCCTGCGGCGAGACCATACCCAGATCGCCATGTGCGGCTTCGCCTGGATGTACAAAAAATGAGGGGGTGCCGGTGCTGGCAAATGTGGCTGCCATTTTCCGCCCGATATGGCCAGATTTCCCCATTCCCATCACTACCACTTTGCCCGGGCAGCTGAATATTTTCTCGCATGCGAGGGTAAAATTTTGGTTGATGTACTGATCAAGCTCCGCCAGGCCTTCACGTTCAATTGCCAGGACTTCCTTGCCTGCTTGCTGAAAGTCAAAACCCGGTTGCAACTCTAAGTGCGACATAATGCGTTTCCAGTTATCCAACGAGAAGTGGCGATAACCAATACAGCATCGCCAGCCATATGATAAAACCGCCGGTCAGCAGCGCACCTGCGCCGCGACCAATCTGGCGCGGACGTCGCCAGCAGAGTAGTGCAAAAATCACGCTCACCAGCAGCATGACGCTATAGTCACGGGTGAAGGCCATTGGATTGACTTCACCCGGCGTAATCAGCGCCGGTAGCCCGAGGACGATAACGATATTAAAAATGTTTGCGCCGATAATGTTACCGACGGCAATATCGTTTTCACCTTTACGCAGACCCGCAATCGCTGTTGCCAGCTCCGGCAGGCTGGTACCAATGGCGACCACTGTTAGCCCGATAGTAAGTTCGCTCATGGCGAAATAGTTCGCCAGCACGGTAGCGTTATCCACCACCATACGTGTTGCCATTGGCATAATAATCAGCGCAATGCCCAGCCACAAAAATGCGACAGGTAATCCGCCTTCGCGCGGCAGCTCAGCTATCTGCTCACGTGTCAGGCTGTCATTGCCTTGTCGCTCGGCCAGACGGGCGATTTTAACAATGAATAGCAGCCATAGCACGGCCAGAAGCAGAAGAAAGAAACCGTCGCTGCGGCTCAACTGCCCGTCATACAGGACAGATGCAGCTAAAATACTTACCAGCAACATTAGCGGTAATTCACGACGCAGAACATCAGAATGCACGGTAAAAGGATGAATCAGCGCCGACAGGCCTAAAATAAGCAGAATGTTGGTGATGTTAGAACCTATGGCGGTCCCGACAGCCAGATCGAGTTGCCCATTCATCGATGCGGCAACGGAGACAATTATCTCGGGTAACGACGTACCTATGCTGACCACGGTCATTCCGATGATAATGGGAGGAATACCGAAATTTCGACATAAAATGGATGCGGCAAATACCAGACGGTCGGCACCGTAGACCACCAGAAGTAAACCAATTATTAACAGCGCCGTCGCTAAAAGCATCTAAAGTCCTTTCTTCAGGTATACTCGCCGGTCCACTTGAAGGATCTTCTGGAAGCCGTAACGAAGTCTTAATTTTGACTTTATGCGGCTAAAAAGTAAAACAAATGCCAGCTTTCGCTAACCAGGACAGGCAATAATCTGTAAATATGTTGGGTTCAGGGCTAAATTGAGCGCCAAACTCTTCGATCAACGAGGCAATAGTAAAGGATGAATCAATGGGTCAGTCTGTGGCGAATCTAGTCGATATGCGCGATGTCAGCTTTTCCCGGGGTGACCGCTGCATCTTTGATAATATTTCCCTGACGGTACCGCGCGGTAAGGTGACGGCGATCATGGGGCCATCAGGCATCGGCAAAACGACGCTGTTGCGTCTGATTGGCGGACAGATCCCCCCGGATAAGGGCGAGATCCTGTTTGACGGTGAGAACGTCCCGGCCATGTCCCGTTCGCGTTTATTTACCGTGCGTAAGCGCATGAGTATGCTGTTTCAGTCTGGTGCGCTATTTACCGACATGAATGTTTTTGACAACGTCGCGTACCCTCTGCGCGAGCATACGACGTTGCCAGCGCCGTTGCTGAAGAGCACGGTGATGATGAAGCTCGAGGCCGTCGGCCTGCGGGGTGCGGCCAAATTAATGCCTTCTGAATTATCCGGTGGGATGGCGCGTCGCGCCGCGTTAGCACGTGCTATCGCGCTGGAGCCAGACCTCATCATGTTTGATGAGCCGTTCGTCGGCCAGGATCCCATCACCATGGGCGTTCTAGTGAAGCTAATTTCAGAACTGAACAGCGCGCTGGGCGTCACCTGTGTGGTGGTATCCCATGATGTGCCTGAGGTACTGAGTATTGCGGATTACGCCTATATAATGGCGGACAAAAAAATAGTGGCCTACGGTAGTGCTCAGGCGCTACAAGAAAATGCCGATCCGCGCGTACGCCAGTTCCTTGACGGCATTGCCGATGGACCGGTTCCGTTCCGTTACCCGGCGGGCGACTACCACATCGATTTACTCAAAACAGGGAGTTAAGCCACCCATGTTGTTAAATGCGCTGGCATCACTCGGACATCGGGGAATAAAAACCCTCAGGACGTTCGGGCGAGCCGGATTAATGTTGTTCAATGCGGTTGTCGGCAAGCCGGAGTTTCGCAAACATGCGCCGCTGCTGATACGCCAGCTCTATAATGTCGGTGTCTTATCGATGCTGATCATTATTGTTTCTGGCGTGTTCATCGGTATGGTGCTGGGGTTGCAGGGATACCTGGTGCTGACGACTTACAGCGCGGAAACCAGCCTCGGTATGCTGGTGGCACTGTCATTGTTACGTGAGCTGGGACCGGTTGTTGCGGCGCTGCTGTTTGCCGGGCGGGCCGGGTCGGCCTTAACCGCAGAAATTGGCCTGATGCGAGCGACCGAACAGCTTTCCAGTCTGGAAATGATGGCCGTCGATCCACTGCGCCGGGTGATTTCCCCACGTTTTTGGGCCGGTGTTATTTCATTGCCGCTGCTGACGATTATTTTTGTCGCAGTCGGGATCTGGGGTGGTTCACTGGTTGGCGTAAGCTGGAAGGGTATTGATGCGGGCTTTTTCTGGTCGGCTATGCAAAATGCCGTCGACTGGCGTCTGGACCTGGTCAACTGTCTGATTAAGAGCGTGGTGTTCGCCATTACGGTCACATGGATTGCATTGTTCAATGGTTATGATGCGATCCCGACCTCTGCCGGGATTAGCCGGGCAACGACACGCACCGTTGTGCACGCCTCTCTTGCCGTTCTGGGGCTGGATTTTGTGCTGACCGCACTGATGTTTGGGAATTGAGTTCATGCAAACGAAAAAAAATGAAATTTGGGTCGGGTTATTCTTGCTGGTTGCGCTGCTGGCAGCGCTGTTTGTGTGCCTGAAGGCAGCGAACGTCACCTCAATGCGTACTGAGCCGACTTACACGATTTATGCGACCTTTGATAATATCGGCGGCCTGAGAGAGCGTTCTCCGGTGCGGATTGGCGGGGTGGTAGTTGGACGCGTATCGGACATCTCGTTAGATCCGAAAACGTACCTGCCGCGCGTGACGCTGGAAATCGAATCGCGTTTTAACCATATTCCTGACACCAGTTCTCTGAGCATCCGTACTTCCGGTCTGCTGGGCGAACAGTATCTGGCATTAAACGTGGGTTTTGAAGATCCTGAGCTGGGAACGTCTATCCTCAAAGATGGCGGTACGATTCAGGACACGAAATCCGCGATGGTGCTGGAAGATATGATTGGTCAGTTCCTTTACAACAGCAACAGTAAAGGTGATGACAATAAGAATTCTGGCGATGCGCCAGCCGCAACTGACGGCAATAATGAAGCCACTACGCCTGCGGGCGCAACGAAATAATCTCAGGAGAATCGACGTATGTTTAAACGATTGATGATGGTGGCTATGCTGGTGATTGCTCCACTTAGCGCGGCAACCGCAGCAGACCAGACTAACCCGTACAAACTGATGGATGAGGCGGCGCAGAAGACCTTTGACCGTCTGAAAAACGAGCAACCAAAAATCCGTTCCAATCCGGATTACCTGCGTCAGGTCGTCGATCAGGAACTGCTGCCTTATGTGCAGGTTAAGTATGCCGGTGCGCTGGTGCTGGGCCGTTACTACAAAGATGCGACTCCTGCCCAACGTGAAGCCTATTTTGCCGCATTCCGTGAATATCTGAAGCAGGCTTACGGTCAGGCGCTGGCGATGTACCACGGCCAGACCTATCAGATTGCCCCTGAACAGCCGCTGGGTGATGCGACTATTGTACCTATCCGCGTAACCATCATCGATCCAAACGGTCGTCCTCCGGTACGTCTGGATTTCCAGTGGCGTAAAAACTCCCAGACCGGTAACTGGCAGGCGTATGACATGATCGCCGAAGGCGTAAGTATGATCACCACCAAACAGAATGAGTGGAGCGACCTGCTGCGTACCAAAGGTATTGATGGTCTGACGGCGCAGCTGAAATCTATTTCTCAGCAGAAAATCACGCTGGAAGAGAAAAAATAATGACGCAGTCACTCACCTGGACGCGTGAAGGCGACAAGCTGGTGCTGGTGGGAGAGCTGGATCAGGACGTGTTAAATCCCTTATGGGATGCGCGAATTGAGGCGATGAAAGGGGTATCTTGCATCGATCTGAACCAGGTATCCCGGGTAGATACCGGCGGTCTGGCGTTACTGTTGCATCTGATTAATCAGGGCAAGCAGCAGGGAAACAGCGTTTCGCTCACTGGCGTGAACGATAAAGTGTACACGCTGGCGCAGCTTTACAATTTGCCTGACGACGTCCTTCCGCGTTAATTTTTCCAGGCCGGATAAGGTCTTGTGCCACTATCCGGCAAAACCCCTGAGGGGGATCTGCTACTAAAGCCTTGTCTGATTTATCAGCGAGGCTTTTTGCTTATTTATGACAGCGCCACTTTGCTCTAAGATGTTGGGCTGTTTTCACTATCTGACGAATGAAGAGCCCATGGAAAATAATGAAATTCAGAGCGTGCTGATGAATGCACTCTCCCTCCAGGAAGTCCACGTTTCTGGCGACGGCAGTCACTTTCAGGTTATTGCCGTGGGTGAGATGTTTGAAGGCATGAGCCGGGTCAAGAAGCAGCAATCGGTCTATGGCCCGTTGATGGAGTACATTGCGGACAACCGCATTCATGCCGTGTCGATTAAGGCGTTTACCCCAGCGGAATGGGCGCGCGATCGCAAACTTAACGGTTTTTGAGCTACGGGTGATGTGCCGGTAGCGAAGATAAATTCTTAACAGAGAACAGAATAATGGATAAATTTCGTGTTCAGGGGCCAACCAAGCTCCAGGGCGAAGTCACAATTTCAGGCGCTAAAAATGCCGCACTGCCGATCCTGTTTGCGGCGCTGCTGGCTGAAGAACCTGTAGAGATCCAAAACGTCCCGAAACTGAAGGACGTTGACACCTCGATGAAGCTGCTGAGCCAGCTGGGTGCGAAAGTTGAGCGTAATGGTTCCGTGCACATTGATGCGCGTGATGTGAACGTCTTCTGTGCGCCATACGATCTGGTGAAAACCATGCGTGCATCCATTTGGGCGCTCGGGCCGCTGGTTGCCCGCTTTGGTCAGGGCCAGGTTTCACTGCCGGGCGGCTGCACCATCGGTGCGCGTCCGGTTGACCTGCACATTACCGGTCTGGAGCAGTTAGGCGCGACTATCAAGCTGGAAGAAGGCTATGTGAAGGCGTCCGTTGATGGCCGTCTGAAAGGCGCGCATATCGTCATGGACAAAGTGAGCGTCGGTGCGACGGTCACCATTATGTGCGCAGCAACGCTTGCCGAAGGCACCACCGTCATCGAAAACGCCGCGCGCGAGCCGGAGATTGTGGATACCGCGAACTTCCTGATTGCGCTGGGCGCGAAGATCACGGGTCAGGGCACCGACCGTATTACCATCGAAGGCGTTGAGCGTCTCGGCGGTGGTGTTTATCGCGTTCTGCCAGATCGTATCGAAACCGGTACCTTCCTGGTGGCGGCGGCAATTTCTCGCGGCAAAATTATCTGCCGTAATGCACAGCCGGACACGCTGGATGCCGTTCTGGCGAAGCTGCGTGATGCGGGTGCGGATATTGAAGTTGGCGACGACTGGATAAGCCTCGATATGCACGGTAAACGTCCGAAAGCGGTCAATGTGCGTACTGCACCGCATCCGGCATTCCCAACTGATATGCAGGCCCAGTTCACGCTGCTGAACCTGGTAGCTGAAGGAACCGGCTTCATCACGGAGACCGTGTTTGAGAACCGCTTTATGCACGTGCCTGAGCTGAGCCGTATGGGTGCTCACGCAGAAATCGAAAGCAATACCGTGATTTGCCACGGCGTGGAAACGCTCTCTGGTGCACAGGTTATGGCGACCGATCTGCGCGCATCTGCAAGCCTGGTGCTGGCAGGCTGTATTGCTGAAGGTACGACGGTAGTCGACCGTATTTATCACATCGATCGCGGCTATGAGCGCATCGAAGATAAACTGCGTGCGCTGGGCGCAAACATTGAGCGCGTGAAAGGCGAGTAATCGTCAACGTCTCTTGTAACCCCCAGTTCAGTTGGCCGGGGGTTACAGCTCAATGTTCATTCCGGATTCTTTTTCTCTTTGCGACTCCTCATCATCCGCGTTCTGTCGATGAACTCATGCGTTTTGGCATCGTGATAGCGTGACGGCCAAATCACCCAGGGGTCAGTTCCCAGTGCCTGGGCGATTATCAACTCACCTTTTGGCCATGGTCTCGTTAACGCATTTGCCAGCGTTGATGAACTCAATCCATTTTTACGTGATTCAGCGGCCATTGAGGTCCCTTTCTTGCGCAGTCCGGCGATGATGTCGGCCGGATGCCAGTCAATCAGCTTGCTTTCCATAAATTCATCTCTCCTTTGGTTAACGACTTACGGTTCCACGATCGGTTGTGGCGACACTATAACGTCCGAAGAACGAATGTTCTAAAATGTTCATGTAAAGTGTGTGTATATTCAGAATATGCCAAGATTGTGCGTGATTTTCTGGAGAGGAGAAAATGCTTACTGGAGCTTATAAGAAAATCCCGTGCAGGGCACGGGATGAGAGAGGATGCAGTAGGGAATTAACGGTCGCGCTGTACGGCGATATGTGCCAGACCAATCAGCGCTTCTCTCCACGGCGTATCAGGCAGCACCTGCAGCGCAGCGATAGCCTTATCAGCCTCTTCTTCTGCACGTTGGCGAGTCCACTCCAGGGAGCCGCAGGCGTTCATTGCTTCCAGAACCGGCTCCAGAAGGTGACGACCATTACCTTGCTCAATGGCGTGGCGAATCATTTGCGCTTGTTCTGGGGTGCCGTGGCGCATGGCATGCAGCAGTGGCAGTGTTGGTTTACCCTCATTGAGGTCATCACCGACGTTTTTACCCAGCTGCTCGCCATCTGCGCTGTAATCCAGCAAATCGTCAATTAACTGGAAAGCGGTACCGAGATAACGGCCATAATCCTGCAACCCTTTTTCTTGTTCTTCGCTACAGCCAGCCAGAATACCTGAACATTGGGCTGCCGCTTCAAACAAACGCGCGGTCTTACTGTAGATGACGCGCATATAGTTTTCTTCGGTGATGTCCGGGTCGTTGACGTTCATCAACTGCAAGACTTCACCTTCGGCAATGACGTTGACTGCTTTCGACATGACTTCCAGCACTTTCAACGAGCCAAGGCTGGTCATCATCTGAAATGCACGGGTATAGATAAAATCGCCAACCAGTACGCTGGCCGCATTACCAAACGCCGCATTTGCTGTGGCTTTCCCACGGCGCATGTCTGACTCATCCACAACATCGTCGTGCAGCAGGGTCGCTGTGTGGATAAACTCGATGAGGGCCGCAATCGTAACGTGCGCATTTTCCTGGTAACCAACGGCCCGCGCGGCGAGGACGGCGATCATTGGGCGAATGCGTTTTCCGCCGCCGCTAACGATGTAGTACCCCAGTTGATTGATCAGCTGAACGTCGGAATTGAGCTGTTCAAGGATTGTCGCATTGACCCCCGCCATATCTTGCGCGGTTAACTCATTGATTTTTTCTAAATTCATCGCAAAAGCCGGGCTTCTCGCCCCGATTACCTTACTGTGTGGGAAGGTAACGTCGGGTTTAGGGTTATAAATATATGCTGATTGTACTGAAAAAACGCCGTAGATAAACGTTACCGTACGTGTTGTGTTTTTTTTCTTCATGTATTGACGGTAGCACTTGTCAAAGGCTCGCGTTTTGCGTAATATTCGCGCCCTATTGTGAATATTTATAGCGCACTCTGAATCATCAAAAAGGTGTGCGCGGAAGCGGAGTTTTTTATGTACGCGGTTTTCCAAAGTGGTGGTAAACAACACCGAGTAAGCGAAGGTCAGACCGTTCGCCTGGAAAAGCTGGACATCGCAACTGGCGAATCTGTTGAATTCGCAGAAGTTCTGATGATCGCAAACGGTGAAGAAGTCAAAATCGGCGTTCCTTTCGTTGATGGCGGCGTTATCAAAGCTGAAGTCGTTGCTCACGGTCGTGGCGAGAAAGTTAAAATTGTTAAGTTTCGTCGTCGTAAACACTACCGTAAGCAGCAGGGCCATCGTCAGTGGTTCACTGATGTGAAAATCACTGGCATCAGCGCTTAAGTTAAGGGGAGCAGATTAAATGGCACATAAAAAGGCTGGCGGCTCGACTCGTAACGGTCGCGATTCAGAAGCTAAACGTCTGGGCGTAAAACGCTTCGGCGGTGAAACAGTTCTGGCTGGTAGCATCATCGTTCGTCAACGTGGTACTAAATTCCACGCTGGCTCCAACGTTGGTTGCGGCAAAGACCACACTCTGTTTGCTAAAGCAGACGGTAAAGTGAAATTTGAAGTGAAAGGCCCGAAAAACCGTAAATTCATCAGCATCGTTGCTGAATAAGTTTTTCGCGTCCCGGTAACGGATAAAAGCCCCGCAACACGTTGCGGGGCTTTTTACATTCGACGGCCGGTAAATACGCTCGTCGCGCCGTGACAACCCGGAAACGAGCTCTTGCAGGGAATACGGCATGAAGCAGCAGGCAGGCATTGGTATTCTGTTAGCACTCACAACGGCAGTATGTTGGGGCGCTTTGCCAATAGCAATGAAGCAAGTGCTGGAGGTGATGGAGCCTCCTACCGTGGTGTTCTACCGTTTTTTAATGGCAAGCGTTGGTCTTGGCGCTATTCTTGCGGTTAAAAAAAAGCTCCCTCCGTTGCGTATTTTTCGCAAAGCGCGTTGGCTGGTGTTGCTGGCTATCGCAACCGGTGGGCTGTTCGGTAACTTCATTCTGTTTAGTTCATCCTTGCAGTATTTGAGCCCAACGGCTTCGCAGGTTATCGGCCAGCTGTCACCGGTTGGTATGATGATCGCCAGCGTCTTTATCCTGAAAGAAAAGATGCGCGGCACGCAGGTTATTGGCGCCATTATGCTTCTGAGCGGCCTGGTTCTGTTTTTTAATACCAGTCTGATCGAGATTTTTACCCGACTCACCGATTACACCTGGGGCGTTATCTTTGGTGTCGGTGCGGCGATGGTCTGGGTGAGCTATGGGGTCGCGCAAAAGGTGTTATTGCGCCGCCTGGCATCACCGCAGATCCTGTTTTTACTGTACACTTTGTGTACGATAGCGTTGTTGCCGCTGGCTAAGCCCGGTGTCATCACGCAGCTCAGCGACTGGCAGCTGGCATGCCTGGTATTCTGCGGCCTGAATACGCTGGTAGGATACGGCGCACTTGCGGAAGCGATGGCGCGTTGGCAGGCGGCGCAGGTGAGCGCTCTTATCACGCTCACACCGCTGTTTACGTTGTTATTTTCAGATTTATTATCACTGGCCTGGCCCGATTTCTTCGCCAGACCGATGCTAAACCTATTAGGTTATCTCGGTGCGTTTATCGTGGTTGCGGGCGCGATGTATTCCGCCATTGGTCATCGAATTTGGGGCGGTTTACGTAAGCATGAAACGGTGGTTTCGCAACCCCGCTCAGGCGAATGATTTACGGAGAGTAAAATGAAGTTTGTTGATGAAGCATCGATTCTGGTCGTTGCAGGTGATGGCGGTAATGGTTGCGTCAGCTTCCGCCGCGAAAAGTACATCCCAAAAGGCGGTCCGGACGGTGGTGATGGTGGTGACGGTGGTGACGTTTGGCTGGAAGCCGACGAAAACCTGAACACGCTGATCGATTACCGTTTTGAAAAATCATTCCGTGCGGAACGTGGTCAGAATGGCGCGAGCCGTGATTGCACCGGCAAGCGTGGTAAAGACGTTACGATTAAAGTACCTGTTGGTACGCGTGTTATCGATCAGGGCACTGGCGAAACCATGGGCGACATGACCAAACACGGTCAGCGTCTGATGGTCGCTAAAGGCGGCTGGCACGGTCTGGGCAACACCCGTTTCAAATCCTCGGTTAACCGTACTCCGCGTCAGAAAACAATGGGTACGCCGGGTGATAAGCGCGATCTGATGCTGGAGCTGATGCTGCTGGCGGACGTGGGTATGCTGGGCATGCCAAACGCCGGGAAATCGACGTTTATCCGTGCGGTGTCCGCGGCGAAGCCGAAAGTCGCTGATTATCCGTTTACCACCCTGGTGCCGAGCCTGGGCGTGGTTCGTATGGACAACGAAAAGAGCTTCGTGGTTGCCGACATTCCGGGACTGATTGAAGGCGCGGCTGAAGGCGCAGGCCTGGGTATCCGCTTCCTGAAACACCTGGAACGTTGCCGTGTACTGCTTCACCTCATCGATATCGATCCGATTGATGGCTCTGATCCAGTTGAAAACGCCCGCATCATTATTGGCGAACTGGAAAAATACAGTCAGGATTTGGCATCTAAACCGCGCTGGTTAGTGTTCAACAAAATTGATTTGATGGACAAGGCTGAAGCGGAAGAGAAAGCGAAAGCGATCGCCGAAGCGTTGGGTTGGGAAGGTAAATATTACCTGATCTCTGCCGCCAGCCAGCTGGGCGTGAAAGATCTCTGCTGGGATGTGATGACCTTTATCATTGAGAACCCGATTGTTCAGGCTGAAGAAGCGAAACAGCCAGAGAAAGTTGAGTTCATGTGGGATGATTATCACCGCCAGCAGCTCGCTGAAGTCGAAGACGAAGCGGAAGATGACTGGGATGACGATTGGGACGAAGACGACGAAGAAGGCGTTGAGTTCATCTACAAGCGTTAATCGCATTAAAAACCCCGGCCATGTTGCCGGGGTTTTTGTTTCCAGGCCTCTCTGTAGGCCGGATAAGGCACGTTAATGCCGCCATCCGACAATCAAATTACCCATTTAGTTGTTCTGATAAATATCCTTGTACAACCGGCTCTCGAAGCGCACCAACGGAATACGGCGATTACGCTGGTCAGCTGGCTCTACCGCATAACCAGATAAATACTGCACGAATGCCATGCGTTGGCCACTTGCCGTGGTGATGAAACCTGCGAGGTTATAAACCCCCTGCAGCGAGCCTGTCTTCGCCGATACTTTGCCATCCACACCAGCCTGATGCAGACCCGCACGGTATTGCAGGGAGCCGTCGTGGCCCGCCAGCGGCAGCATAGTGATAAAGTTCAGCTCGTTATCGTGTTGAGCGATATATTGCAGCACCTGCATCATGGTCGCTGGGGCAATCAGGTTATGGCGGGAGAGGCCAGAACCGTCGGCAATAATGGTGTTGCCGATATCAACGCCTGCCTGCTGACGTAAAATCTGGCGCACGGCATCAGAACCCGCCCGCCAGGTGCCCGGCACGTTAAACCGGGCATGACCAATCATACGGAAAACGGTATCGGCAATCATGTTGTCCGATTTTTTCAGCATAATCTTAAGCAGGTCATGTAGCGGCGCAGACTGTTTACTGGCGACCACCGTTCCCGGTTCGTTGACCAACGTCTGGCGCAGCAGCGTACCGCTGTAGGTGATACCTGCTTGTTTTAGCTCATCTTTGATAATTGCCCCGGCATAGCTGGCACCGTCCTGAATGGCGAACGCCAGCGGCAGCGGATCGGCTCGTTGTGGCAGGCATCCGGTCAGCGTATAGCGGTTGAGATCGCCGGGAACCACATCCAGTTCACAATATTGCGCTTCCGCAGAACCTCGGGCGAGAGTACGCACCTGGCTGAACATGGTGACCGGGTAATAAGATGCCACGCGAATAAAGGCGAGGTCGTTGGGTTTTTGCGCGCTGTAGAGTGAAACCGAGAAACAGTTTCTATCGACAATAGCCGCTGCGGGCGGTGCGCTAAAACACTGCGTCATGTCGTTCCAGGGCCAACCGGGCGCTTTATCATGACTGGCAAAAATAGAGGTATCGATCAGGACATTTCCGGCAATTTGCGTCACACCTGATTTTTTCAGGGTTGCCACCATATTGCGAATATCCTGGCGTTTTAGCGTCGGATCGGCACCAAATCGTGCCACTAAGTCACCTTTCAATACGCCACCTTCCACGCTGCCTTTAGTCTCAAGCGTGGTGGTAAAACGAAAGTCAGGCCCGAGCTGAATCAATGCCGCCAGCGCGGTGATTACTTTCTGGGTGCTGGCGGGCAGCGCCATCTGCTGGCTATGAAAATCAATAGCGGGTGCAGGTGCGCCAACCTTCTGTACCATAAGGGCGAGGTTGGCCCCGGCAGGGAGCTGATTGATATACTCGTCGACGTTCGCAGCCTGAACGCTGAACGCTATACTGGCAGTCAATCCGATGGTAAATCTGGAAAATCGCATAATCTCGCGCTAACAACCTGGAAACAGGCCGTCATACTACGGCGCAACGCCCCAAAAAGTAAACGATGACCCATAAGGAACTCCAGGGTAAAATGATCATCAAATAGAGAATTGTAGCTGACCTGGGACTTTGAGCCCCGGGTCGGTATTTTTTTGCTTCTGACTCTGGCATGACACACGCCAGGGTGGGCTTAGCAGCCGGGGTGAGAGCAACTACCCCCTACAGGAATGTTCAAGAGGTATAACAAATGCAAGCTATCCCGATGACCTTACGTGGTGCTGAAAAACTGCGCGAAGAGCTGGATTTTCTGAAATCTGTGCGCCGTCCTGAAATTATTGCCGCTATCGCTGAAGCGCGTGAGCACGGTGACCTGAAAGAGAACGCGGAGTATCACGCGGCGCGCGAACAGCAGGGTTTCTGCGAAGGACGCATTAAAGATATCGAAGCTAAACTGTCCAACGCGCAGGTAATCGACGTTACTAAAATGCCGAACAATGGCCGCGTTGTTTTCGGTGCGACGGTTACCGTTCTGAATCTCGATAACGATGAAGAGCAGACATGGCGTATTGTCGGCGATGATGAAGCCGATTTTAAACAGAACCTGATTTCAGTGAACTCGCCTATCGCTCGTGGCCTTATCGGTAAAGAGCAGGATGACGTCGTGGTTATCAAAACGCCGGGCGGCGAAGTGGAATATGAAGTGACGAAGGTAGAATACCTGTAATTCGCATCTTGGTTAAGATGTTGATACATTGTAAAGAAAGGAAAAAGGCCGCATAGCGGCCTTTTATCAACGAAGAGAGCGTGGCATTTTGCTCTCCTGCTAGCGGAAAACCCCGCGTTTTACACAAACTTCGTGTGCAACTTTGGGATATTCTTAGCGTGGCAGCGAGATTTTACGTTCTTTAGTCGGGCGATACAGTACCAGCGTTTTGCCGATGACCTGTACATTGCAGGCGCCGGTTTCGCGTACGATAGCTTCCACGATCAAGGTTTTAGTATCGCGATCTTCCGAGGCGATTTTCACCTTGATAAGTTCATGGTGCTCTAACGCTTGTTCAATCTCGGCCAGTACCCCTTCGGTCAAACCATTATTGCCAAGCATAACTACAGGCTTGAGCGGATGTGCCAGACCTTTCAGGTGCTGTTTTTGTTTAGTACTCAGATTCATCGTATATTTTTGCTTACGTTGGGATTGAAAACGGGTCATTCTACCGCCATCTCCCATATATCACCAAATAGCTGTGTAGAAATTTACACCATTGGTTACGATGAACTGCCCTTTGGGAATGTGAAATGACAGGTAAAAAGCGTTCTGCCAGCTCGAGTCGCTGGCTTCAGGAACACTTTAGCGATAAATATGTTCAACAGGCACAGAAAAAGGGGTTACGTTCCCGTGCCTGGTTTAAACTTGATGAAATACAGCAAAGTGACAAAATTTTTAAACCGGGGATGACGATAGTTGATCTCGGTGCTGCACCCGGTGGCTGGTCGCAATATGCAGTTACGCAGATCGGCAACACCGGCCGCATTATCGCTTGCGATCTTTTACCTATGGATCCAATCGTTGGTGTGGACTTCCTTCAGGGCGACTTTCGTGATGAATTAGTCCTGAAAGCGTTACTTGAACGCGTAGGTGACAGTAAAGTACAAGTTGTCATGTCTGATATGGCGCCAAATATGTGTGGAACACCGGCGGTGGATATTCCCCGGGCCATGTATCTGGTAGAGCTGGCGCTTGGAATGGCTCGTGATGTATTAGCGCCAGGTGGTAGTTTTGTAGTGAAGGTGTTCCAGGGCGAAGGCTTCGATGAGTATCTAAGAGAGATTCGCTCCCTGTTTACGAAGGTCAAAGTTCGTAAGCCGGACTCTTCACGCGCCCGTTCGCGTGAAGTGTATATTGTAGCGACCGGGCGTAAACCATAACCGGCAGATTTCAAACGAAAGTTTGAAAGAAACTGGATATAGAGTATCCTGACGCTGTTTTTAACACAGTTGTAATATGAGGTTAATCCCTTGAGTGACATGGCGAAAAACCTAATTCTCTGGCTGGTCATTGCCGTTGTGCTGATGTCAGTATTCCAGAGCTTTGGGCCCAGCGAGTCTAATGGCCGTAAGGTTGATTACTCTACCTTCCTGCAAGAGGTCAATCAGGACCAGGTTCGTGAAGCGAAGATCAACGGACGTGAGATTAACGTTACCAAGAAAGATAGTAACCGTTACACGACCTACATCCCGGTTAACGATCCGAAGCTGCTTGATAACCTGCTGACCAAAAACGTCAAGGTTGTTGGCGAACCACCTGAAGAGCCGAGCCTGCTGGCTTCTATCTTCATTTCCTGGTTCCCAATGCTGCTGCTGATTGGTGTCTGGATCTTCTTCATGCGTCAGATGCAGGGCGGTGGTGGCAAAGGTGCCATGTCGTTCGGCAAGAGCAAAGCGCGCATGCTGACGGAAGATCAGATCAAAACGACTTTTGCTGACGTTGCGGGTTGTGACGAAGCAAAAGAAGAAGTCGCTGAGCTGGTTGAGTATCTGCGCGAACCGAGCCGTTTCCAGAAACTGGGCGGTAAAATCCCGAAAGGCGTCCTGATGGTTGGTCCTCCGGGTACGGGTAAAACCCTGCTGGCGAAAGCTATCGCAGGTGAAGCGAAGGTTCCATTCTTCACAATTTCCGGTTCTGATTTCGTGGAAATGTTCGTGGGTGTCGGTGCATCTCGTGTGCGTGACATGTTCGAACAAGCCAAGAAAGCGGCACCGTGCATCATCTTCATCGATGAAATCGACGCCGTAGGTCGCCAGCGTGGCGCAGGTCTGGGCGGTGGTCACGATGAACGTGAACAGACGCTGAACCAGATGCTGGTTGAGATGGACGGCTTCGAAGGTAACGAAGGTATTATCGTTATCGCAGCAACTAACCGTCCAGACGTTCTTGACCCTGCGCTGCTGCGTCCAGGCCGTTTCGACCGTCAGGTTGTGGTTGGTCTGCCAGACGTTCGCGGTCGTGAACAGATCCTGAAAGTGCATATGCGTCGCGTACCGCTGTCTCCGGATATCGATGCGGCAATCATTGCACGTGGCACGCCTGGCTTCTCCGGTGCGGACCTCGCGAACCTGGTGAACGAAGCGGCGCTGTTTGCTGCTCGTGGCAACAAGCGCGTAGTGTCGATGGTTGAGTTCGAAAAAGCGAAAGACAAAATCATGATGGGTGCGGAACGTCGCTCCATGGTGATGACGGAAGCGCAGAAAGAATCTACCGCGTATCACGAAGCTGGCCACGCGATTATCGGTCGCCTGGTACCGGAACACGATCCGGTGCACAAAGTAACGATTATCCCGCGCGGTCGTGCGCTGGGTGTGACCTTCTTCCTGCCTGAAGGCGACGCAATCAGCGCCAGCCGTCAGAAACTGGAAAGTCAGATCTCCACACTGTACGGTGGCCGTCTGGCGGAAGAGATCATCTACGGTGCTGAACATGTTTCTACCGGTGCGTCGAACGACATTAAAGTCGCGACTAACCTGGCGCGTAACATGGTTACTCAGTGGGGCTTCTCCGATAAACTCGGTCCGTTGCTGTACGCTGAAGAAGAAGGCGAAGTGTTCCTGGGACGTTCTGTGGCGAAAGCTAAACACATGTCCGATGAAACCGCTCGCATTATCGATCAGGAAGTTAAACTGCTGATTGAGCGTAACTATGACCGTGCACGTCGTTTGCTTAACGAAAACATGGACATTCTGCACTCGATGAAAGATGCGCTCATGAAATATGAGACCATCGATGCGCCGCAGATTGACGATCTGATGGCTCGCCGCGATGTGCGTCCGCCAGCGGGTTGGGAAGAACCGGGTTCTTCTAATAACAACTCTGGCAGCACCGGCAAGCCGAGTGCACCGCGTCCGGTTGATGAACCGCGTGCGCCGGACTCTGGCACTATGTCAGAGCAACTGGGCGACAAATAAGTTATCGTCGATGATGACCGTGTTTTAATTGAAAACCCTGGGGCTTGCTCCGGGGTTTTTCTTATCTGCATATTCAAGATTTTACCAGGGATAAAACTATGAAACTCTTTGCTCAGGGTTCTTCACTGGATCTCAGCCATCCGCACGTCATGGGGATTTTGAACGTCACGCCAGACTCATTTTCCGATGGCGGAGCGCACAACTCTCTTGTTGAGGCGGTAAAACACGCAAACCTGATGATTAACGCCGGGGCGACTATCATTGATGTGGGCGGTGAGTCCACGCGTCCGGGCGCGGCTGATGTGAGTGTGGAAGAAGAGTTGCAGCGAGTGATCCCAGTGGTCGAGGCGATTGCTCAGCGTTTTGAAGTGTGGATTTCGGTCGATACCTCAAAACCCGAAGTGATTCGCGAATGCGCCAGAGTTGGCGCGCATATCATCAATGATATTCGCTCGCTCTCGGAGCCTGGAGCGCTGGAAGCCGCAGCGGAGACCGGATTGCCGGTTTGCCTGATGCATATGCAGGGGCAGCCGAAAACCATGCAGGAAGCACCAAAGTATGAGGATGTTTTTGCTGAGGTAAACCGTTACTTTGTTGAGCAAATAGCACGTTGCGAGCGGGCTGGAATCACAAAAGATAAATTGTTGCTCGACCCCGGATTCGGATTCGGTAAAAATCTCACTCACAACTACACATTACTGGCACGTTTGTCTGAGTTTCATCATTTTAATCTGCCATTGCTGGTTGGGATGTCACGAAAATCAATGGTTGGCCAGTTACTGAATGTGGGGCCATCTGAACGCCTGAGCGGTAGCCTTGCGTGCGCGGTGATTGCCGCAATGCAGGGGGCGCAGATCGTTCGTGTCCATGACGTCAAAGAAACCGTAGAAGCGATGCGTGTGGTGGAAGCCACATTGTCTGCAAAGGAAAAAAAACGCTATGAGTAATCGTAAATATTTTGGCACTGATGGGATCCGCGGTCGCGTAGGCGATGCCCCAATTACTCCTGACTTTGTGCTCAAGCTGGGCTGGGCTGCAGGGAAAGTGCTTGCTCGTCATGGTTCACGTAAAATTATTATCGGTAAAGATACGCGTATTTCCGGCTATATGCTGGAGTCTGCGCTGGAAGCGGGCCTGGCTGCCGCCGGACTCTCAGCCTCATTCACAGGGCCAATGCCAACACCCGCCGTTGCGTATCTGACGCGCGCCTTCCGTGCTGAGGCCGGGATTGTTATCTCCGCTTCGCACAACCCGTACTATGACAACGGGATTAAATTCTTCTCTACCGACGGGACTAAACTGCCGGATGCAGTGGAAGAAGCCATTGAAGCCGAGATGGAAAAAGCGATCACCTGCGTGGATTCCGCTGAACTGGGTAAAGCCACACGTATCGTTGATGCTGCCGGTCGCTATATCGAGTTTTGCAAAGGCACCTTCCCGAACGAATTGAGCCTGAATGAGCTTAAAATTGTGGTGGATTGCGCTAACGGTGCGACGTACCACATTGCGCCAAATGTACTGCGTGAACTGGGTGCAAACGTGATTGCCATTGGCTGTGAGCCAAACGGTGTGAATATCAATGAAGAAGTCGGTGCCACCGACGTCCGTGCCCTGCAGGCGCGCGTGATTGCGGAAAAAGCCGATCTGGGTATTGCGCTGGATGGCGATGGCGACCGCGTCATTATGGTTGACCACGAAGGTAATAAGGTCGATGGCGATCAGATCATGTACATCATCGCCCGTGAAGCCCTGCGTCAGGGTCAGCTGCGCGGTGGCGCGGTAGGTACGCTGATGAGCAACATGGGCCTCGAGCTGGCGCTGAAACAGCTGGGTATTCCGTTTGCCCGTGCAAAAGTTGGCGACCGTTATGTGCTGGAAAAAATGCAGGAAAAAGGCTGGCGTATCGGTGCCGAAAACTCTGGTCATGTGATCCTGCTGGACAAAACCACCACTGGTGATGGCATCGTGGCGGGCCTGCAGGTGCTGGCGGCGATGGTGCGCAACCATATGAGCTTGCACGACCTGTGCAGCGGCATGAAAATGTTCCCACAGCTGCTGGTTAACGTACGATACACAGCAGGTAGCGGCGATCCGCTGGAACATGAAAACGTGAAAGCGGTGATGGCGGAAGTGGAAGCGGCGCTGGGTAACCGTGGACGCGTCCTGCTGCGTAAGTCTGGTACCGAACCGTTAATTCGTGTGATGGTTGAAGGTGAAGACGAAGCGCAGGTGACTGAATTCGCCCACCGTATTGCCGATGCTGTGAAAGCGGCGTAATTCCGAAGAAAGTGAAAGCCGGAGTCTGAGACTCCGGCTTTTTTTTACTGTACGGCAAGCGGCTGTTTACGTCGGCGCTGCCAGAAGTAACCACCGACCATCAGTAGCACAAGGGCTGCCAGCCACGGCAGAACCGCCAGCAGATGCCCAGACCGGGCAAAGGTTAACGCAATCATCAGTAGCCAACCGCCCAGCATCGGAATCGCGGTACGCTTAACAATATCCACAGGCGAGACACCTGCAATCCCTGCGATAGCAATGATTACGCCGGCGATGGGCGATAACGTACGACCAATACCCGCAGAGATCTGGATAGGCAACATCATGACAGCGATATCGCTGCCGATATGACGGCTGATGTCCGGCACCATGGGTGCGAAGGAGAAAAATGCCGCATTCCCGGAGCCCATCAGCGCTGAAATTGCGAAGGTGATCAGGGTCATCAGCAGGATAATAGAGGCGGCGCTTAGGCCAAATTCACCGGAAAGTGACAACAGTGCGTCAACGGCACCAATGGCTTTCAGTCCGGCGGAAAAGACTTCACCGGCGATAATCAGCGTCACGACGGTGGCAAAAACGCTGCCCATGCTGTCGAAAACCTTTTGTACGCCAGCCATCACCTCGCGCGCCTTGCGATGACGGCAGTATTCACAAACCAGCGTAATAGCGAGGCTTATCAGTACGGCGGTATCCAGCGTGATCTTGAGTGAGCTGAATACTAAATCGCTGCACACCAGCATCAATACCAGCGGCAGCATGGGCAGAAACAGCCAGGCGATAGGTGCGTCGGCTTCATCAGTCGCCGTTAATGTCTGCATTTGCTGAGCTGTATTGTCGCCACTTTCCCGACGGTCAAAAAAGCGTTGCACAACAATATGCAGTAGGGCGATGAAAAGAATGACGGGTACAACGATCGGCAACTGATCCTGCACGAAATAGTTCACGACCTCGATGCCTGCAGTTTTGGCGGCGAGAACAGAGTTGCCGGAACCGGGGCCAAACTCAACCGCACAGGTACTGGCGATAACGGCGGCAACCGCGGCGCGGCTACAGCCAAGACGGGTAAGCAATGGGTAAAGCGTCGCCATCAACAGCAGACCCAATCCGGTGGCGCTGCTGATAAACAGCGACAGGAATTGACCCAGTAGCAGTGCCAGCCCCAGCAGCAGATAAGGCGAGTTCAGGCGTTGCAAAGGACGAGATGTCACCCGAACCAGTACCTGGCTTGCGCCAATGGCCGACATATAGGTGGCAAAACCACCAATCAGCATAATTTGCAGACCGAGGCCGCCGAGACGCACGCTCAGGGTATCGCGAATAAACTCAAAGGCGTCAAAGGGGCCAAATCCAGTGCTCTTTTTCACCAGGCCACTGAGTGAGGTCATTCCGCTAAAATGCGCGATAAGCAACAGCACAATCCCGGTCAATAACAGTACCGACTGGGGGTGATATTTTTTGAGGATTAGACGTCCGGCAAAAATGATGGCGATTAGCGCCAGTAGTAACGACATTCTTGCCCCCTTACTCGAAGTTGCCGGTAACCAGGCACTCGCCATCCCGCAGCAACGGTTTACCCGCGGCAAACAGATGGGCCAGCGAGAGGTCATCATTGAGTACACAGATATCAGCACGTTCTCCGGCGCAGAGCACGCCCCCGGAAATACCCAGCGAGCGCGCAACGTTTGCCGTCAGCATCGCGATGGCCTGTTGCACCGGAATCCCGACATCAATCAGGCGAGGAAGCAGGTTAAGATTGCCTGCGACCGGTGCTGCGCTTAAACCTTCAACGATACCCTGAGCGTTAAAGCGTGGAACGCTGCCGTTGCCGTCAGAACTGATCGTGATGCGCTCCGCCGGAACCTGTGCTTCGAGTGCGTGGAGAATCGCTTGTTCCTGAGGCATAAAACGACTGCCACCTGACGTAACATCGATATGGCCGCCGCGATGGGCAAAAGCAATTGCCTGTTCGAACAAGGGCTCAGTTCTCGCAACATGCGTCGGTGAAATATGGTGAATCGGAATACCCGCATCACACAGCTCAATAAGTTGCGACATCCCTTCCGGCAGATTCCCCAGGTGCACATGCAGCAAGCCTTTTTTCCCTGCCAGCAGGGAAGCGACGCGAATATCGCTCACTATCCTCAGCAACTCCTGGAAAGAGGGGTAAGAGCCACGGTGATCGGCGAGGGCGATTTTTACACCAAGAATTGCCGGAATGAAGGCCATATCATCGCGGATGGATCGCGTAATAGTTGGGCTGGGAACGGCGTAGGCTCCCGTGTGCATAAACGCGCGTAATCCCTCAAGGTTGAGAGACTGCATTTTAGCGTAGAGGTCTTTGGGTGAACGAGAAATGGCATCGGTGCCTAACACGCCAACCACCGTGGTAATACCTGCCTGAATCAGATCGCGCAGCTTGACGGCGGGCGTCCGACTGGAAAATCCGGCTTCACCACCGCCACCGGTAAGATGAACATGCTGATCGATGATACCAGGGATAACCCATTTACCCCGACAATCGATGACCTCGTTGATGCCATCAAACAATGAAATATCTTTTTCTACCGCCACAATTCGGTCGGCATGAATGAGCAGGGAGCAGAGGCCTAAATCCTCAGGAGAAAAAACACGGGCATTGGTCAATAAAGTAAACATAGCGGTCCTGTCAAACGTCGAGGGTGAGAGTCGGCAGGTGAAACGAAATATTGTTGTTATGATGCCCACCATAAAGCCATTACTATAACTATGACTATTACCGATTTGTTATTGGAGGATGCGGTTATGGCATGGCGGAGAGCACAACGTGGATTGTAAGTGGCTGGAAGATTTTCTGGCCTTGAGCCAGCATGGAAACTACTCTCAGGCCGCGGCGCAGCGGCATATTACTCAACCTGCGTTGAGTCGGCGTATAAAGGCGCTGGAAGAGGTGCTGGGCGTACCTTTGTTTGACCGGACAACGACCCCCGTCACGCTGACGCGCTATGGTGAACGCTTTGAGCCTTATGCCCGGCATGTCCTCAGCACGTTAACAGAGGCACGTCATGAGCTGTCGGCGATGACGCCAGCAACGGATAACACGCTGGTGATGGTCAGCCTGCATACGCTGTCGGTGAATATCCTGCCGGATATGATCAACTACCTGCGACAGAGTGAGCCGCAGTTAAACTTTACGGTAAACGCCAGTATCCAGGGGATAGACAACCACTTCAATGCCCTGATGAACCGGCAAATTGATTTGCTGGTGACCTACGATTTACCGTCCGCGCAGCCTGGGCTGGAGATCGCTGGAGGGTTAAAACGTTCCCTATGGCGGTATGAGCGATTTATACCGGTTATTTCAGCCCAGTTGGCTGATGCGCTTAATGATCCGCATGCTCCGATTCCGTGGCTATGCTACAGCGACTACACCTTTGTCAGACGTATTATTGAGTCGGCAGAACAACGCGTCCGCCCACGGCTAAAAAAAGTATTTGAGAGTGGTTTAAGCGAAACGATACGAGAAATGGTACTGCGCCATATGGGAGTGGCCTGGTTACCTGAATCGATGGTGGCGGAAGAGTTGGTGAATCAGCAAATTATTCACTGCTGGCCAGAAAATACAGATCTGATTTGTGAAATCCCCGTTGTGGTATGGGCGAATCTTGAAGATCAACGTGCTGTTATGCAGAGATGCTGGGAGAAGTTGCTGCGTTTTTGATTGATATGGCGATTTTTTCCGCAGTTGATACAATGCTAACAAATTGCCCTTGCGAAGGTTATTCGCTTTGGTTAGTATTCACACCCGCTTCAGTGGGAAACAGTAAATATTCCCGCTTTAATGGTCGAAGCATTGTACGCGGCAACTCCGCAAGGAACAGGTTGATTATGCACGAAGCTCTTTTAGTAGTTTTCCTTATTGTGGCAATTGGCCTGGTAGGCTTGATCATGCTGCAGCAAGGCAAAGGCGCTGATATGGGAGCCTCTTTTGGCGCAGGCGCTTCTGGTACTCTGTTTGGTTCAAGTGGTTCTGGTAACTTCATGACCCGTATGACAGCTGTATTGGGAACCTTGTTCTTCATCATCAGTCTGGTGCTGGGTAACATGAACAGCAATAAGACCAATAAAGGAAGTGAGTGGGAAAATCTGAGCGCACCGGCGAAAACCGAGCAAACTCAGCCAGCTGCTCCGGCTCAGCCGACCAGCGATATCCCACGCTAAGTATTCTGTACCGAGGTGGTGGAATTGGTAGACACGCTACCTTGAGGTGGTAGTGCCCTAACGGGCTTGTGGGTTCGAGTCCCATCCTCGGTACCAAATTCCAAAAAAAAGACGCTGCAAAGCGTCTTTTTTTTCGTCTGTTATTTATGGCTGTCTGTAGGTCGGATAAGCGTAGCATCATCAGGCGTTGTAATAATGTCGGATGGCGGCGTAAACGCCTTATCCGACCTACAGACATCCTATATTCCGCGCATAAAAAAGGCCGCTTGCGCGGCCTTAAGATAGTGAATCTTTACTTCGCCTTATTTTCCAGATTCTCAACCTGCGGCAGGCCGGTTGCGGAAGAGGCGGTCAGCAGGCCAGACTGCGCATAGCCGAACAGCTTCTCGCGGGTATCGGTGATATCCAGGTTACGCATGGTCAACTGACCGATACGGTCGTCCGGAGAGAATACGGAGTCGCCTTTTTCCATCGTCAGACGTTCTGGTTTGTACGTCAGATTGTCAGACACGGTGTTGAGGATTGAGTAGTCATTACCACGACGCAGTTCCAGCGTGACTTCACCGGTAATCTGGCTGGCAACCCAACGCTGCAGACCGTCACGCAGCATCAGCGCCTGAGAGTCGAACCAGCGTCCCTGATACAGCAGACGACCAAGCTGGCGACCGTGTGCGTGATACTGCTCGATGGTATCTTCGTTGTGAATACCGGTCAGCAGACGCTCGTAGGCGATATGCAGCAATGCCATCCCCGGGGCTTCGTAGATGCCACGGCTCTTCGCTTCAATGATGCGGTTTTCAATCTGATCGCTCATACCCAGACCGTGACGGCCGCCGATACGGTTGGCTTCCAGCATCATCTCAACGTCGTCGCTGAAGGTTTTACCGTTCAGAGCAACCGGATGACCCTGTTCAAAACGAACGGTAACTTCTTCCGCAGGAATTTTGACGTTTTCGTCCCAGAATTTGACGCCCATGATCGGGTTAACAATCTTGACGCTGGAGTTCAGAAATTCCAGATCTTTAGCTTCGTGCGTTGCACCCAACATATTGGAGTCAGTGGAGTAGGCTTTCTCAACGGACATCTTGTAGTCGAAACCACAGGCAATCATAAATTCGGACATCTCATGGCGACCGCCGAGCTCATCGATAAAATCGGTATCCAGCCATGGTTTGTAAATCTGCAGTTCGGCGTTGGTCAGCAGACCGTAACGATAGAAACGTTCAATATCGTTACCTTTATAGGTGCTACCGTCGCCCCAGATGTTTACACCATCTTCTTTCATTGCGGCAACCAGCATGGTGCCGGTCACGGCACGGCCCAGCGGGGTGGTATTGAAGTAGGTCAGTCCGCCAGTGGTGTTGTGGAATGCTCCGCACTGAATGGCAGCGATCCCCTCGGCAACCAGCTGCTTACGGCAATCTACCAGGCGAGCATTCTCAGCACCATATTCCATTGCACGGCGAGGAATGGCGTCATAGTCATCCTCATCCGGCTGACCCAAATTCGCAGTATATGCATATGGGACAGCCCCTTTTTGTCGCATCCACAGCAGTGCTGCACTGGTGTCCAGGCCGCCGGAAAAAGCGATACCAATACGTTGACCTACCGGGAGATGCTTGAGAATCGTCGTCATAAAATAAAACCCTGCTTGATAGACTGGTGAAGAGGTCGGCTTATTATACTAATTGCATTTTTATGCAAAATAAATGAGTTTTCATTTAATCATCTTTTCTGGATGACAGGAAGAGTTTAGTGATAATTTCGTTAAATAACGGCGTGGGCGGCATATTTATCTTGCTGGGTTAGCGCTAGGCAGCATTCATTGATTTGCATAGTCGTAACAAGGTTGACATAACGCATAGTGAATCAATATACTGTGCGCAGATTTTACGTCCCGTCCTCGGTACCAAATCCCAGCAGTATTTGCATTTTTTACCCAAAACGAGTAAAATTTGCCACGTTTCAGGCGCGGGGTGGAGCAGCCTGGTAGCTCGTCGGGCTCATAACCCGAAGGTCGTCGGTTCAAATCCGGCCCCCGCAACCACTTTCCCTTAGAGTTCTTTTTCAAATATACTGTGAAGACTTAGGCCTTCGTAGCTGGATTTGAAAAAAATTCTTTCGGAAGGTTCTCCGAACCGCAGGTGCGGTTATAGGGTTCAGTTATCTAAAGCCCCGATTTATCGGGGTTTTTTGTTATCTGACTACAGAATAACTGGGCTTTAGGCCCTTTTTTTATGTCTTGGGGGTGGGCTTGTCCACATTAGAGCAAAAATTAACAGAGATGATTACAGCGCCGGTTGAAGCCCTGGGCTACGAACTGGTCGGCATCGAATTTATTCGTGGTCGCACATCCACACTGCGCATCTATATTGATAGTGAAGATGGCATCAATGTTGATGATTGTGCTGATGTGAGCCATCAGGTAAGCGCCGTGATGGATGTCGAAGACCCAATCACCGTTGCCTATAACCTGGAAGTCTCCTCTCCGGGTCTCGACCGTCCTCTGTTCACAGCTGAACACTACGTGCGTTTCCTGGGTGAAGAAGTCACGCTGGTTCTTCGTATGGCGGTACAAAACCGTCGTAAATGGCAGGGCGTTATCAAAGCGGTGGACGGTGAGATGATCACGGTCACAGTCGAAGGCAAAGATGAAGTGTTCGCGCTGAGTAATATCCAGAAGGCGAACCTGGTTCCCCACTTTTAACAGTCTGGATTGAGGTGAAAAGCCCGCGATGAACAAAGAAATTTTGGCTGTTGTTGAAGCCGTATCCAACGAAAAAGCGCTGCCACGCGAGAAAATTTTTGAAGCGCTGGAAAGTGCGCTGGCTACAGCAACAAAGAAAAAATATGAGCAAGAGATCGACGTTCGCGTAGAAATCGATCGTAAAAGCGGTGATTTCGATACCTTCCGTCGTTGGGTAATCGTAGAAGAAGTTACTCAGCCGACCAAAGAAATTACGCTGGAAGCGGCACGCTTCGAAGACGAAAGTCTGAACGTGGGCGAATATGTTGAAGATCAGATTGAATCTGTCACCTTTGACCGTATCACCACCCAGACCGCGAAGCAGGTTATCGTACAGAAAGTACGTGAAGCTGAACGCGCAATGGTTGTTGATCAGTTCCGCGAACACGAAGGCGAAATCGTCACCGGTGTGGTGAAGAAAGTAAACCGCGACAACATTTCTCTGGATCTGGGCAGTAATGCTGAAGCTGTGATCCTGCGTGAAGACATGCTGCCGCGTGAAAACTTCCGCCCTGGTGACCGTATTCGTGGCGTTCTGTACTCAGTTCGCCCGGAAGCGCGCGGTGCACAGCTGTTCGTAACCCGTTCCAAGCCGGAAATGCTGATTGAGCTGTTCCGCATTGAAGTGCCGGAAATCGGCGAAGAAGTTATCGAAATTAAAGCGGCTGCTCGCGATCCGGGATCGCGTGCGAAAATCGCCGTTAAGACCAACGACAAGCGTATTGATCCGGTCGGCGCCTGTGTTGGTATGCGCGGTGCGCGCGTTCAGGCGGTTTCTACCGAACTGGGCGGCGAGCGTATCGATATCGTCCTGTGGGATGATAACCCGGCGCAGTTCGTGATTAACGCAATGGCGCCAGCAGACGTCGCTTCTATCGTGGTGGATGAAGACAAACACACCATGGATATCGCGGTTGAAGCCGGTAACCTGGCTCAGGCGATTGGACGTAATGGTCAGAACGTCCGCCTGGCTTCACAACTGAGCGGTTGGGAACTCAACGTGATGACCGTTGATGACCTGCAAGCGAAGCATCAGGCTGAAGCACATGCAGCCATCGATACCTTCACCAAATATCTCGATATCGATGAAGATTTCGCGACCGTTCTGGTGGAAGAAGGTTTTGCGACGCTGGAAGAACTGGCCTACGTGCCAATGAAAGAACTGCTGGAAATTGACGGCCTGGATGAACAGACCGTTGAAGCGCTGCGCGAGCGTGCTAAAAACGCACTGACCACTCTGGCACTGGCCCAGGAAGAAAGCCTCGGTGATAACAAACCGGCTGACGATCTGCTGAATCTGGAAGGATTGGATCGTGAGATGGCCTTCAAACTGGCGGCCCGTGGTGTTTGTACGCTGGAAGATCTCGCTGAACAGGGCATTGATGATCTGGCTGATATCGAAGGGTTGACCGACGAAAAAGCCGGTGAGCTGATTATGGCTGCCCGTAATATTTGCTGGTTCGGCGACGAAGCGTAATAAACTGTAGCAGGAAGGAACAGTATGACAGATGTAACCGTAAAAACGCTGGCTGCAGAGATACAGACTTCCGTAGATCGCCTGGTACAGCAATTTGCTGATGCCGGTATTCCGAAGTCTGCTGACGACTCTGTGTCCGCACAAGAGAAACAAACCTTACTGGCGCATTTGAACCGTGAAAACGGCTCAGCGCCGGATAAGTTGACATTGCAGCGTAAAACGCGCAGTACTCTCAATATTCCAGGTACCGGTGGAAAAAGCAAATCGGTACAAATCGAAGTCCGCAAGACACGCACCTTTGTGAAACGCGATCCGCAAGAGGCTGAACGCCTTGCCGCGGAAGAGCAGGCGCAGCGTGAAGCGGAAGAGCAAGCCCGTCGTGAGGCAGAAGAAGCTGCCAAACGCGAGGCGCAACAAAAAGCCGAACGTGAGGCCGCAGAACAAGCTAAGCGTGAAGCCGCTGATAAAGCGAAACGTGAAGCTGCGGAAAAAGACAAAGTGAGCAATCAACAGACCGACGATATGACTAAAACCGCCCAGGCCGAAAAAGCCCGCCGTGAAAATGAAGCCGCAGAACTGAAGCGTAAAGCGGAAGAAGAAGCACGTCGCAAGCTTGAAGAAGAAGCGCGCCGCGTAGCGGAAGAAGCTCGCCGTATGGCGGAAGAAAACGAGAAAAATGGTGTGAATAACGCTGAACCTGTCGAAGACACCAGTGATTATCACGTCACCACCTCTCAGCATGCTCGCCAGGCTGAAGACGAGAACGATCGTGAAGTTGAAGGCGGTCGTGGTCGTACTCGCAGCACTAAAGCAGCGCGTCCGGCGAAAAAAGGTAACAAACACGCTGAATCTAAAGCTGACCGTGAAGAAGCACGTGCAGCGGTTCGCGGCGGTAAAGGCGGTAAGCAGCGTAAAGGTTCCGCTCTGCAGCAGGGCTTCCAGAAGCCAGCTCAGGCCGTTAACCGTGACGTTGTGATCGGCGAAACCATCACCGTTGGCGATCTGGCGAACAAGATGGCGGTCAAAGGCTCTCAGGTCATCAAAGCGATGATGAAACTGGGCGCAATGGCGACCATCAACCAGGTCATCGACCAGGAAACCGCACAGCTGGTTGCCGAAGAGATGGGCCACAAAGTTATCCTGCGTCGTGAAAACGAGCTGGAAGAAGCAGTAATGAGCGACCGTGACACCGGCGCTGCGGCTGAACCGCGCGCACCGGTAGTGACCATCATGGGTCACGTTGACCACGGTAAAACGTCTCTGCTGGACTACATTCGTTCAACGAAAGTGGCCTCTGGCGAAGCGGGCGGCATTACTCAGCACATCGGTGCGTACCACGTTGAAACTGACAACGGTATGATCACCTTCCTGGACACCCCGGGTCACGCCGCGTTTACCTCCATGCGTGCTCGTGGTGCTCAGGCAACGGATATCGTTGTTCTGGTTGTTGCAGCAGACGACGGCGTGATGCCGCAGACTATCGAAGCTATCCAGCACGCGAAAGCGGCAGGTGTGCCGGTAGTTGTTGCAGTCAACAAAATCGATAAACCGGAAGCGGATCCAGATCGCGTTAAAAACGAACTGTCCCAGTACGGCATCATGCCGGAAGAGTGGGGCGGCGAGAGCCAGTTCGTTCACGTTTCTGCGAAAGCGGGTACCGGTATCGACGAACTGCTGGATGCTATCCTGCTGCAGGCCGAAGTACTGGAACTGAAAGCTGTGCGTAAAGGTATGGCGAGCGGTGCGGTTATCGAATCCTTCCTGGATAAAGGTCGTGGCCCGGTTGCTACCGTCCTGGTTCGCGAAGGTACCCTGAACAAGGGTGATATCGTTCTGTGTGGTTTCGAATACGGCCGCGTTCGTGCGATGCGTAACGAACTGGGTCAGGAAGTACTGGAAGCAGGTCCGTCCATTCCGGTGGAAATCCTCGGTCTGTCCGGTGTTCCGGCTGCGGGTGACGAAGTTACTGTTGTTCGTGACGAGAAGAAAGCGCGTGAAGTTGCACTGTACCGTCAGGGCAAATTCCGTGAAGTTAAACTGGCTCGTCAGCAGAAATCTAAACTTGAGAACATGTTCGCCAACATGACCGAAGGCGAAGTTCACGAAGTGAACATCGTGCTGAAGGCTGACGTACAGGGTTCTGTAGAAGCGATTTCCGACTCTTTACTGAAACTGTCTACCGACGAAGTAAAAGTGAAGATCATCGGTTCTGGCGTAGGTGGTATCACCGAAACCGACGCGACCCTGGCTGCGGCATCCAACGCGATTCTGGTTGGCTTCAACGTACGTGCTGATGCCTCTGCACGTAAAGTTATCGAATCAGAAAGCCTGGATCTGCGTTACTACTCCGTCATCTATCATCTGATCGACGAAGTGAAAGCTGCGATGAGCGGCATGCTGTCTCCGGAGCTGAAACAGCAGATCATTGGTCTGGCTGAAGTTCGTGATGTGTTCAAATCACCGAAATTCGGCGCTATCGCAGGCTGTATGGTTACCGAAGGCACGATTAAACGTCACAACCCAATCCGCGTACTGCGCGACAACGTGGTTATCTATGAAGGCGAGCTGGAATCCCTGCGCCGCTTCAAAGATGACGTTAACGAAGTCCGTAACGGTATGGAATGTGGTATCGGCGTTAAGAACTACAACGACGTTCGCGTTGGCGATATGATCGAAGTGTTCGAGATCATCGAGATCAAACGTACAATTGCTTAAGGTTGTTTGGGTGTAGGCCGGATAAGGCGTTTACGCCGACATCCGGCAATGTAATGCCTGATGGCTCTACGCTTATCAGGCCTACAGCCTAATCACCGAATTATTTTCAAAAGGGGCTGAATGCCCCTTTTTTGTCTGGAGAATTTATTATGGCGAAAGAATTTGGTCGCCCACAGCGTGTCGCGCAGGAGATGCAGAAAGAAATCGCACTCATCCTGCAACGCGAAATCAAAGACCCGCGTGTTGGCATGATGACCACCGTATCGGGTGTTGAGATGTCCCGTGATCTGGCATATGCCAAAGTATTCGTGACTTTCCTCAACGATCAGGACGAAGCTGCTGTGAAAAACGGCATTAAGGCACTGCAGGAAGCCTCTGGTTTTATCCGTTCTCTGCTGGGTAAAGCAATGCGTCTGCGTATCGTGCCTGAGCTGACCTTCTTCTACGACAACTCGTTGGTTGAAGGGATGCGCATGTCCAACCTGGTGACCAGCGTGGTGAAACATGACGATGAGCGTCGTGTGAACCCAGCGGACGACAGCAAGGAGGACTGATGAGTCGTCCTCGTCGTCGTGGTCGCGATATTCACGGTGTCCTGCTGCTGGATAAGCCGCAGGGCATGTCCAGCAATGACGTGCTGCAAAAAGTAAAGCGCATCTACAATGCCAACCGCGCGGGACATACCGGCGCGTTGGATCCGCTGGCGACAGGTATGCTGCCTATCTGCCTCGGTGAAGCTACAAAGTTTTCACAGTATTTGCTGGATTCTGACAAACGCTATCGCGTGGTTGCCCGTCTGGGCCAGCGTACTGACACTTCCGATGCCGATGGGCAGATCGTGCAGGAGCGTCCGGTAACCTTCACCGCAGAACAACTGGCGAGCGCGCTGGAGACTTTCCGCGGCGATATCGAGCAGATTCCGTCGATGTATTCGGCGCTGAAGTATCAGGGTAAGAAGCTGTACGAATATGCGCGTCAGGGCATTGAAGTGCCGCGTGAAGCGCGCCCGATTACCGTCTATGAGCTGCTGTTTATCCGTCACGAAGGTAACGAACTGGAGCTGGAAGTTCACTGCTCCAAAGGCACCTATATTCGTACCATCGTTGACGATCTCGGTGAGAAGCTGGGCTGCGGCGCGCACGTAACGTATCTGCGTCGTCTGACGGTCAGCAAGTATCCGGTGGATCGTATGGTTACGCTGGAACACCTGCGTGAGCTGGTCGAACAGGCAGAACAGCAGAACATTCCGGCGGCTCAGCTGCTTGATCCTTTGTTGATGCCAATGGACAGTCCGGCATCGGACTATCCTGTTGTTAATTTGCCTTTAACATCGTCGGTTTACTTTAAAAATGGTAATCCGGTACGGACGACAGGCGCCCCGCTGGAAGGGCTGGTACGCGTGACGGAAGGCGATGACGGCAAGTTTATTGGCATGGGGGAGATGGACGATGAAGGTCGTGTCGCCCCCCGCCGCCTGGTAGTTGAGTATCCTGCATAACGCTCTCTGTCTTGCGATAAAAGGGCGCTGCGAGTAGAATACTGCCGCTTAACGTCGCGTAAATTGTTTAACAATCTGCGTGGCGTATACACAAAATCATTCGAGCTGCATCAAGGCGGCAAGTCTGAGAATCCTCAGGAGCTTACTTAGGTAAGTGACTGAGGTGAGCGGACGCAGCCAACGCAGAGTCAGTTTGAAGGATAAAGTGTATACACTGGGATAGCTGAATTAGAGATCGGCATCCTTTCATTCTTATCACTTTGGAGTTTTAAAATGTCTCTAAGTACTGAAGCTACCGCTAAAATCGTTTCTGAGTTTGGTCGTGATGCAAACGACACCGGTTCTACCGATGTTCAGGTTGCTCTGTTGACTGCACAGATTAACCACCTGCAGGGCCACTTTGCAGAGCACAAAAAAGATCACCACAGCCGTCGTGGTCTGCTGCGCATGGTTTCTCAGCGTCGTAAACTGCTCGACTACCTGAAACGTAAAGATGTTGCACGTTACACCGCGCTGATCGAGCGTCTGGGCCTGCGTCGCTAATTCTTTCGAGTTTCAGAAAGAGGGGGCCTTCATGGCCCCTTTTTTCCAGCAGATGGCAGCAATTCGCTGGAAACTAATGTATTGTTGCTATGAATGATCTTCCGTTGCAGAGGTTCGCGCGGCTAATGAGAGGCTTTACTCATGCTTATGGGTTAGGGTTGTCATTAGTCGCGAGGATGCGCAGAAGATCGGGTATTAACGATGGCGCAAAAATGTGCCGTCAAAAAATAGAGAAAGGATATTATTTTGCTTAATCCGATCGTTCGTAAATTCCAGTACGGTCAGCATACCGTTACGCTGGAAACCGGCATGATGGCGCGTCAGGCGACTGCCGCTGTTATGGTTAGCATGGATGACACCGCGGTATTCGTTACCGTTGTTGGCCAGAAAAAAGCGAAACCAGGCCAGGACTTTTTCCCGCTGACCGTTAACTATCAGGAGCGTACCTACGCTGCTGGCCGTATCCCGGGTAGCTTCTTCCGTCGTGAAGGCCGTCCGAGCGAAGGCGAAACCCTGATCGCGCGTCTGATTGACCGCCCGGTTCGCCCGCTGTTCCCGGAAGGCTTCGTTAACGAAGTTCAGGTTATCGCGACCGTTGTTTCCGTTAACCCGCAGGTTAACCCGGACATCGTGGCAATGATTGGTGCATCTGCTGCGCTGACTCTGTCTGGTATCCCATTCAACGGCCCGATCGGTGCTGCACGTGTTGGTTACATCAATGACCAGTACGTACTGAACCCGACTCAGGACGAACTGAAAGAAAGCAAGCTGGACCTGGTTGTTGCAGGTACTGAAGCAGCCGTACTGATGGTTGAATCCGAAGCTGAACTGCTGAGCGAAGATCAGATGCTGGGCGCTGTTGTGTTCGGTCACGAACAGCAGCAGGTTGTGATTCAGGCGATCAACGAGCTGGCGAAAGAAGCTGGCAAACCGCGTTGGGACTGGCAGCCAGAAGCTGTCAACGAAGCGCTGAACGCGCGCGTTGCCGCACTGGCAGAAGCTCGTCTGAGCGATGCTTACCGTATCACTGACAAACAAGAGCGTTATGCTCAGGTTGACGTGATCAAATCTGAAACCATCGCGACTCTGGTGGCTGAAGACGAAACCCTGGACGCTAACGAACTGGGTGAAATCCTGCACGCTATCGAGAAAAACGTTGTTCGTAGCCGCGTACTGGCAGGCGAGCCGCGCATCGATGGCCGTGAAAAAGACATGATCCGTGGCCTGGACGTGCGTACTGGCGTTCTGCCGCGTACCCACGGTTCCGCACTGTTCACCCGTGGCGAAACTCAGGCGCTGGTTACTGCGACCCTGGGCACCACGCGTGATGCGCAGAACCTCGACGAACTGATGGGCGAGCGTACTGACAACTTCCTGTTCCACTACAACTTCCCTCCGTACTGCGTAGGTGAAACCGGTATGGTCGGTTCTCCGAAGCGTCGTGAGATTGGTCACGGCCGTCTGGCGAAGCGTGGCGTACTGGCAGTAATGCCGGAACTGGATAAATTCCCGTACACCGTGCGTGTGGTTTCTGAAATCACCGAATCTAACGGTTCTTCTTCCATGGCTTCCGTATGTGGTGCTTCCCTGGCGCTGATGGACGCAGGTGTGCCGATCAAAGCCGCCGTTGCGGGTATCGCGATGGGTCTGGTGAAAGAAGGCGACAACTTTGTTGTTCTGTCTGACATCCTGGGCGACGAAGACCACCTGGGCGATATGGACTTCAAAGTGGCGGGTTCCCGCGACGGTATCTCTGCACTGCAGATGGATATCAAAATTGAAGGTATCACCAAAGAAATCATGCAGGTTGCTCTGAACCAGGCTAAAGGTGCGCGTCTGCACATCCTGGGTGTGATGGAACAAGCGATCAACGCTCCGCGCGGCGACATTTCTCAGTTCGCTCCGCGTATCCACACCATCAAGATCAGCCCGGACAAGATCAAAGATGTTATCGGTAAAGGCGGTTCTGTTATCCGTGCTCTAACCGAAGAAACCGGCACTACCATTGAAATCGAAGATGATGGTACCGTGAAGATTGCTGCGACCGACGGTGAGAAAGCGAAATATGCTATCCGTCGTATCGAAGAGATCACCGCAGAGATCGAAGTTGGCCGTATCTACAATGGTAAAGTGACCCGTATCGTTGACTTTGGCGCGTTCGTTGCCATCGGTGGCGGTAAAGAAGGTCTGGTACACATCTCTCAGATCGCTGACAAGCGCGTAGAGAAAGTGACCGACTACCTGCAGATGGGCCAGGAAGTACCGGTCAAAGTTCTGGAAGTTGATCGCCAGGGCCGTGTACGTCTGAGCATTAAAGAAGCAACTGAGCAGTCTCAGCCTGCAGGCGAACCGGAAGCTCCGGCAAGCCAGGGCGAGTAAGGTTGCCATTGCCCTCCGTGAAAGCGGAGGGCCTTTAACCCGGCAGGATGCCTTGTTAGCAACCGGGGAACCTGGACGTTCATTCAATCGTTGTCTTCGGGAGTGGGAAATGAAGCCTTTTTTGCGCTGGTGTTTCGTTGCGACAGCACTCACGCTGGCTGGATGCAGTAATTCCGCCTGGCGAAAGAGTGAAGTCCTCGCAGTACCATTGCAACCGACTTTGCAGCAGGAAGTGATTCTGGCACGTATGGAACAAATTCTTGCCAGTCGGGCTTTAACCGATGACGAACGCGCACAGCTTTTATATGAGCGCGGAGTGTTGTATGATAGTCTCGGTCTGAGGGCACTGGCGCGAAATGATTTTTCACAAGCGCTGGCAATCCGACCAGATATGCCTGAAGTATTCAATTACTTAGGTATATATTTAACGCAGGCAGGCAATTTTGATGCTGCCTATGAAGCGTTTGATTCTGTACTTGAGCTTGATCCAACTTACAACTACGCGCACTTAAATCGCGGTATCGCATTGTATTACGGCGGTCGCGACAAGTTAGCGCAAGATGATCTGCTAGCGTTTTATCAAGACGATCCCAATGATCCTTTCCGTAGTCTGTGGCTTTATCTTGCCGAGCAGAAGCTCGATGAGAAGCAGGCTAAAGAAGCGTTGAAGCAACGCTTTGAAAAATCGGATAAAGAGCAATGGGGATGGAACATTGTCGAGTTCTACCTGGGCAACATTAGCGAAGCAACGCTGATGGAACGCCTGAAGGCGGACGCAACGGATAACACCTCGCTCGCTGAGCATCTCAGTGAAACCAACTTCTATTTAGGTAAGTACTACCTAAGTCTGGGGGATTTGGACAACGCTACGGCATTGTTCAAACTGGCGGTGGCTAACAACGTTCATAACTTTGTTGAGCACCGATACGCATTGTTGGAATTATCGCTCCTGGGCCAGGACCAAGATGACCTGGCAGAATCGGACCAGCAATAGCTGACGTACACATCAGCCCGTAATCTTTTTTGATTGCCATCACCTTCACGGGTGAGGGCGTTGTTGTTCGTTAATACACCTACTTTGAGCCGGTTCACACTTTTCAATGAAAATTGCAGATCAATTTCATGATGAGTTATGTAGACTGGCCGCCATTAATTTTGAGGCACACGTACTACATGGCTGAATTCGAAACCACTTTTGCAGATCTGGGCCTGAAGGCTCCTATCCTTGAAGCCCTTAACGATCTGGGTTACGAAAAACCATCTCCAATCCAGGCAGAGTGCATTCCGCATCTGCTGGGCGGCCGCGATGTTCTGGGTATGGCCCAGACAGGTAGCGGCAAAACTGCAGCGTTCTCTTTACCGCTGCTCAACAATCTTGATCCTGAGCTGAAGGCACCTCAGATTCTGGTGCTGGCACCGACCCGCGAACTGGCGGTTCAGGTAGCAGAAGCCATGACGGATTTCTCTAAACACATGCGCGGCGTGAACGTGGTTGCCCTGTACGGTGGCCAGCGTTATGACGTGCAATTACGTGCCCTGCGTCAGGGGCCACAGATCGTCGTCGGTACGCCGGGCCGTCTGCTGGATCACCTGAAGCGCGGTACTCTGGACCTCTCCAAACTGAGCGGTCTGGTACTGGACGAAGCTGACGAAATGCTGCGTATGGGCTTCATCGAAGACGTTGAAACCATCATGGCGCAGATCCCGGAAGGTCATCAGACCGCTCTGTTCTCTGCAACCATGCCGGAAGCGATTCGTCGTATTACCCGCCGCTTTATGAAAGAGCCGCAGGAAGTACGAATTCAGTCCAGCGTTACTACCCGTCCTGACATCAGCCAGAGCTACTGGACTGTGTGGGGCATGCGTAAAAATGAAGCGCTGGTGCGTTTCCTGGAAGCAGAAGACTTTGATGCGGCGATTATCTTCGTTCGTACCAAAAATGCGACCCTGGAAGTAGCAGAAGCGCTGGAGCGTAGCGGTTATAGCAGCGCTGCACTGAACGGCGACATGAACCAGTCCCTGCGTGAGCAGACTCTGGAGCGTCTGAAAGATGGTCGTCTGGATATTCTGATTGCCACCGACGTTGCGGCCCGTGGCCTGGACGTTGAGCGTATCAGCCTGGTTGTCAACTACGACATCCCGATGGATTCCGAGTCTTACGTTCACCGTATCGGCCGTACCGGTCGTGCGGGTCGTGCGGGTCGTGCGCTGCTGTTCGTTGAGAACCGCGAGCGTCGTCTGCTGCGTAACATCGAACGCACCATGAAGCTGACTATTCCGGAAGTAGAACTGCCGAACGCAGATCTGCTGGGCAAACGCCGTCTGGAAAAATTCGCCGCTAAAGTACAGCAGCAGCTGGAAAGTAGCGATCTGGATCAGTACCGTGCTCTGCTGGCGAAAATGCAGCCGGAAGAAGAGCTGGATATCGAAACGCTGGCAGCTGCACTGCTGAAAATGGCTCAGGGCGAACGTCCTCTGATCCTGCCGCCAGATGCGCCGATGCGTCCGAAACGCGAATTCCGCGACCGTGATGACCGTGGTCCGCGTGACCGCAACGATCGTGGCCCTCGTGACCGTAATGACCGTGGTGGTGAAGACCGTCCGCGTCGTGAACGTCGTGACGTTGGTGACATGCAGCTGTACCGCATTGAAGTGGGCCGTGATGACGGTGTTGAAGTTCGTCATATCGTTGGTGCGATTGCTAACGAAGGTGATATCAGCAGCCGTTACATCGGTAACATCAAGCTGTTTGCTTCCCACTCCACCATCGAACTGCCGAAAGGTATGCCGGGCGACGTGCTGCAGCACTTTACCCGTACTCGCATCCTGAACAAGCCGATGAACATGCAGCTGGTTGGCGATGCAGTTCCGCACACCGGTGGTGAGCGTCGTGGCGGTGGTCGTTTCAGCGGTGAGCGTCGTGAAGGCGGTCGCGGTGAAGGTCGTAACTTTAGCGGTGAACGTCGTGAAGGCGGTCGTGGCGATGGTCGTCGTTTCAGCGGCGAACGTCGTGAAGGCAACCGTGGTCCGCGTCGTGACGATTCTTCTGCTCCGCGCCGTGATGACTCTGCTGGTCGTCGTCGTTTCGGCGGTGATGCATAAGCCTTTTAGCTTTATAGCTGTAAAGTAAAATATACGGCCCCGATCTCAACAATCGGGGCTTTTTTTATTTTAATTGTACTCGTGTACTGGTACAGTGCAGCACATTGAGATGTAGTCACAAGATAAATGACTGGAGAGATGGCTAAATGGCAACACTAACCACCACCCAAACGTCACCTTCGCTGCTCGGCGGCGTGGTGATCATCGGCGGCACCATTATTGGCGCGGGGATGTTTTCTCTGCCAGTGGTCATGTCCGGGGCGTGGTTCTTCTGGTCAATGGCGGCGCTGATCTTTACCTGGTTCTGCATGCTGCACTCCGGGCTGATGATCCTTGAAGCTAACCTCAATTACCGCATTGGCTCCAGTTTTGACACCATCACGAAAGATCTGCTGGGCAAAGGCTGGAACGTGGTGAACGGCATCTCGATTGCTTTCGTTCTCTATATTCTGACCTACGCGTATATCTCGGCGAGCGGATCAATCCTGCACCACACCTTCTCGGAGATGTCGTTGAACGTTCCTGCACGTGCGGCAGGTCTTGGTTTTGCGCTGCTGGTGGCGTTTGTGGTGTGGTTAAGCACCAAAGCGGTGAGCCGCATGACGGCGATTGTGCTGGGTGCGAAGGTAATTACCTTTTTCCTGACTTTCGGCAGTTTATTAGGGCACGTTCAGCCCACAACGTTGTTTAACGTGGCGGAAAGCAACGCTTCGTATACGCCGTACCTGCTGATGACGCTGCCGTTCTGTCTGGCCTCATTCGGCTATCACGGCAATGTCCCGAGCCTGATGAAGTACTACGGCAAAGATCCGAAGACCATCGTTAAGTGTCTGGTTTACGGCACGCTGCTGGCGCTGGTGCTGTATACCGTGTGGTTACTGGGGACGATGGGTAATATCCCGCGTCCGGAATTTATTGGTATTGCACAGCAAGGCGGTAACATTGATGTGCTGGTACAGGCGCTGAGCGGTGTGTTAAATAGCCGCAGTCTGGATCTGCTGCTGGTGGTGTTCTCCAACTTTGCGGTGGCGAGTTCATTCCTCGGTGTTACGCTCGGTCTGTTTGACTATCTGGCGGATCTGTTTGGCTTTGATGACTCGGCAATGGGACGTTTCAAAACGGCATTGCTGACGTTTGTCCCGCCAATTATCGGTGGCCTGCTGTGGCCGAACGGTTTCCTGTACGCCATTGGCTATGCAGGACTCGCGGCAACCATCTGGGCCGCCATTGTTCCGGCGCTACTGGCCCGTAAATCTCGCGAGCGTTTCGGTAGCCCGAAATTCCGTGTCTGGGGCGGTAAGCCAATGATTGCGCTGATCCTGGTATTCGGTATCGGCAACGCGGTTATCCATATTCTGTCGAGCGTTAATTTGTTACCGGTTTATCAGTAAAACCGTTGCCCGGTGGTGCTACGCTTACCGGGCCTACATCACCGTGTAGGCCGGATAAGGCGTAGCCGCCATCCGGCACAAATAGTACTATCCCAATAATTCCTGCTTCACATCCATCGCCAAATCAAACGAATGAAGACGTGCCTGATGATCAAAAATCTGGCCGTTAACCATAATCTCATCGGCCTGGGTTTCACGCAAAATGGCATCAAGACCGTGACGCACTTTTGCCTTATCACCAACCAGCGACATGCTCAGCGCCTGTTGTACGCCGTACTGCTCAGAAGCGGACCACAGCTGCTGCATATTCTCTACCGGCGGCGGTAGCTGGCCGGTTTCGCCACGACGCAGCTTCACAAATGCCTGCTGCATGGAGGTGAAAAGAAACTCGGCGTCGCGATTGCTGTCGGCGGCAATAATGTTGATGCACACCATCGCATACGGTTTTACCAGCCGCGCTGAGGGTTTGAATTGGGTGCGATACAGATGCAGCGCCTGATGCAGCATATCCGGGGCAAAGTGCGAGGCGAAGGCAAACGGCAGACCAAGCTGGGCCGCCAGTTGTGCACTGTACAGGCTGGAGCCTAATAACCAGACCGGGATCTGCTCGCCGTAGCCGGGAACCGGGCGTACATGGGGATTAGGATCGCGGGCGTCGAACCAGTCCACCAGTTCAGCGACGTCGCGTGGGAAGTTATCGATATCACCGCTCATATGGCGGCGCAGTGCGCGCATGGTTGGTTGATCGCTACCCGGTGCGCGACCAAGCCCGAGATCGATTCGTCCCGGATATAGCGTGTTCAGGGTACCGAACTGCTCGGCGATCACCAGCGGCGAATGGTTAGGCAGCATCACGCCGCCAGATCCGAGATGCAGCGTGGTGGTATTAGCAGCCAGATAACCAATCAGCACTGAGGTAGCGGCGCTGGCGATGCCGGTCATGTTGTGATGTTCCGCCAGCCAATAGCGGTGGTAACCGCGTTTTTCGGCCAGTTGAGCGAGATCAAGCGAGTGTGTGAAGGCCTCTTTTGCCGAGGATCCTTCAGGGATCGGCGCCAGATCCAGCACCGAGAACGGAATAGTTTTGTCAGTCATAACGGCTCACTTTGTTACCGGTTAATCTTTTAATACTGCATTAAAGATTAGCGAATGTTGTTAACAAAGTGAGCTTTATACGGCGGGTACCGAATATAACATGCCCGATGGCGCTGCGCTTATCGGGCCTACGGGATCGCTATTTGTAGGCCCGATAAGGCATTTATGCCGTATCCGGCTAGTCCTGCAGCTCCAGTCCAGCCAGTCGCTTCCAGTAGCCGTTACAGTCACTGTGGGCAGCAAGCGGTAATGGGGCACTGCCATTTTCATTGGCGCGGAAGGCGTCGAGCATGGCGAATGTTTCAGTGCCTGAAGGGGACAGACGCACAATATCAACCAGCCCCTGCATCGATGTCAGTTCGTTGCCGAGGTTGTAAACATAGCCGCTCATGGTCTGGATCCCGTTGAGGACAAAGACCTGCTGATTCTCCTGCGACAGCACATTGCGCCCGTTCGGGTATTTTATGCAGCAGGTTTCACACTCGTCTTTTGGACGGTCTTCAGAGCGTGCGGTAAAGCAGCGGGCAGAGTACGCCAGCGGCAGATGCCCGTAGCTCAGCACCTCAACTTCAAACTGATTGCGAATACCCAGCTCATCACACTGGTTGAGCAGGTTTGCCAGCCAGTCGCGGGAAAGCTCTACCGGCATACACCAGCGCACCATGCCTTGTTTGAGCAGCATACGCAGGGTAACTGCGTTGTAGCAGTTGAGCGCATGCCCGGCGACAAACGGCAGCTTACGCTCGGCGCACATGTTTACCACCCCGAGGTCGCTGGCTTCCAGCAGGAAGTCACCGTTTTCGACATAGCGCTTCAGCTCTCCCAGTTCAGAAGAGGCCTGCACCAGCGCCAGTGTTGACAGCACAACTTGTTTACCGCTGCCAGCGAGCGATTTCGCCATATCGAGCCAGTCGCCCACTTTGGTGGCGCGGCGTTTACTGCATACCGCTTCACCAATATAGATAACGTCGGCCTGGCTTACGGCAGCCTGCTGATAAAAATCTTCCAGCGTTTCTTTCGGCCAGTACCACAGCACCGGCCCTAAGGAATATTTCATTGCTTCTCTCACTGCCATTTACGGTGATACGCGCCAAGCGTGGTCTGCGTGCCTTCGGACATAGAACCGAGCGTTTCCATCCACGCGGCCTGCGGGACGTAGTTTTGCGGGTCGGCCATACAGCGGTCGATCGCCTGACGCCACACTTTCGCCACCTGACTGACATAGGCCGGGCTGCGCTGACGACCTTCGATTTTCACCGAGGCAATATTGGCTGCCAGTAGTTCCGGCAGCAGCTCCAGCGTGTTCAGGCTGGTGGGTTCTTCAAGCGCATGGTAACGCTCGCCGTCAACCAGATAGCGGCCTTTGCATAGCGTCGGATAACCGGCGTTTTCCCCGTCCTGATAGCGGTCGATCAGCACTTCATTAAGACGGGATTCCAGCCCTTGTTGGGTCTGTTGCCAGCGGACAAAACGGGCAGGCGAGCAGGCACCAACCGTATTAGGAGACTCACCCGTCAGATAGGACGAAAGATAGCAACGGCCTTCCGCCATAATGCACAGGCTACCGAAGGCGAACACTTCCAGGGGAACTGGCGTGACGCGAGCGAGCTGCTTCACCTGATGAATAGACAGCACGCGCGGCAGCACCACGCGGGCGACGTCAAAGTTGCGATGATAGAAATTAATTGCCTCTTCATTGGTTGCAGATGCCTGAACAGAGACATGGCGCTCAATATGCGGGTAGCGCTCTGCGGCATACTCAAGCATGGCGAGGTCGGCAAGGATCAGCGCGTCTGCACCCAGTTGCGCTGCCATATCAACGGCACGTTGCCAGCGCGCGTAACCATCCGGGTGCGCAAAGGTGTTAATCGCAATGTGCAGCTTACGGCGGTGCTGATGGACAAAACTCACCGCTTCCTGCAATTTTTTCTCGGTAAAATTAAGGCCGGCGAAATGACGGGCGTTGGTATCATCTTTCAGCCCGATGTAGACAGCATCAGCGCCGTTCTCGATGGCCGCCTTAAGCGCCGGTAGGTTTCCGGCAGGGCAGAGCAGCTCCATAATTTATCCTGAACGTTGCGCCGTGATGGGCGCAGAAATGTTAACGAATGGGGATTTTAGTTAACCTTGCTGAGACAATTTTTGATTTGAGGCAGTTAAAGTCGTATTGGTGACACCAATAAAGAGGTAACAATTTCGCATCGAATTGTTGATTTATGCCGCTATGTCGTTTATTTGATATGGCAAAATAGCAGGACTATTGAAACAGGGAGTAAAGCTCGTGTTGGATAAACTGCGTTCACGCTTAGTACAATTTGGTCCTTCTCTGATGAGTGTACCAGTTAAACTGACGCCCTTTGCGCTGAAGCGCCAGGTTCTGGAGCAGGTCCTGAGCTGGCAGTTTAGTCAGGCGCTGGCCGATGGGGAGCTGGAGTTTCTCGAAGGTCGCTGGCTGAGCATTCATGTGCGTGACATTGACCTCAAATGGTATACCTCTGTTGAGAACGATAAACTTATCGTCAGCCAGAATGCAGATGCGGATGTGAGTTTTAGCGCCGATGCCAGCGATCTGCTGATGATCGTGGCCCGCAAGCAGGATCCGGATACGCTTTTCTTCCAGCGTCGCCTGGTGATTGAAGGTGATACAGAATTAGGGCTATACGTAAAAAATCTGATGGATGCCATCGAACTGGAGCAGATGCCTAAAGCGTTGCGCGTCATGCTGATGCAGTTGGCAGATTTTGTTGAGGCGGGGATGAAAACGTCGCCAGAAACCAAACAGACCTCGGTAGGTGAGCCATGCTGATTCGAGTTGAAATTCCCATTGATGCCCCAGGTATTGATGCGCTGCTGCGCCGTTCATTTGAGAGCGATGCGGAAGCGAAATTAGTGCACGACCTACGTGAAGATGGTTTCTTAACGCTGGGTCTGGTTGCTACCGATGACGAAGGTCAGGTAGTGGGTTACGTCGCGTTCAGCCCAGTCGATGTTCAGGGTGAAGATCTGCAATGGGTCGGCATGGCGCCGCTCGCGGTGGATGAAAACTACCGGGGGCAGGGCCTGGCGCGTCAGCTGGTCTATGAAGGACTCGATTCACTGAACGAGTTTGGCTACGCAGCTGTGGTTACGCTGGGGGATCCGGCCCTGTACAGCCGCTTTGGCTTTGAGCTGGCGGCCCATCATGACCTGCGTTGCCGCTGGCCGGGCACCGAAAGCGCGTTCCAGGTTCATCGCCTGGCGGACGATGCGCTGGAAGGCGTGACGGGCCTTGTGGAATACCACGACCACTTCAATCGTTTTTAAGCTCCGGGGTTTGCAGGCTGCTCAGTAGCGCCTCAAGCCCTTCGCCTTCGACAAGGCGCTCTTTCTGCCGCTTGGTGAGCTGTTTGACGCGATACTCTATGCGCAGGGCCAGTGAACGGTCGCCAACCTGCGCCGCAAATGCCAACGTGAGTTCCCCCTTTCCGCGTAGCGCCTTCGCGCCTTTCCCACTTTGATGCTGCTTATAGCGGCGCTGCACATCGGTGGTTATTCCGGTGTATAAGGCGTTGTCCGCGGTACGGATCAGGTACAGATACCAGGGTGTCATTGTCACCATCGACGTGATAATTTTCAGGCCTACAGTATAAAAGAGAACAGAAATGGAAACACTGACTGCGGTGTCTCGCTGGCTGGCAAAACAGCACGTCGTGACCTGGTGCGTACACCATGAAGGTGAATTGTGGTGCGCCAATGCGTTTTACCTGTTTGATGCGCAGAAGATGGTGTTCTATGTGCTGACTGAAGAGAAAACGCGTCATGCGCAGATGTCCGGACCCCGCGCGCTGATTGCCGGTACAGTAAACGGTCAGCCTAAAACCGTCGCTCTGATTCGTGGCGTACAGTTTAAAGGGGAAATCCGGCGTCTTGAGGGGCAGGAGAGCGAAGACGCGCGTAAAGCCTACAACCGCCGTTTCCCCGTTGCCAGAATGCTGCCGGCGCCCGTATGGGAGATTCGACTGGATGAAGTCAAATTTACGGACAACACGCTGGGCTTCGGTAAAAAGATGCACTGGCTGCGTGATCTATAGTTAGAAGAGTGATTGAAGACCCTGGGGAAGATAAGCGATGAGTCAGGTGTTAATAACGGGAGCCACGGGGCTGGTGGGCGGACATTTGCTGCGTATGCTGCTCAATGAACCCCGGGTCAATGCCATCACGGCACCAACGCGTCGACCGCTGGCTGATACGGTTGGTATCTATAACCCCCATGATCCGCAGCTAACCGATGCTCTGGCGCAGGTCACCGATCCGGTCGATATTGTCTTTTGTTGTTTGGGGACTACCCGGCGTGAAGCGGGCAGCAAAGAGGCGTTTATCCATGCTGACTATACGCTGGTGGTAGATACGGCCCTGACGGGACGTAGGTTAGGCGCCCAGCATATGCTGGTAGTGAGTTCGATGGGTGCCAATGCGAATTCACCGTTTTTTTATAATCGGGTGAAAGGTGAAATGGAGCAGGCGCTGATCGCGCAGAATTGGCCACGGCTGACGATTGTCCGGCCTTCAATGCTCCTGGGTGATAGGGACAAGCAGCGGACGAATGAGATGTTTTTAGCGCCGTTGTTCAGGCTGCTGCCGGGTAACTGGAAGTCGATTGAAGCGCGCGATGTTGCTCGGGCAATGCTGGCAGAAGCGCTGGCGCCTGGGCATGAAGGGGTTTCGATCCTGACCTCTTCTGAGCTACGCGAAAGGGCTAAATAAAAAAATGCCGGATGGCGCTGACGCTTATCCGGCCTACAAACGATTACGTTCTATAGGCCGGATAAGATGCCATTTACAGGCGTGTTACTTAATAAACGTAAAGGCTGTCGTGACGCGTTTCACGCCGCTTACCCGGCTGGCGATATCCGCCGCCGCCTTCGCTTCACGCTCGGTCACCAGACCTAACAGGAACACTTCCCCGTTCTCAGTCGTTACTTTCACGTTAGAGGATTTCACCTGATCGCTGGTCAGTAACTGGGAACGTACTTTGGTGGTTATCCAGGTATCGTTGGACGCATCGCCCAGACCAATTGGCTGGCCCTGACGGATCTCATTAAAGACCTCAGTCGTTCCTTCTACACCCATCGCAATCTGTTTTGCCCGCGCAGACAGTTCGCTATTTGGCGACTGACCTACCAGCAGCACTTTACCCTGATAAGCGCTCACGTTGATTCGCGCTTCTTTCTTGATTTGGGCATCTTTCGACAACGCCGTATTGACGCGTAATTCCAGGGTTCCGTCATCTACCTGGGTGCCGACGCTGCGAGGATCCGTCGCGGCTTTGGTGCCGACAGCAGCAGTTCCGACAACGGCAGCAGCGACACAGCCTTGCAGCAGCAGTGCAGCGATAATCACAGCAAGCGGCGAAAATGCCTTCATGTGTACTCCTTAATCATCCTGGTGAGGGAAAAGCGTGTTATCGATAAGATCGCAAAGGCAGTTGACCGTCAGCATGTGCATTTCCTGAACGCGGGCGCTGTGGTGTGAGGGAATACGGATTTCAACATCCTGTGGCCCCAGTAATCCGGCCAGTTCCCCTCCGTCATACCCGGTCAGCGCGACGATTGTCATGTCGCGTGTCACGGCGGCTTCAACGGCTTTTACGATATCGCGGCTATTACCACGCGTAGAGATTGCCAGCAGAACATCACCTGCATGTCCCAGCGCACGGACTTGTTTTGCATAAACTTCGTCGTGCAGGCGATCGTTGGCAATCGCAGTTAAGACCACATTATCAGTATTTAGTGCAATCGCAGGTAAACTTGGGCGTTCTGTTTCAAAACGATTGATCATGCTGGCAGCAAAATGCTGTGCGTTGGCAGCGGACGTCCCATTACCACAACAGAGAATTTTGTTGCCATTGAGCAGGGACTGAACCAGCGTCATGGCGGCACGGGAGATTGCATCCGGAAGTGCTTCAGCCGCAGCTATCTGAGTTTGAATGCTTTCTGTAAAGCAGACTTTAATTCTATCTAACACGCTAATCCTTAAGAACCAGGCTCTGAATCTTCAACTATGAGCGGTCGTTGAACGCGTCCTTAAACCACTCAACATCATTTCCGGTGAAGGCTAACACATCGAACCGGCAATCCACAGTATCAAAACTCCCATTGTGGCGCGCAAGCCACAAGCGGGCGGTCTGTAATAATTTGTGTTGTTTGCTCCGGGTCACACTCGCCGCCGCACTGCCGAACTGTGCTGAGCGTCGGTAGCGAACCTCAACAAATACGGTGGTGTTGCCTTCACGCATTATCAAGTCGATTTCGCCGCCACGTTCACGCACGTTGGCGGCGATAAAATGCAGTCCCTTGCTCAGCAGCCAGTCACGCGCGGTGGATTCCCACGCGTCACCGGTCTGTTTACTCGTTAACTGGCGGGGACGACTTGTCCTTGCTGGTATTTGAGCCATGATAACTTCCTGTTAATCACACAATCCTGCGCTGCGGTTAAGGCCCCGGTATTGCCGTTAATTTCGAAACCCTGCACCTGACGCATTTGCGAGAAGTGGTTGGCAAGCGACCAGGCATCGACACCCATGGCATACATACGCGCCAGCGAGTAGTCGTTACGAACCGCGCCAAGCGCCTGCTGCATGAGAGGCGCGTTAGCGCCTGCCAGCATCGGAATTTCGCTGTACTGCAAACCTTCCATCTCCAGACGGAAATCCGGGCCGGCAGTGCCCTGCGCACTACGAGAACTGGCGTACAGCGTTGCTCCGCTCTGGCTGCCGTTGCGCATGGCGATCATCGGCTTAATAAATGCAATTTCTTCCGGCGTCGCCAGAATATACACGGCATCAACACGACCGCTACCGCCGGTGATTTGCGCATCGGTAGGTGCTGCCGGGATGGTCAGACCGCCAATCGTCACGCCGGGTTGGGCTGGCACAGAGGAGGCCACCGGGCTGCCCGTCAGGGAAATCCCCGAGCCGCCGTTGACGCCCATTTTAAGTTCAGCGGTGGAGCCGAACTTCTGCTGCAATACCACGCCGCCACCCAGCTTTTGCCATTCCTGTGCAAAGGCGTTGGCAACGCGATCGCCTAATGAACTCCGTGGAATCAACAACAGCGGCGTCTGTTTTCCCTGATCGCGGATGTGGCGTGCGGCGTCGCGCGCTTCATCTTCTGGCGACAGGGCGAAGTAGCAGACGTTCGGCAGATTTTTCACCGACTCCGGCTGGTTAAGCGCCAGGACGTTCAATGGCGTGTTGCTTTTCATCAGCTCTTCAACATTGTTCTTCAACAGTGGGCCAACCACGATGCTGGCGCCATCCTGCTGAACCTGAGTCAGGATCTGGTTCAGCGGCTGTGATGAAGTGTCGTAGATTTTCAGCTCAGCGGACGGATTCGCCGGTGCGCTGGCGGTTGTTGGCTGAGCGGGTGCTGCGGGCTGCACAGCAGGTGTTTCTGGCTGGGCCGGCGTCTCGTTGGTCAGATCGCTTACTGACGCCTGAGACGGGCTGGCAACGCCGTCAGTCGTTTGCGGCTGTTCCGTAGTAGTCGTAGCTGCTGGAACTGCGGCAGGTGCGACAGCAACAGGGGCTGCGACAGGTTGAGTGCCCATGTTTTTCGCAGCTTCAAAGCCTTGCTGAATAGTACGGCCAAATACAGCGGCCTGACCGTTCAGCGGCAGCAGCAGGGCGATTTTGCTGGTGGAGGCGGGCTTAAAGCTCTGCACGTTAACCAACTGTGTTGGTAACAGTTTTGCCCCTGGGTTTTGCGGATAACGTTTCTGCCAGTCCGCAATACCGGCTTTCATCATGTCCGGATCGTTACGGTTATCGAACCAGACGCGTTGAAGATCCAACCAGCCTTGCAGCACATTTTCATCAGCATTGATGACCAGCGCCTGCGCTTGCTCCTGGGTCATGGACGACAGCGCCTGCCAGGTGGCGTCCATATTTTTCTGCTTAGCATTCGCGGCCAGCAGCGGTTCCTGGGCGATCAGGGCGCGCAGCAGCGTCAGAGATGGGCGACCCTGGTTGACGTCGATTTGCGCCTGCCAGTAGCGTGCCTGTTGGTTTTGATCGAAATCGGCGGGAGTTAACTTATCCAGCAGGGCCTGTGCGCCAGCGACATCTTTCTGCGCGAGCTTAATCTCGACGGCCAGCAGTGACTGCTCACGCTGCTGGGTATCGCTTAGCTTCTGCGGTAGCTGGTTAAACAGTTCGATTGCCTGCTGGCTCTTGCCTTCTTTCAGCAGTGCACGAATGGCGAGTAATTGCCAGTTGGTCTTGCTATCATCTGAGCTTTGCTGCATTTGTTGCAGATAAAAGCCGGAATCAGCCTGCGCAGTGCCCTGCATATGGGCTGCACTCTGGTCTGGCGCCTGGGTGCCACAGCCTGCGAAAATCAGTGCTGCCAGAATGAGTGGTAGCGCGCGTGCGGCTTTCAAACGAGAAAATGTTGAGGGTACCATACTGTATCCAGTGATATTTTTTTACTCAATGCTCAATATTAAATCGGCAATACGGACGACACAATGAAACAACACGAATCGGCGGATAATTCTCAAGGCCAACTCTTTATTGTACCTACTCCTATAGGAAATTTGGCTGATATTACCCAACGAGCGCTCGAAGTTTTACAAGCCGTTGATTTGATTGCCGCTGAAGACACTCGTCGTACAGGATTATTGTTACAACACTTCGCGATTAACGCGCGTCTGTTCGCGCTACATGACCACAACGAGCAGCAAAAGGCCGAAACGCTGGTCGCGAAGCTCAAAGAAGGACAAAACATTGCGCTGGTTTCCGATGCCGGAACGCCGCTGATTAACGATCCTGGCTACCATCTGGTGCGTACCTGTCGCGAAGCGGGGATCCGCGTTGTTCCTCTGCCAGGTCCTTGTGCGGCGATTGCTGCCCTGAGCGCTGCAGGCCTGCCTTCAGACCGTTTTTGCTATGAAGGATTTCTGCCTGCCAAATCGAAAGGGCGTCGTGATGCGATGAAAGCCATTGAGGCCGAGCCGCGTACGCTTATTTTTTATGAATCTACCCACCGCTTGCTGGATAGCCTGGAAGACATGGTTGCCGTGTGGGGCGAATCCCGCTACGTAGTACTGGCGCGCGAGCTGACCAAAACCTGGGAAACTATTCACGGTGCACCGGTTGGTGAACTGCTGGCGTGGGTCAAGGAAGATGAAAACCGTCGTAAAGGTGAAATGGTGCTGATTGTCGAAGGGCATAAAGCGCAGGAAGACGACCTTCCTGCCGATGCGCTGCGTACGTTGGCCTTATTGCAGGCAGAACTGCCGCTGAAAAAGGCCGCCGCGCTGGCTGCTGAAATCCATGGCGTGAAAAAAAATGCGTTGTATAAGCACGCGCTGGAACAGCAGGGAGAGTAAAAGTGAGCACCTACCAACCACCTTTCGTGGTCACTCCATTGATCCTCATCCAGGTCATTGAAATTGGTGAGTTGATGGGGCATTGGGCTGCGATGGCTGGTAGGGCATCTCCTCTTTATCTCTGCTTTGCAGGAGGGATTGGGAAAACCATCAGCCTTGTCGGAAGAAATGTCGGCTGATTTACTGGATATAGACAAACGCATTCTACAAATATTGTCGAATCAGCCGAGCAGATCCGCCAAAGGTATCGCTAATGAGTGTGAAATCTCAGTCCGGACCGTAGAACGCTATCTGAAAGCGTTGCAGCTAAAAGGTAAACTGCAACGCGTTGGCGCGACAAAAGGGGAGATGTGGCGGGTAATTTAAACGACCAGCAGTTCAACGCCTGTTTTGGCCAGCGCTGATTTATCCTGTTTGCTGATACTGTCGTCGGTTATTACGCAGTTAATCTTTTCCATTGGCAGCACCTGATTAAAACCACGTCGATTAAATTTTGTCGCGTCCAGGACGGCAATGACCTTATGTGCTGCCGCCGCCATCACGCTACTAATCGAATAACCTTCGTTGAAGGTCGTAATACCGTTAGTAGCATCAATCCCGTCAGCGCCCACGAACATCAGGTCAGCGCTTATTCCTTGTAGGGAACGTTCAGCGATAGTGCCATGCATTGAATGCGTTTTGTGGCGCACAGTGCCGCCGCAGACGACCAGCGTAATGTCTTTGTTTTCCGATAACGTGAACGCGGCAGGCAGGCTATTGGTAATAACGGTGATATTACTTTTTCGGTTTAGCGCTTCAGCAATCAATAAGGTGGTGCTTCCGCTATCCAGAATTACGGTCATTCCTTCCTCAACCATTGCCGTTGCGGCCTGGGCAATCCGTTTTTTGGGATCGCTGGCAAGTTGATACCGATCTTCTAATAACACTTCCTGATTGTCACCTTCAGCCAGATGGCTTCCTGGTTTTGCCGCACCGCCGTGAAAACGGGTGACCAGACCCTTCTCTTCTAATAACCGTAGGTCGGCGCGAATGGTTACTTCAGAAATACCAAAGGTATTCGAAAGGTCCATTACCAGTACGCTGCCTTGCGTGTTAATCAGGTCGACAATTTTATTCCTTCTCTCAAATGAGTTCATATTGATTTGCCTGATAATTTAATTATCACTAGTTTAATCGAAGGATTGCGAAAGGTGAACGCTAAATTTCGAAAGTAAATGTGAGCCAGCGCAGGTTGCTGGCTCATGGGTTCAGGATAGTTTGAGTAGAATTTTTCCTTGCATCGGCGCGCCGTGGAGTGACTTGACGGCGCTGGCAAAGCTTTCGGCATCGCCAGTGTGAGCAATTAACGGCTCAAGCTGTAGGCGTTTTTCCGTCAATAAACGGGCAGCGGTTTCCCACTCTTCTCCAGGCCATGGGCTGGAATAGTTCATCCAACTGCCAAGAATGGTTAATTCTTTACGTAATATTTGCCCAAAGACACCTGAAGCAAGCGTCAGATCGTGATGCAATGTGCCGACTAACGCTAGTTGAGCACGAGGGCCTGCAATCTCAATCGACAGCGTCACAGTTTGCGGGGTTCCCGCTGTTTCCAGCACGAGTTGGTCAAACTGAATATTTTCCAGGCCCGCGTGGATCTCAGCCGCACTCATCTCACGACTATTAAACACATGGGTTGCCCCCAGTTCTTTTGCTAATGCCAGCTTTTGCGGGTTGATATCAATCGCCGTGATACTTTTTGCACCGAGTTCACGGGCACATTGCATTGCCAGCAAACCGATAGTACCAGCACCAACGATAATCACATTTTTCCCTTCGCATCCCTGAGCCAGATGAAAAGCATGCAGACCGACGGTAATCGGTTCAATGAATGCGCCATCATCAATCGGCATATCTGAAGGCAGGCGGAACAGGTTGGCGCGTTTTACAACCACATATTCTGCGTTCCCGCCTTCGCTTCGTGAACCGACAAACTGATATTGTTTACATAACGAGAAGTATCCCCGCTCGCACTGAGGGCAATGAAAGCAGGGAAGCAGCGGTACGCAGGCCACGGCATCACCGGGTTGTAAGTCGGTTACGCTTGCGCCGTAGGACTCAACATAACCACTGAACTCATGCCCGAGCGTGATTGGATAATAGTGCGCACCATGATTGAAGATACGGGGAATGTCTGAGCCGCAAAGCCCTGAACTGACCACTTTGACCAATACATCTTCATCAGTTTGCAGTTGTGGTATGGGACGTTCTTCAACGCGTACGTCGCCCTCAGCGTGAATAACCACTGATTTCATAAGTGTCTCCAGAAATGTGAAGGGGAGCAAATGCTCCCCAGAAATTAAGATGCGGTCTGGCTTTCCGTTATGGCTGCCGCTTTTTCAGCCGCCACGAAATTACGTGCCCGACGCCAGGTCAGCAATACACCCAACAGGTATATAGCAGCGATGATGATGAAGCCCACCACGTTCTGCCAGGTGAAGAGCTGGATTAGCAGCCAGGTGATTGGGGAGCCGCCCTGATCCATTGAGGCCACCATGCCACCGGCTTTCAATGCGCCTGCATTAGCGGCAAGCTGGGTATGTAAACCAATAGTTTGTGTGGCTATCCACAGGGTGATACCCATAATGATGACGCCAGAGATCAGCGTGCGGAACAGGTTCCCCTGATGAACGGCTACCGCCATGGCGACAAAGAAACCAATGGTCGCGAGATCGCCGAATGGCAGAACCTGGTTTCCGGGTACCAGAACAGCAATCAGAATGGTCAGCGGGATAAAGATTAGACTGGCGGAAACCACCGACGTATGGCCGAGCAGTAGTGCAGGATCCAGACCGATTAAGAACTCCTGTCCGCCAAATTTTGCCTGCAGGCGTTTACGGGCATGTTTAGCAATAGGAGTCAGGCCATCCATAATCGGTTTAATGACACGCGGCATGAGCAACATAACGGCAGCCGTTTTCACCGCCAGTTGCAGCACAGCTTTAACGTCATATCCAGCCAGCATGCCGATCACTAATCCCATCACAAAACCGACGGTTACAGGTTCGCCGAAGGGTCCGAAGCGTTTTTGGACATCATCCGCGCTGAAATGAATGCGGTTCAGTCCGGGGATTTTTTCAATGATCGTATCAACCAGGACAGCTATCGGGCCCAGGTATGCCGAGGAACCGTGTGGAATGGCAATGCCTTCCAGGCCAAAAAAGTCGCGCGTGTCTTTGGCAAACCAGTCACCCAGTTTATAGACGAAGGCGGCATGAACAACCACGCCGAGAATGCCCAGCCAGTATGAGCCGGTCGCCAGATGCAACATGGCACCGGTAAACGTCATATGCCAGATATTCCAGATGTCGACGTTCACCACACGGGTCATGCGGGTAACCAGCATCAGGATATTCACCCCAATGGCGACTGGAATCGCAATTAACGCAATTTGCGAAGCCCAGGTCATTGGTGATGAGCCAGGCCAACCGACATCGATGACATGCAGGTTGATTTGAAATTGTTCTGCCATTGCTTTTGCGGCAGGGCCAATAGAGTCCAGCATCAGGCCGATCACCAGACCGATACCGACGAAGCCAATCCCGATATGCAAACCTGATTTAAAACAATCCCCGAGCTTCATTCCCAGCAATTTTGAGAAGATGATGATCACTAACGGCAGCATAACCGTTGGACCTAAGTCGAGGATATAACGCATTATTTCGCTAAACATGGCGTTACCCCACGAGGATAGTCAGTATTTTTTGCTGTAATGCTTCGATACCCACACCTGAAACAAAAGGCATGCCGTGGACCACTGGGATATCGCCAAACGTACGGTCAACGCGGGCGGTGGTACAGATAAGATCCGCTCCATCCATATAGGTTTCGATTTCTGTTACCCGACATTGAACCAGGTCGAGTTGGATATTGTTGGCTTCACAGAGTTCTTTAATTTCTTCTGCCGCCATTGTTGAAGTTGCTACAGCACCGCCACAGGCCACAATTACTTTACGTTTCATAGGGTATTCCTTTTATTATCAGTTTTTTATCAAGCCTGTGCGCAGGGCTCAGACTCAAGGATTTTTTCCCGAAAGAGCATGGCCAGTTCTGCATCAGGCGCATTCAGCAATGCTTCAATGGTGTTCGGGTTTTGTAGCTCACTAAACAGACGACGCAGGAGCTTCAGCTGCGCAGTCGGGTTCTCAACGATTAAGGCGATAATTAAAGAGACGGCTATCTCTTCGTCATCATCTGCTTGTTGAAAGTTGACCGGTGTATCCGGGCGAATCAGATAGATAGCAGGGGATATCGCATGCACAGCTTCACAATGTGGAATCGCAACGGCATGACGTTCCAGCGCTATTCCGGTTGGAAAAGTTGCTTCACGCTCAATCAGGGCCTGCGGATAGCTTTCATACACGACCCCTTTGGCCAGCATCTCCTCCCCAATATGTGTCAGCGCATGCTGACACGAGCTAAAGTTAATTCCTGTTCGAACAAAAAGTTGGCTCATATATTCTCCAGATTTCAGGCAATTACTGGTGCGCAACCAAAGCGATAGGCGCGCAGAACGTCCTGGATTTTGTCGATAATCAGATTGTGTGGTGTGGCGGTTAACGTCCCTTCAGTCAGGCGTTCAAATTGCACGGGCATAAACTGGCTAATGAGTCCCAGTGGTAAAGCGATGTCATTAAGGTTGGTGATTAATTTCTCTACACTTTGACGAATGCGGGGATGCGGCCAGTAGTAACGAATACGGTCGGAGAGGCTGAAGTGAATATCGACCATTGCCTGGCTCCAGGTTGGGCGATAATATTTTTTCCAGTAGTCCGGTTCATTCAACATTACTTCGTCAATTACTTCCAGAACCCGGCTCCGTTGTTCTGGGGAGATCAGTTCATTTTCCATTTGCGCAAGAGCAAAAATAGCTTCGCGCAGGGCAAAGGTGAGTGCCGGACCCACTTTCAATATTGCATAGTGATCGCGTACCAGAGCACGGTATGCCTGGCGGGTTTGATAATCGGTAGAATGCGCTTCGTAGACCATTGGTGTCTCTTTTATCCAGGCGGATAGCGCTTCTGCTGCTTGTGGTTGGTAGTGAATGATTTGGGTGTGATCGAACTCGACGCCGGGTTGAACCACAATGGCGATTACACGAGTTAACGCCTCTTCAAGCCCTAATTCGCGGAAGGCAACCTGATGGGTTTCCAGTGTCCGGGCGGCATCTTCTTCGCGTGTGACATGAACGGTGCCAATGGTGCTGGCTTCTCCGCCTGGTACGGGAACTTCTGTTCCAATAACGTAAGTCAGATGGTGTTTCTGTTCTTCGGTTGCCGTTGTTTCTGCGGCCTGGCAAAGTACGGCTGCTCGCTGGGCAACAACCATTGGATCTAACGGCGTTGGGTCGTCAGCACAGGACATCGAAGCATCAAGATGGATTTTGCTGAACCCTGCGGCAACGTAAGCTTTGATTAAGGCTACGGATTTTTCCATCGCTTCTGCCGCAGGTTCGTTTTGCCAGCAGTTAGGGCCGAGATGATCGCCACCCAGAATCAGCCTTTCGCGAGGAAAACCAACCGCTTGTGCGATGCTATAGACAAAGTCACGGAAATCAGCGGGTTTCATCCCGGTATAACCACCAAACTGATTAACCTGATTAGAGGTCGCTTCGATTAGAACTTTCGTGTTCGTATTGAGATCAAAACGTAATGCAGATTCAATAACCAGCGGATGGGCTGAACAAACAGAACAAATACCTAAATGCTCACCTGCTTTATGACGAGAGATTATTTCTTTCACTTCTATCTCCGATATCTTTTGTTTATCTTCATAATATTTTTGGATTGAAGGCAAAGGGTAAAAGCATCTTTCGTGATCCAGCTTTAAAAACAGACCTTTGTCAGAACCCGTACAATTCGAATTAATTAATCAATTACAACTTTCCTTCGCAGCCGCAGTCGGCAATCACCTTACGTACTACCTCTTTCATGGCCGCTTTTGCTGGCATCATGTAATGCCGTGGGTCGTTCGCATCGGTATGTGCGCTCAGGTAGGTTTTGAGTGCGCCGGCAAAGGCGATTTTAAGTTCGGTAGCGACGTTAACTTTGCAGACCCCTAAGGAGATTGCGCGCTTAATATCATGTGTAGGCAGGCCAGATGCGCCATGTAAAACCAGTGGGATATCAACGTGCTGACGAATCTCGGCTAGTCGATCGAAATCCAGTTTAGGTTCAGCGTTATACAGACCATGAGCTGTGCCAATCGCGACAGCCAGTGAGTCGATACCCGTTTTTTCCACGAACTCCCGAGCCTGTTCTGGGTGAGTATATAGCGCGTCTTTTCCGTCCACGATCAGGTCATCTTCTTGCCCACCCAGCCGTCCCAGCTCAGCTTCAACGCTAACGTCATAGCGGTGGCAGTAGTCTGTTACGTGTTTAACTAATGCAATGTTGTCGGCAAACGGCAGATGGGAACCATCAATCATCACGGAGCGAATGCCTGTAGTGACTTTCGCTTCAATATCGGTGGCGCTTTCATGGTGATCGAGATGGACGGCGAGAGGATGGTTCCAGCTTCTTGCCAGTTCACTGGCGATTGCAACGATGTTACCAACCCCGGCATAACTAAAAGTGCCAGGTGTGCCGGCGACGATCAACGGAGAGCGTAGTTCGGCTGCTGTTTCCACGACAACCTGTAAGGTCTCCAGGTTGTGAATGTTAAACGCCGGTACGGCATAGCCTTCTTGCTGCGCCTTCTTCAGCATCATTTTGCTTGAGATGATAAACATACTTCCTCCGAAGTCTTTCGATTTCTTTCTTCGAAATAAAGTATAGGGTTTCGTAACGTTTTTTTGTGATTTCGATCTGATAAATGAAAGTTTCGAAAGAAATGGGAGGTTTACGAAAGGTTGCGGCGAAAAAAAAGCATGCCCGAAGGCATGCTCATTAAGAAAATACGGTAGATAATCAGGTCACTGGCGCCGGGTTAAACACCGCCAGCTGGTTATGCAGTCCCCACTGGTCCGAGAAGGTTTTCTTACGCCCGCTGGCGACGTCGAGAATAAATTCGAACAGTTTCAGACCCACATCTTCAATGGTTTCTTCTCCGGTGGCGATGGTACCTGCGTTAATGTCCATCAGGTCAAACCAACGGTTGGCCAGCTCGGTGCGTGTCGCCATTTTAATCACCGGCACGGCCATCAGGCCATACGGCGTACCGCGACCAGTGGTGAACACCTGCACGGTGATCCCGGAAGCGACCTGCTGTGTACCGCAAACAAAATCACTGGCGGGGGTTGCAGCGTAAATCAGGCCACGTTTGGTTGGACGCTGACCCGGCGACAATACTTCGACAATCGCGCTCTTGCCAGACTTGGCAATCGAACCTAGCGCCTTTTCCACCACGTTTGCCAGACCGCCTTTCTTGTTGCCCGGAGAAGGGTTGGCACTGCGATCCGTTTTGCCCATATCAAGGTAGTTATCGTACCAGGCCATCTCTTCGAGCAGGCGTTTACCGACTTCTTCGTTAATCGCACGTGGGGTCAGAAGGTGGATGGCATCGCGCACTTCTGTTACTTCAGAGAACATTACGGTCGCGCCGCAGCGTACTAACAGGTCGGAGGCATAACCCACCGCCGGGTTGGCCGTCACGCCGGAAAACGCATCGCTACCGCCGCACTGCATGCCGACCACCAGTTCTGAAGCCGGGCAAGTTTCACGTTGGCGCTGATTGAGCTTTGCCAGATGATGTTCGGCCACTTGCAGAATATCGGTGACCATTGATTGAAAGCCGACGTGCTTTTCATCCTGTAGGCTGATGACGCTGGCGCTGTCGACCGGAATACTTTTCACATCGTGCGTGCCTTCCAGCAGGCGCTCTGGCTGCAGTTTTTCACAACCGAGGCCGATGACCATCACTTCGCCGCCAAAGTTCGGATTTAGCGCAATATTGTGAATGGTACGAATCGGAACGATGGCAGCTGGGGCATTAATCGCCACACCGCAGCCGTACAGATGATTGAGCCCCACCACACCGTCAACGTTCGGGTATTTGGGCAACAGATCGCGTTCAATGATTTTCACCACATAGTCCACCACGCCCGCCACACAGTGCACGCTGGTGGAGATGCCGAGCAGATTTTTGGTGCCGACGCTACCGTCTGCATTGCGGTAACCTTCAAAGGTGTAGCCCTCAAGAGGCGGCAGCGGCTCTGGCACTTTAGTTGCCAGCGGCAGTGTCTCCAGTGGTGGAGCTTTGGGCAGTTCAACCATTGATTCATCAATCCAGCTGCCACGTGGGATATGGCGAGCGGCATAGCCTATCACTTCGCCATAGCGCACGATTTCGCCATGAACAGGAATATCCAATAGCGCCACTTTATGACCCTGGGGAATATGTTCAATGAGTTCCAGTCCATCCGGAAAACGCGTTCCGGCTTTCAGACCATTGTCATTGACAATTATCGCCACATTATCTGTTTCGTGAACTTTAATATAAAACGCCGTTGGCGATTCTTGTCTGATTTCGATGTCGGCCATTGTCCAGTATTCTCCAACAAGGTGGTGATAATAGTGTGGATATTTATATTTTGAATCTAATTGTAAGCAATAAAGATTCGGTATCGTGAAATAAGAATGTCAGGAGTTTAACGTGAAGAATGTGATGATGATCACTTAAACTCAGCAAGGCCGCGTCGCCGAGGGTAGCAATACGTAAATGTGTGCATTAGCGCCCAGGCATGTGTGCATATGCCCAAAACATTAATTAAATAACGCTAGTTTAATGAGCGTTTGAACAATGATTAACGTTGTGTTGATGATTATACTAAATCACGGTTTCATAACGCCTGATAAATTATTATCTATTTCTATTATCGGTAATTTATCACGAGAAATACCCACAAAATAATAATAAAAACCTTTTATGTGCCCGAGGTAAATAGAATGATATTGGATACAGTTGTCGAGAAAAAGAAAAGTACGCACACCCGTTATTTAATATTGCTGATAATATTTATTGTTACAGCCGTTAACTATGCGGACCGTGCGACGCTGTCTATTGCCGGAACTGAAGTGGCGAAAGAGTTACATCTCAGCGCCATCTCAATGGGTTACATTTTCTCCGCCTTCGGCTGGGCTTACCTGTTGATGCAAATCCCCGGCGGCTGGCTGCTGGATAAATTCGGCTCTAAGAAAGTCTACACCTACAGTTTGTTCTTCTGGTCACTGTTTACCTTCCTGCAGGGCTTTGTGGACATGTTCCCGCTGGCCTGGGCGGGTATTTCAATGTTCATCATGCGCTTTATGCTGGGCTTCTCGGAAGCGCCATCCTTCCCGGCTAATGCCCGTATCGTGGCGGCCTGGTTCCCAACGAAAGAGCGCGGTACGGCATCTGCGATTTTTAACTCTGCACAGTATTTCTCCCTGGCGCTGTTTTCCCCGCTGCTGGGCTGGCTGACCTTCGCCTGGGGCTGGGAGCACGTCTTTACCGTAATGGGCGTGATTGGTTTTGTGCTTACCGGACTGTGGGTAAAGTTTATTCATAACCCAACCGATCACCCGCGCATGTCGCAAGAAGAGTTGAAGTTTATCTCTGAAAACGGCGCGGTCGTGGATATGGACCATAAAAAGCCAGGCGATGTGAAGTCAGGTGGTCCTAAACTGCATTATATCAAGCAGTTGCTCACGAACCGTATGATGCTTGGTGTGTTCTTTGGCCAGTATTTTATCAACACAATTACCTGGTTTTTTCTCACCTGGTTCCCGATTTACCTGGTTCAGGAAAAAGGTATGTCGATCCTGAAAGTGGGCATGGTGGCTTCGATTCCGGCACTGTGCGGGTTTTTCGGTGGCGTGCTCGGCGGCGTGTTCTCTGATTATCTGATTAAACGTGGTTTCAGCATTACCCTGGCGCGAAAGCTGCCGATAGTGCTCGGCATGTTGCTCGCATCGACCATTATTCTGTGTAACTACACCGATAATACCGCTCTTGTGGTGGCGCTGATGGCGCTGGCTTTCTTCGGTAAAGGTTTCGGCGCGCTGGGTTGGCCGGTGATTTCCGATACCGCGCCGAAAGAGATTGTCGGTCTGTGCGGTGGGGTATTTAACGTATTTGGCAACGTGGCTTCCATCGTCACCCCGCTGGTGATTGGGTATCTGGTGAGCGAGCTGCACTCATTTAATGCTGCGCTGATGTTTGTAGGGTGCTCGGCGCTGATGGCAATGGTTTGCTACCTGTTTATTGTCGGTGACATTAAACGTATGGAATTGCAGAAATAAACAAAGGTATAGGCGATGAATAACACGATTTTCCCGAATAAGTTTAAAGCGGCCCTCGCGGCGCAACAAATTCAGATTGGCTGCTGGTCTGCATTGGCCAGCCCAATCAGTACCGAAGTTTTAGGTCTGGCAGGTTTTGACTGGCTGGTACTGGATGGCGAACATGCGCCGAATGATATCTCGACGTTTATTCCGCAATTAATGGCGCTGAAAGGCAGCGACAGCGCGGCGGTAGTGCGTGTACCAACCAACGAGCCAGTGATTATCAAGCGCCTGCTGGATATCGGGTTTTACAACTTCCTGATCCCGTTCGTTGAGACGGAAGAAGAAGCGGTTAACGCTGTGGCGTCGACCCGCTATCCGCCGGAAGGTATTCGTGGCGTGTCCGTATCCCATCGCGCCAATATGTTTGGCACCGTACCGGACTACTTTGCGCAGTCGAATAAGAACATCACCATCATCGTGCAGATCGAAAGTCAGCAGGGCGTTGATAACGTTGATGCAATCGCGGCGACAGAAGGCGTTGACGGTGTCTTCGTCGGACCAAGCGATCTGGCCGCGGCGCTAGGCCACCTCGGCAATGCGTCACATCCTGATGTGCAGAAAGCTATCCAGCACATTTTTGCCCGCGCGAAAGCACACGGCAAACCAAGCGGCATTCTGGCCCCGGTAGAGGCGGATGCGCGTCGTTATCTGGAGTGGGGCGCGACGTTTGTTGCCGTTGGCAGCGACCTTGGCGTGTTCCGTTCAGCCACGCAGAAACTGGCTGATTCTTTTAAGAAATAACCACCATCGACAGTAGAGAGAGATAAAGACATGACAATGAAAGTTGGTTTTATTGGCCTCGGTATTATGGGTAAACCAATGAGTAAAAACCTCCTCAAGGCAGGTTACTCGCTGGTGGTTGCTGACCGTAACCCGGAATCCATTGCGGAAGTAATTGCCGCAGGCGCTGAAACCGCCTCCACGGCGAAAGATATCGCTGAGCAGTGTGATGTGATCATCACCATGCTGCCGAACTCTCCGCATGTTAAGGAAGTGGCACTGGGTGAAGGCGGCATTATTGAAGGGGCGAAACCGGGCACAGTGCTTATCGACATGAGCTCCATCGCGCCGCTGGCAAGCCGCGAAATTAGCGATGCGCTGAAAGCGAAAGGCGTGGATATGCTGGATGCGCCGGTCAGCGGCGGCGAGCCAAAAGCGATTGACGGCACGTTGTCGGTGATGGTCGGCGGCGATAAAGCGATTTTCGACAAGTACTACGATCTGCTGAAAGCGATGGCAGGCTCTGTGGTGCATACCGGTGAAATTGGCGCGGGTAATGTCACCAAGCTGGCGAATCAGGTGATTGTGGCACTGAACATTGCCGCGATGTCTGAAGCGCTGACGCTGGCGACCAAAGCGGGAGTGAATCCGGACCTGGTGTATCAGGCGATCCGTGGCGGGCTGGCAGGCAGCACCGTGCTGGATGCGAAAGCGCCGATGGTGATGGATCGCAACTTTAAACCAGGTTTCCGTATTGATCTGCATATCAAAGACCTGGCGAACGCGCTGGATACTTCTCATGGCGTTGGCGCTCAGTTGCCGCTGACTGCTGCAGTCATGGAGATGATGCAGGCGCTACGCGCAGATGGATTGGGTACAGCCGATCACAGTGCGCTCGCATGCTACTACGAAAAACTGGCGAAAGTGGAAGTCACTCGCTAACAAGAAGGGCGCGGATGTGCGCCCTGTATTTCTTGCCTTGCGCGGCACTGTCAGGCTACATAACTATGAAAATCGTAATTGCCCCAGACTCTTATAAAGAAAGCCTTTCTGCCACCGAGGTAGCTCAGGCAATAGAAAAAGGATTTCGGGAAATTTTCCCCGATGCGCAATATGTTTCTGTTCCGGTTGCCGATGGCGGCGAAGGAACGGTCGAAGCCATGATTGCCGCGACGCAAGGGAGTGAACATTCAGCGCAAGTAACGGGGCCGCTGGGCGAAAAAGTGAATGCCTGCTGGGGCATGTCTGGAGATGGTAAAACCGCGTTTATCGAAATGGCGGCAGCCAGCGGTCTGGCGTTGGTGCCTCCTGAAAAGCGCAACCCTTTAGTCACTACGTCACGCGGTACCGGAGAGCTGATTTTGCAGGCGCTGGATAGCGGTGCGCAGAGCATCATTATTGGCATCGGCGGCAGTGCGACCAACGACGGTGGCGCGGGTATGGTGCAGGCACTGGGGGCAAAACTTTGCGACGCCAACGGGACAGAGATTGGCTACGGTGGTGGAAGCCTGATGAGTCTGAACTCCATCGATATCTCGGGTCTGGATCCGCGCTTAAAAACCTGTTCCATTCGCGTGGCCTGCGATGTGACTAATCCTCTCATCGGCGATTCTGGCGCTTCGCGCATTTTTGGCCCGCAGAAAGGGGCGACGGAAGAACGCATTCTCGAACTGGACCGTAATCTGTCTCATTATGCCGACATCATTAAAAAATCGCTGCGGGTCGATGTGAAAGATGTGCCAGGCTCCGGTGCGGCAGGCGGAATGGGCGCGGCGTTAATGGCTTTTTTAGGCGCCGAGCTGCGCAGCGGTATCGAGATTGTGACCCAGGCGCTCAATCTGGAAGAGCATATTCACGACTGTACGCTGGTGGTGACCGGCGAAGGGCGGATCGACAGCCAGAGCATTCACGGCAAAGTGCCGGTAGGCGTGGCAAATGTCGCGAAGAAGTACCACAAGCCGGTTATTGGTATTGGTGGTAGCCTGACGCGCGATGTGGAGGTAGTGCATCAATATGGTATCGATGCGGTGTTTAGCGTATTGACCAGCATCAGCACGCTGGAAGAGGCCTTCCGTGGGGCATTTGATAATATTTATCGCGCCTCAAGAAACATCGCAGCCACGTTAGCGATAGGAATGCGCAGTGCGGGGTGACATTGCCCCGCAAACCCTCTATACTGCGCGCCGAAGCTGACCAGACAGTCGCCGCTTCGTCGTCGTCCTCTTCGGGGGAGACGGGCGGAGGGGAGGAAAGTCCGGGCTCCATAGGGCAGGGTGCCAGGTAACGCCTGGGGGGGAAACCCACGACCAGTGCAACAGAGAGCAAACCGCCGATGGCCCATGCAAGTGGGATCAGGTAAGGGTGAAAGGGTGCGGTAAGAGCGCACCGCGCGGCTGGTAACAGTCCGTGGCACGGTAAACTCCACCCGGAGCAAGGCCAAATAGGGGTTCACAAGGTACGGCCCGTACTGAACCCGGGTAGGCTGCTTGAGCCAGTGAGCGATTGCTGGCCTAGATGAATGACTGTCCACGACAGAACCCGGCTTATCGGTCAGCTTCAACTTCTTCTAAAACAATACGTTGGTGTGTCTCAGGCCTTAATAGGTGAAAATGTGACACAGACTGTGATACAAACGAGACATACCAACGGTTGTTCCATCCCGAATATTATTAAGCGTGGCAATCGCTACTGCCTTCATTTCAGGCTATCTACAGGCCGATTCTTTCGCATGTCTTTGGGTAGCGATTCAGCCAACAGAGCAAGATTTATATCTTCTCGCCTCTCTATGTTTATTTCTCTTGTAAAATCGTCCAAGATGGAACCAACGCTATTAATGGATATAGTGCAGAAAATGAAGAAGTTAGAACAAGACGATATTGATAAGTATTTGCTTGAAATTCAGGCAGGTTTTTATGCCGCAGCGAAAAAAATCCCCTCTACTGTACGTAGTACCTTGCGAAAATCAGGTTCATTGGCCCGTGAAAAACGTATTGCGCTTGATGTTGGATTGCTACTTGATGGAACCTTCAAACAAGATGTTGAGCCGCTATCGACAGATTCAGTTATAGAACAACTTGGTAGCCAGTTTGATCTTACGGGCATGGAGGATGAAATCGATAATGTGGCTTCACAGTATGACCTCCTCTGGAGACACTATTGCGATGCACATATAGCCTTTATGGATCAGCGACATTCTGATTACCAACAGATTGTTAACTCCATGCGCCCAGACAACCACTATGCGCCTACCGTAGCCGATAAACCTGAAGAATCATTGGCCTCTGGGATTACTTTATCTAAGGCATGGCAGGGATTTCTCGCATTTAAGTCTGATTGGGTGCCTAAGATTCGACAGGGTAATGAGAAATATTATGAAGTGATAGAGATGGTTCTTGGTGCTGATACGTTAGTTACTGAAATCACTCGGCGCGATATTAAACACTTGCTTGAAGTCGTTGAAGGTCTTCCTCGCCAAAACAAGAGGCCATACAACAGGATGACTATCCAGCAATGTTTAGATTTGGATGAAGTTCCAGAAGAAGACTTAGTTTCATCAAAAACGGTCAAAGATTATCTGAAACTTTGTCAGGGGTTATTTTCAACCTACCTGACTAAAGAAGAGGATATTCTTGAATTACCGCCTACAAACAACGTCAAGTATGAAGCAAAAAGTCACAGCTACGGCCATTACAATCGAACAGAAATGAGAAAGATGGTAGAACACTTCGCGACATTAGATGGTTGGAATAAATGGGGTTTTTTGTTGCTAGCGTATACAGGGGCCCGTCGTTCTGAAATCGCAAAACTGAGGGTTTCAGATGTGCGCTTGGACGACGATAGCCAACGGTATTACATAATGATCGGAGATAGTAAGACTGAGGCGGGGATTCGACAGGTTCCTATCTCACAACGTTTGATCAATATGGGTTTTTTGGATTATTTGGATAGCAAAAAGGCAGATACCAACTTGTTCCCAGAAATCACTAATACAAGTCAGGTAACGCGGCTTTTCCATGCGATACGTGAGCAATTGGGTATTGATTATCTTGATGATTATAAAAATAGACGTATTGTGCACAGCTTACGTCACACTTTCGTAACTGAGATTCAGGCAAAGCATACCCTCACACTTGTTCAGCAAACGATAGGCCACGAACATTCAAACCAAGGGCAAACCAAGGTTTACACGGGCAAGATGAAAGTTTCGGATTTGCTTCCAGTTGTTGATAGTGTTGATTGGTTTTAGTGATAGTCATTCTAATTCAATGGGGTTGCTGGACCGTAGCCAAGAACTTATCGCTTGTGAAGCATTGAATTAGGCTATAGCAAAAGCGGAAAAATGGCAGAAACAAACCTGAAAAATGCCGACGAAGAAAATAATCATTGAATTGGAATAAAAAAAATAATATGATTTTTGGTTAAGCCCTGTTTGTGGCATGTTTTCTGAGTAAAATAAACAAACATTTCTGTCCGTAAAAGCCAGCGCCGGTGCCTGCTCGGGGGCCATCCCTTATGCTCGTCGCGTACTGGTTTTTATTATTATCTTAAAGAAATATATCTGGTAAGTGGGGGTTGTTATTTCTGTTCTTAGTGAATTGTCATTAACTCAGTACATCTCACATCACCGTGACAGTAGTGGGCGTTACTCTCTGATCCATAGCCCCGTTTATTCACTTGGTGGTCTCGAATACCAGCTCAACCACGACCCGGATGACAAAAACAGCAACCCCATCCGTAAAGAGATCATAGATAAATTTATCACTCAGCTTCGCGCCATGCAGTCACACTACCGTGAAGTCTATGGTTTTCGCTTTGACCTATCAGTGCCGGAAGGAATGAGCGCTGAGGAAAGCAATAAATTAATCAGCGAACTGTTCACCCGCCTGCGTGGCGAGTTTACAGCGAAAGCGTGGAGTAATCAGCCAATCAGGAAATTTGCCTACGGCTGGGTTCGCGAAAAAGAAAAGGCGAAACAGGTACACTATCACTGCTGGATTGCCCTGCCTTACTTCCAGGTCAGAACGGCAGGCTTTGGTGATGATGGAATGATCGGGCGTATCAGCCGGATATGGACTGACCTGACAAACGGAGTTTCAAGGGTTCATCTTCCACATGGCAGATATATAATCAGGCAATGTGACCATGCTTCACTGGTGGAGATGGTTAAGCGAATTTCTTATCTTGCCAAGAATCGCGGAAAATCATCTGATCAGAAAGGACAACCAAAAATGTTTTCCGGTTCCAGATTACAAATGAAAGTATCCTGAATACCATAATCGCTAAATCCTTCGTGTAACTCTTTCTGAGCCATTTAAAGAGCATGGCAGTACCTTCGCATTACCCACACTACAAAAAGCGCTCACGATAGCGCTCATTGCGTTTAACAATGCCTCTCTCATACACCACAGCTTAACTTTTAAATATAGCACCCCATCACTATCTTTTCCAGGTGGATTTAAGCTGGTGTGCGGCTCCGCTGGATTTACTGTCGCCGGAATATTTCGAATTAATTGACCCGAAAATAGTCATAATTAAGCCTCACACGTTGTGTAGGGCAGCATCTGAATCTTAGTGAAGACAGGTTAAATCTTATGCCTCTTTGATGTTCCAGTTTCGTTTGATAGTCGGGAGGCTTAAATTCAGTTCTAACGCCGCTTTGGACTGACTCAGCCCCTTAGCTCTGGCTTCCTGTACACGCTGAAGGGTATCTGACGCAACCGGACGGCCTAACTTCTTCCCTTCCTTCCTGGCTCTTACTAAACCCTCTTTTGTACGTTCAATGATGCGGGATTTTTCGAACTCTGCAAACGCAGAAAACATTTGCAGCATCAACTTCCCTTCCGCGCTGGAAAGGTTACGCACAGGCAGATCCAGTGAAACAACATCAATCCCTTTATCCACCAGCATCGTAATGGTTTGCTGCACGTCGATGTTGTCCCTTCCCAGGCGGTCCAGTTTCAATACTACAAGCTGATCCCCAGCCTCCAGTTTATGAGTCACCATATCAGCAAAGCCTTTGCGCTGCATTGCCTGTACTCCCCCTGACACGGTTTCTGATATCACCCTGCTATCATTCACTGCATAGCCAGCCTGACGAATCGCCATAATCTGGTTTTCTGTTGACTGTTCGCTGGTGGACACACGGCAATATGCAAATGTACGGCTCATAATCGCTCCCCTGATTGGTATCAAAAACGGTATCATAATTAACTAATGGTATCATAATGTCAATGTGCTAATTTAATGACACCAATTTAAGGTAGGGTTTACTGGTATCATAAAACGTTCGATTGTTGACACTAACCAGGTCAATGTCATTGGCCTGTATGATATTTGTAAAAGATTGAGAGTTGCCTTTTGAAGCTGGTGGAGCATGCTTGACTGATCTGGCAATCGCTTAGCAATTTTTTGTTAAGTAGCAAAAGAGAGTAAGACTTGATGAAAAAATTCACATAATTGGTTATGTACTGTTAGCTGCTCTTAGTTTGCTAAAAACCAAATAAAAACAATAGATTGATAAAAATGAAAAAAAGATAAAGTTTAGGCCAAAGTGGTCGATAACTTGAATGACACAGGTAAGCCTGACTTATATACCCAAAAGGAAAATTTTATGGCACAAGTTATCAACACTAACAGCCTGTCGCTGTTGACCCAAAATAACCTGAACAAATCCCAGTCTTCCCTTAGCTCCGCTATTGAGCGTTTGTCTTCCGGTCTGCGTATCAACAGCGCTAAAGACGACGCCGCTGGCCAGGCGATTGCTAACCGCTTCACCTCCAACATCAAAGGTCTGACTCAGGCTTCCCGTAACGCCAACGATGGTATCTCCATCGCTCAGACCACTGAAGGCGCGCTGTCTGAAATCAACAACAACTTACAACGTGTTCGTGAACTGTCAGTTCAGGCAACCAACGGCACCAACTCCCAGTCCGACCTGGACTCTATCCAGAATGAAATCACCCAGCGTCTGGGCGAAATCGACCGCGTATCCGGTCAGACTCAGTTCAACGGCGTGAAAGTGCTGGCGTCCGACAGCTCCATGAAAATCCAGGTTGGTGCGAACGATGGCGAAACCATCACTATCGACCTGAAAGAAATCACCTCTAAGACTCTTGGCCTGACTGGCTTCAACGTGAACGGTAAAGGTGAAGTAGCGAACAAAGCTGCTACTGCAGATAGCCTGACGCTGGCTGGATTTGATAAAGGTGTACCTGATAAAGATGGTACCATTACTTTCAAAAAGGATGTCGATAATGCTAAAGCGACAGCCTCAGATGTGATGACAAGCGTTAAAGATAAAAGCACCTTACATTTTGACGGCACCGGTAATGGGCTTGGCGTTGCAGCCACAGATAATAAATACACTTACGATGCAGCAAGTAAATCGTATAGCTTTAGCGCGACAGGAGTTTCTTCTACAAACGCTCTGAATAAATTTGCTCCAAACGCCGGGGATTCATTCACCGCGAATGTAAAAATTGGCGAAACTACCCAAGATGTAAAAGTAAGTAAAGACGGAACTATCACATCCACAGATGGCAAAGCGCTTTTTCTGGATGCTAAGGGTAACCTGACCCAGACAAGTAACGGCCAGACTAAGGCGGCTACCTGGGATAATCTGATTGCTAATACCGATACTACCGGTTCAGACGCTTATGGTAATCCGACTGCATCAGCCGTAAAAACAACGATTAAAGTTGGAGATACTACGATTACCTCAGTAGGCGGCAGTGCAGAAATGCACAAAGCTAATGCTTATTCAGCTGCTTATAAAACTGCATATGATGATGCTTATGCTACTAAATATAATGCAGATTATAAAACAACTTATGACGCTGAGTATGCGACCAATGGTGGTGATGCTGCTCTTGCTGAAGCCGCTGCAACTGCTTTTGCTACAGGAACCGCAAAAACTGCGGGTGATACCGCAGGTGTAGGAGCGGGTACGCTTGAAAAAAATGCAATGACTACTCCGTCTAACGCAACAGTAGACGTATCCGGAGCAAAAATTTCAGCTACGGAAATGGCAAAAGATATCAGCACTGGTGATTTCACGGTTACTGACGGCGAAGGGGCTGGTGTATATTCAGTTACTGAGGGCGCTGTAAAATATGATTCGGATGGCGCAGGAACTGCTGCTACAGCTAAGGATGCTTTTACCGATATCGAAGGTAAACTGACCAACGTCGATAAAGAAACTGTGAACTACTATGCTCACTCCAATGGTGCTGTCACAAACAACGCTGGCTCAAAAATTTACCTAAATGAAAGTGGTAAACTGACTACCGAGTCCACCACAAAGTCAACATCTACCTCCGATCCGTTGAAAGCGTTGGATGACGCTCTGGCTAAAGTTGACGCACTGCGTTCCGACCTGGGTGCAGTACAGAACCGTTTCGATTCTACCATCACCAACCTGGGCAACACCGTTAACAACCTGACTTCTGCTCGTAGCCGTATCGAAGATGCTGACTACGCGACCGAAGTATCCAACATGTCCCGTGCACAGATCCTGCAACAGGCTGGTACTTCTGTTCTGGCACAAGCTAACCAGACCACGCAGAACGTACTGTCTCTGCTGCGTTAATATAGTTTATAGTACTAAGCCCCGTGATTGCGGGGCTTTTTTGTTTAATGTGCTAAAACTGGTTCTAAGGTACAACTGTTATGAATGATTGAATCGCCACGGGTTTAACAGACACCTCAGAGTCATTTAAGATGGCTTAAAGAGAGGTGCCCATGAGCGGTAAGCGTT
>NZ_JAOWGT010000033.1:0-315 GCF_030333005.1 Citrobacter sp. Cpo030 | reverse complement strand
TGCTGCCCTGATTTTTCTGTGAGTCTGCCGGATAAGACCCGGGAAGGCTTCTGAGTCCGTCACATTGTTCAGCGACAGGTTTGCACAGATGATTTCATGTGTGTTGCTGTCAACTGCCAGATGCAACTTTCGCCATATACGACGGCGTTCTTTGCCGTGTTTTTTGACTTTCCATTCGCCTTCACCAAAGACCTTCAGCCCGGTGGAATCAATCACCAGATGCGCGATTTCACCCCGGGTGAACGTTTTGAAACTGACATTAACCGACTTTGCGCGCTTGCTGACACTGGTGTAATCCGGGCAGCGCAACGGAAC
>NZ_JAOWGT010000032.1:0-293 GCF_030333005.1 Citrobacter sp. Cpo030 | reverse complement strand
AGTGCTCACACAGATTGTCTGATGAAAAGTAAATAGCAAGGCGTCTTGCGATTGAGACTTCAGTGTCCCCTTCGTCTAGAGGCCCAGGACACCGCCCTTTCACGGCGGTAACAGGGGTTCGAATCCCCTAGGGGACGCCACTTGCTGGTATGTGTGAGTGAAAGTCGCCGACCGAAGTATCTCAAAACTGACTTCCGAGTCACGTTTGAGATATTTGCTCTTTAAAAATCTGGATCAAGCTGAAAATTGAAACGACACACTGTTTCATTTCTCCGTAATAAGAAATGAAAAGC
>NZ_JAOWGT010000031.1:0-224 GCF_030333005.1 Citrobacter sp. Cpo030 | reverse complement strand
CATCAGTGTATATCGTTGGATGGCAAAGTTTGTCCCTTACCCATTTATGGATTATTACAGGTTCAGGACCAAATGGCAGCCGATTAGGAAATAATCAATCCGTTTTATTTTCATCTTCTAACCGCAAAGTCATTTCTTCAAGATTTTTTTCCTGGTTATTGATAAAAGATAAAAATATTCCTTCTCGCCTCATATTCAACCTGGTAATATCATCACTAACAGTA
>NZ_JAOWGT010000030.1:0-203 GCF_030333005.1 Citrobacter sp. Cpo030 | reverse complement strand
CTGGCGCAGCCAGTTGGACAGACCGGGAGCGCAGCGAACGGGCTGCCCCGCAGGGGCGAGCAAAGCGAGTCAATCCCCCCCTCACCGCCATCTTTTAAGAAGAGCTCGTACGAAAGTACGGGCTTTTTTTTCGCATGTTGCACATCTGCGGGGGGATGAGAAGCCCCGACCGGGGTTCGACTACTGGCGCAGCCAGTTGGACA
>NZ_JAOWGT010000029.1:0-9039 GCF_030333005.1 Citrobacter sp. Cpo030 | reverse complement strand
ATAGGCTGATTCGATGTGTTTGCGGGAAAAAAATCGGCCCAGATCCGCGAAATTTTAATCAGCGAGTCAGCTTGGGAAGACATGATCTGCTTATTCGCACCTTCCCTAAATCGGATAACAGGGTGACGAACTTTGCACGAAGGGCATCGGGTGACATTTTCCAGAGAAAAAAAGGTCCCTACCGCTTATTATTCATAAAATTTCTTATGGAACACGCAGGATATCTATGTTTGGAAAACTTCTTAAAAGTGTCTCATGGCAGGTGAGAGCTGAACTCCGACGGAGCCTGAAGTCGAACCAGGATTACAAAAAACTTCGCTGGAACCGGGTGGAGAGAATACTTATTGCCTGCACCACCCATTACATCCGGGCTATGCTGGTCCTCTGGTCCGCAGCCTTCGGGGCTGTTTGCGTGGTCGAATATTTTCGCCCTGTATTACAACCTTTCGCTCTGCAGCATTTTAAGGGCATTACCACGCTTTCAGGTTGGATGTCTAATTTACTGGGTAGCCAGTTGACTATTATCGGTATCGTTTTTCCACTTGTCGTGGGCCTTATAAGTGTTCTGTTTCAAAAAAAATCAGCAAGGATGCATATTCAGTCAGCATATCAACTTCATTCCGGATATTTGTTTTCTGGTCTGAGTGGACTGTCACTTGCCGCATTTATTGTGGTGGGCGGTATGATGTTATCTGTTGGTGACAGATATCTTAATACAGCTTTCGCCGTTACTGCTTTTGTGTGGATGCTTTTCAATATTATTCTGTCTATCTGGTTCTTCGTCTCCAGTCTGAATGTCCTGGATGAGAGCAAGCGCGATCGACTATTGAATAAGTTTTTTTTGTCTCAGATAGTGGATGACTACATACAAAAAGCATATATTCTGGCGTGGCTGCGCTACCCGGGGGCTAACGTAGGTGAAAATTACCTCGGTAATATTAAAATACTGCCTTACTCAATCTCTGAGAAAAACGAGATGCTTCATGTTAAATCTAATGTCAGTAAAGGTGATGTTGTTACAGACATTTATATAAGGCCATTTTTATTTCTGCTGAGAAGGCTAGAGGCGGTAGATGGGCAGGATGCGGAAATTATCATTCTGCCCTCCTTTGGTGTTCGTTCCGGTGAACTGACTTTAATGTCATTGAAAAATATCAAGCCTGTTTCAGGATTGTGGCGGTGGTTATTTATCCGTTGTATTATAACAGGACGCCCTGAGAAGAAAAGGGATCTGGATGATATTACTTTTGATTTCTTTGGTGAGGCTTACGATGCACTTAATGATAAAAATATTAGCGTCTTCAGAGCAGGAATTGAAAGATTAACAGATACCTATACCTCTATCAAAAGAAGTTACAATTACGGGGTTGATAAAAATTATCTGGATGAAGTAAAAGAATCAGGTTTTAGCCATACTTTCAGTGATTCATTCCATTATGAATTGAGAAAGTTTTTTCGTGAATCCGTAAAATCAACGGAATATTCAGGCGAATATTTCCGTGAATCGATGGCCATTCCATTGCATGTGTACAGAAAAACACAGAGCACGTGTTTTACCGATTTCAGACAGTTTTTACTTTCGCTTTTCAGGGTGTGGCATGTGTTAAACGACTGGAAAGCGGGACTGGGGGGCCCCCTCTCGGCCAGCCAGGAGCTGACTCACCAGGCCCTTATCCGCGAGTTCATCGGACTGTGGGAAGGCTGGAGTATGACCACGATCACTGGCAAACCCGGGAGTGAAGATTCTACTGGCCGCCTGATGTATCATCTGCATAATACCGTCAGGCTTCTTATTCCGTCAGTGGTTGCCGATAATGCCTCTTCCGTGCGATATGCTCACGACGTTCTCTGCCTCTGGTTTAATCAGAACCGGTTTACACGGTACTGGGAGGAAGAGTACCGCTGGCACAGTTTCTTCCTGACTCCGGATTATCTGTCCCTGAAGGAGACAGAACCGCAGTGGGATATGTTACTCAGGGGCAGCATGTATAAAAAAGATGCGGCTTTGTCCATTATGTTTGCAAATGCCTTATCTGATTTGCGGTTGTTAATGGCAGGGTATCTTATTGCTCATTTTGAACCGCAAAAAAATATAGACTTAGCCGATCTTGTAAATCATCTCATTATGTCTGAATTATATGAAGATAGAGATACACATGACACGCTGACACCTGCATTCAGATGTTCTGTCGATATCATTGACATGATACTGAGAATTGAGCACTGTAATCTGCATACGAATACAAGCTGGTACAGCGGGTTATCCGAAACCATTGAGGTTATGAACTCATATAATGAAAGGCCTTACATTCCCGGGCGGGTGTATACAGGAGTAAATGAGGATATTGGCAGCCTCTACGGAGCGTTCTCCTTACTGGCCATAAAGCTCGCGCGACCAGCTGAACAGGTTACGCAGCGCGTTAATGAAGCCCTGGCGGGAAGGTTGTTTTCCTATTTCAGTAAAGACAGAATAATTTCTATTCTTGAACGACTGAAACGAGACCCTTCAGTTCCTTATGAAGGTTATATTATTTCAGAAGCGGATTATGCAACGAATGTGGTGTTCTTTAATGATGTTCTGGATAAATACATAGATGTCTTCAACCGTAGTAAAACGGCAGATATCGTTGCTGCTGAAGTAGACCAGGAGCGACTCAGAAATACTGATACTCGTCTTACAAACGAACTTCCTGGGGCATTGTCTGAAGATGTTCTGCTTAAATACTTCACGTTTACTCAAAATTCAGAATGTGATCGCAACTGGCTGGTGAGATACATTCCTGTTGGTGTTTCCAAAGATTATGTTGCCAGAGATCTTAATCAGAATGTCTACGGAGATTTTCCTTCGGTATCAGAAGTGAAGAGAAATATTCTCCACAGACTGCATTATGAACTGTGGAAATCACAGGCTAAATTAACAATTGAGGTCAATAATCTCGAAACGCTCTTAATGGAAGTCGCGCAACGGTCCGCTGATCAGAATAACTACATTCTGATGATCTATGGTTCCCGCTTCAGCGAAGAACTGAGGGAGCTGGTCTACCAGCCGGCAAGGCATGACGCGTTTAGCATACATGTTGATGTATCGGCCAGAGGTAGCCGCTCTCTGCCCTTCAGGATCAATAACTGTCTTATTTACCTTGTCCTCAATTCCGAACAGAAATTTTCACTTATGGTCAGTGCTGAATCCTTTGGTGAACTCAGGTTGTTCAGGTATCCGGATGGAACCCTTTTTAACACTTTCTACCGCAGCAACGGTGATCCACTTGAAGGTGTGATGAAAACGCTCTGGGAAATGGAGATGGAAATTACCGATACACCAGTGGTGCGGTTTGAACATCGCTGAGCAAAATTAAGGTGACCCCGGATGGGGTCGCTGTTAAATTGCTTTGTTGTTAATAATTAATTTGAATTGCGATATTTACAGCAATAATCCACTCATCACAACAATTCACTCTTTTTTGTGCTTATCCTGCAATAATCTCTCTCTTCCTCTCCTGAGATCCGAAAAGATGTTGTTCCGGATCTGCTTTCCGGCCTCCGGCGCGCTGCGGCCCGGCAACACAAGATGTAGCGGTGTTCTCAGCTGGCTGTGACGCTATATGTTGTGTCCTTCCCCTGCCCCGTGACCGGCCGCTCACCACCATAAAAGGGCGATATGGTTATTCCCTGACCGTGGTACACTTCCGGAAACTGCGCAATAGCGTAAAAATCGGATCTCACCGGAACGGCTATCCGGTAATTTAATGACGTGGTTATATGGCTGCTTATTATCAGCCAGAGAATAATGACAATAGATAAAATCCCGATTTGTGACTGTCAGGTGTGTCATTAGGTAATGATTTAGTGGTGGGATTATTTAACAGGGTATTAAATGGATATTGATCAAGTTATTCGGGGCCTTATTAGCCAGGGCATGAATTCTGTCTGGGTATATCAAACTGCGAATAGTTACGGCAAAGAACTGGTTCAGTTGCTGGACGTGCAAGGAAACGAGCTGGCTTGGCGTTGGCTCTCTGATGGCTGCGCATCATGGCAGGCTCCCTCTTCAGTGATTGGGGGATATTTGAGCTTACCAGTAGGAGCAAGTGAATATGACCTCTCACAGGGCTTCGATCATGCGTCGTTCATTCTAGGCACTGAGGATTGTTCAAATTATTCAGAACTACCGCCCAGACCAGACTGGTGCCGCTAGGTCGCAAAAAGAATATGAATGGCGGGATTTTTAAGCAATTTAAGGAAGCAAAATTATGGGAATGTTTGATACGGTCAGATTCCGGTACCGGATGCCTGACGGAGTCACCGGGACGGACTTTCAGACCGACGACCTAGACTGCGATTGTGAATTTTACGAGATTTCCGCTGAAGGCCGCCTGCTTCGCTGGATGGGTGACGGTACGCGAACCGATACCTGTTTTGACGGGATGCTGACCCTCAGTGCCGATGACGGTTATCAACTGTATTTTGAGCACGGGACACTGGCGTGGATCGAGGTGTACTCGCAGGGCGACAGGCGCTGGCCGTTTGAGCCAGGCCGTTTTATGCCGGACCCGGCCTGACGGGATTTCTCGATACAAGGAACGCGAATGTGTGATTTATGCAGGGCGGACGGGAATTATTTCCATACGCCGGAATGTGTGTATGACCAGCTGGTCAGTGAGTACCCCGTGATGTGGCTGCGGGATTCGACCCGGATTGGCGCCTGCTACACCCTCCGTGAACTGCTGTCGCCGGAAGGGATGGTGCTGGCCATACAGAACGCGCCTCCCGTGACGGGATGGCGGCTGCGCATGCGGTATAACGAGGCCATTGATGAAGAGATTAACCCGCAGTGCGGGGACTGTATCGAGCTGGCCTCCAGGGCGGACGCCCTGCTGGCTTTTGAACCGTTCCGTGGAGACGATGCGGCAGTATGACCGGCTGGATTTTTCATTTACAGAACCATACAGAAGGGTACTGGCATTATGGGAAGCATGAAAGACCAGATGATGGATATTGAATCTGAACGATTTGATAAATGGCTTGCTGAAAATTATCCGGATGTTGTCCCCGGCTCAGAAGAATGGGAACAGGCCGCTAACCTGTACTACTGGGAACAGGAGTATCTCGCCGATCAGGCTCAGTGGGATCATGAACACGGGCTGTTTGTGGCTTCCCTGAACAATGTTCATCAGCGTTACCTGCACGCCAGCCAGGAGCTGAAGAAGCTCCATGCCCTGCTTGATGAAAAGCAGCCTGAACTGGTGTACAGAATGTCTTTCGTCCATGCCGTGACGGTCATGGAGGCGTACCTGATGTACTGCGCCAGAGCTCTGCTGGAAGAGGACAGGCCGCTCGAGAGATACTTTGAAGAGTATTACTTACCTTTTGCTAAGGTAGGCAAGAAAGAGAAGCAGGCGGCCCGCGAGATGGAGCTTACCAAGTTCCGCCCTGTGGCAAAGAATGTTGTTGCGAGTATGACGTTTCATAACGTGAAAACCATTGAGCGCTATTTCGGGACTGTGCTTCATATACCGCCCGTCTGGCCAATTGAGCCGCTGGGTATCATCGCAGACTGGCGAAACGATCTGGTACACCGCAACGGTGTGGATGAGCATGATGTGCCACGCGTGATATCAGCGCAGCAGCTGCATAGCGCCCTGCAGAAAGTGTCGGATCTGATAGAGGCTGCAGATCATTCCCTGCGTCTGGAAGTGGACTATTTTGGTAACTGGCGTAATGAAGAGAACCGGGAAATCATTGCGGGAGCACTGCGCATATCCCCTGGCGGAGAATCATCCTGATGACCGGACTTGTAACCCTGGGAGGGTATTCGACAACAGGTGCTCAGTTACCTGTTTCTATCGACTATCCAGCGGCGCTGGCCCTGCGTCAGATGGCGCTCGTTCAGGACGAACTGCCGAAATACCTGCTGGCGCCGGAAGTAAGTGCCCTGCTCCACTATGTACCCGATCTCCACCGCAAGATGTTGCTGGCAACCCTCTGGAATACCGGCGCGCGCATTAACGAGGCGCTGGCGCTGACCCGGAGTGATTTTTCCCTGACACCGCCCTACCCGTTCGTGCAGCTGGCCACGCTCAAACAGCGGACCGAAAAAGCCACCAGAACGGCCGGCCGTGCTCCGGCCGGTAGCCTGCCTCATCGTATCGTTCCGCTTTCCGATGCGAACTATGTCAGCCAGCTGGAGATGATGGTGGCCACGCTTAAAATTCCGCTGGAGCGCCGTAATAAACGCACAGACAGAACCGAGAAAGCACGCATCTGGGAAATTACCGACAGAACGGTCCGGACCTGGATAAGTGAAGCCGTTGATGCGGCTGCCGCCGACGGGGTGACGTTTTCGGTACCGGTTACCCCGCACACGTTCCGTCACAGCTACGGGATGCATATGCTGTATGCCGGCATCCCGCTGAAGGTGCTGCAGAGCCTGATGGGACACAAGTCGATCAGCTCGACGGAGGTCTACACGAAAGTGTTTGCGCTCGATGTCGCGGCACGGCACCGGGTGCAGTTCCAGATGCCAGGCGATGAGGCGGTGGCGCTGCTGAAGGGAAATGGCAGGTAACTAGACAGAACTATCTATGCCCAGAGGATGTATTGATTGCTCTTTTTTGAGTAATTTCCGTTGACGTGTTTGTCAAATGGAGTAGTATTAGTATTAATGATGCCTGCAACAACCCTTTGGGGAAGTTAGTGGGCTTTTTTTTTGCCTATTCAGGGATGATGCTGCGATGCCGACAACCCTTTACAGCAAGCCTTACCGTACACCTGCCGATCTGATTAACGACCTCAAGAGCAAAAAGCTTGAGTTTTTGGACGAGGCTGAAGCAGAAAATACGCTCAGCCAGATAAGCTATTACCATTTTAAAATTTATCTCCATCCTCTGTTAGATCCGGCAAGTCCGGGCGGAAAACATTACAGAAAAGATGAGTATTTTGAATATGGGGTTGAGCTATACCGCTTCGACGAAAAACTTCGTGTACTGTTGTTTGGCGTAATTGCGCGGCTTGAAGTTAAGCTCAGAAGCAGGCTTGACCATACACTTTCCGCATTCTCAAATGACCCTTTCTGGTATCTTGATAATACTTTTTTCTATACAGCGAAAGGCACTAAAATTATTGATGACATTCGAAGTAGAATACAAGGTGACTTTAATAAGGAAGGGGAGCTTTACGCGAGAAATTACAGGAAAAAATACCACAATAATTCGCATCCGCAATTCTCTAATCTACCCCCTTTCTGGATTGCCAGTGAGGTAATTACTATCGGTTGTCTTTTCAAGATATTCAGTGCGACTGATTTCTCATATTTTAAGGGATTGCCAGCACCTCATAACACTCTGCTGGATACACTCGCAAATGAGTTTGGTGCAAATGATTTCAATTCGCTGACGAACTGGGTTCAGCGTCTGCGTGACGTAAGAAATCGTGCCGCGCATCATAGCCGACTGTGGAACGCCAAACTTGCGATTCCAAGCCAGATAGCCAGTGAGTTGACCATACCCGCAGTTCACCAGTATCGACCATACTTGACGGTCTGCGTGATACACAAAATGATTAAGACACTAGACCTGGCGGGCATTGACTTAAAGGGTGATCTTCTTCGTCTTTTTGCTGGTAGCCATGCGGCGCAGCTGTATATGGCTGATACCGGCTTCCCGCAAGGTTGGGAAAACGATCCTTTCTGGAATTAAAAAGCGTTGTCAGCAAACAATTGATTCACTAAAAAGGCCGCGATGCGGCCTTTTTGGATAAAATCAAAACTGTGACATATCATAGCCGGAGCCAGTGGAACAGCGCGCAAAACACGCACTGTCAGCGGAACTGGACTGAAATATTTCCATGCCTGGCTATTTTATTCCTTTATGATTCCCAAAGAAGAATCTTATATCACTCTTCTTCCTCTTCCCATTTAGTTGGTCAATATAGTTTCGGAACTGATAAATTATATTTATGTCTTGACCACCTAAACTCCCATATGTCCTATGAGGTTCGTTTGGTGTTTCGCAGTACTTAGGGTTATCTACTGTGAAAAAGGTTCTACAATTGAAAGGTCGATATTCATATATGGAGCAGATTCCATCAGTTAAAAATGGGCAATCTGTATTGGTTTTTAATTTTCTTTGCTTGTTAGATACAATTCTGTGGGATGTATTTTTTTCTATAAAACTTGCTTCTAATGCCGTCATTTCGACACCTATTTTGCAACAGGCGCTGCAACCTTTCTGACATACTGTAAAGGTTGATGCAAACTCGCCAAAAGTATCAAGAAATCCATAAATCAAACTAATTTCCAAAAATGGATTATTCTTAACAGAATCCAGCTTCACCTGAAGAGTCTGACAGGCAGCTATGACGTTTTCAGGGATGTCTGGTAATACTCTTGTTTCATCCCTTTCAATGTATTTCACTTCAATTATTTCATTTTTTTTGGGGAAAAAACGTTGTAGAAGACGTTGTAAAAAATTAATCCATTTCAAAATAACTCCTTAGGCATGACATGAAGCAGCTGCACATTGCAAAAGCAGATTAAACGACACGGATCCAGTAGGCTGGTTCAACAACCCAAACTCCGCAATCATATGCGATAGCCCTACGATGACGGTTCATCAGCCAGAACGTCCAGGCGACAAACCGACTATTTCCACTATAGACGGTTTTATCCCCATCCAGCATGACAGCATAGCGAGGCTTTTTGTTCATATTATGATTCCTTATGTTGTTTACCTGGAATTATCGGAGCGTCCAGGTGGCAAGGCAACTCTGTATCAGAGGATATTTTACCCCGCGCAACCAGCCATGCGCGACGTTGTTCCAGCCATGTTTTGAAAGCGGGTGTCGCTTCGACTTTTTTCACTTCCTTCTGTTTCCAGGCTTTTACCGGGCCTGCACTGAGCGGCGCACCGAGAAATTCACTGATCGCTTTGTCAGTCCAAAGGCGAGCTTTCAAGCCACGTTTGGCTTTGTTGAATAAATCGAACTTTTGCTGAGTTGAAGGATCAGATCACGCATCTTCCCGACAACGCAGACCGTTCCGTG
>NZ_JAOWGT010000028.1:0-936 GCF_030333005.1 Citrobacter sp. Cpo030 | reverse complement strand
GGTAAAACAGGCGGTTATTCCACGCCACCTACACCAGTTCCGGACTCTCGGGGTATTTGGGGATTGCCTAACCCGGCCCCCGAACCGTTACCCTCCGTACCGGGCACGCCGATCCCGGAGGAGTAGAAGCCAAATATTGAAACATTTCCTATCGAAGACCGGGATTTCAATGACTTTATCATTGTTGACCCGATGGGAGTTGTATCGGCGATTTATGTGTATTTTAAAAAAACTGATGTGGGGGATCTTGAAGTTGACTATTACGGAAATTTTGAAGGCCGTTCAAGGCAGGGCCTATATGAAGTAGATCATATTCCTTCAAAGGAAGCGGTTAGGATATATTTGAAAGGGACATATCCAAACCTGAAAGATGATATTATAGAACAAATGACTGACAGAGTGGCTGCTGTTGCTATACCGATAGAGGTGCATCGGCAATGTAGTGAAACTTATGGTGGGAAAAACAATAGTAAATTTAGAACACAAGACGGAGGATTGGTCACTCAAAAAGTGCTGGATGCCAGTAATTTAGAAGCTGCAGTGGATGCTAACCGGGATGCAAATGCTAAGTGCCTTAGGAATGAATATGGTGTAAGTGATAAAAAGATCGAAGAGATCAGAGCCAGATTACATGAGCTAAACCGGAAAGCGGGGTTATATTAAATGAGTTTGAATGTTGAATAGTTGATAAAGAACATTGGGAAATCATATCTGGATATTTATAAGCAAGGATTGATCTCCTACAAAACAAAACCGAGTGGTACTGTTGGTGATGATATTCATAGATTAGATATGAAACGAGAAGGGGTATTTTTATCGTTTGTTAATAATCAAGATAAAAATCTTAAGGAAGTGATGTAAGTATCCCGCATAATCGTGCCATTCACATTTAGAGACCCTCCGGCATAATCACTCTGCCAACAAAGGAGATCGCTA
>NZ_JAOWGT010000027.1:0-1515 GCF_030333005.1 Citrobacter sp. Cpo030 | reverse complement strand
TGAAAGCGTGCGTATTGCCTGAAAACACAACCCGCTACGGGGGAGACTTACCCGAAATCTGATTTATTCAACAAAGCCGCGCGGGGCTAACAGGTAAGATGAAATTAAGGTTTTACGAACACTGCCACTGTAATTAATTACCGCTACTTTCATAAATCACCTCAGAATTTTTTGTTGAACTTCTTAGGGTCGAAATTCTCACCGATTTTCTTGAAGAATTCTTTATCAATAATGCCGGGACTCTCTGCTTTTTTACTTTCCTGCACTTCAGGCTCAGACGGTTGTGTATTGTGCAATACACTTTCCGCTGCACCCTTCGCGCTACTCTTATCATGCGTATTGTGCAATACATTTTTTCGGTTTTGCCGCGTTCTATACAGTGCCATCTCAAGCCCTTTGGCTGTTACCGAAAAGCTGTATTCGCTGTCGAGGATTTCAGCAATTTCATGCCGCGTTAGCCCTCTGTCCAGCCAGTTCTCGATTTCATTTAGGCGCAATCTGACAGCAGCCGATAAGTTGCGGGGTTTCAGATCTGCTGGTTTATTCATAACCCCCTCCGTTGTATGAAAATGACTCTACAACACTCGTAAGAAGGGGTCAATCGAGTTTTGTAGTTTATCTGTAGTTTTCTTGTAGTCTATTTGTAGTCTGTCACGTTTTTTGTAGTTTATTTGTAGTTTTATTGTAGTCTATTTGTAGTCTTACAACACTAAGGCAAAACGTTTTTTGTAGTTTATCTGTAGTTTATCTGTAGTTTTTGGTTGCTCAGATGGTCATGCAAGCATGACCATCAAAGAATAGGACGCTTTTTAGCCAAATGACCCTTAACCTACGGAGATCGCCCTACCAAAAAAAGATGATTTTTTATCCCTTAACCTGCTATACACCTAACGCAGCGTGATAAATCACGCTATCCAACTGATTTAAAAGAAAAAAACCAAATTTAGCCATGCTGCGGTATTACCCAGGTATTACAAATCTAATCTAACATACTGATTTAAAACATTTTTTATTTATTACTTTGGTAATACTATGATTTCACCGTATTAGACACCCTTTTTTCGTTTAAAAAATGCACAAAGTGAGGACTGAATGCCAACAATAACCGCAAAAGTATCAGATGAACTTTTGGCCTATATAGACCTGGTTTCAGGTGGTAATCGGTCAGAGTATCTGCGGCGCTGCCTTGAAGCTGGCCCAGGTGATCTGGAGTCCGGGTTGAAAATAGTTACCAACCAGCTGAGCGACGTAAATCGCAAACTGGATTACCTTTTTGACCGTGCTTCAGATGCGGATTTTGGCTCACTGCGCGATGAGCTGAAGGCAATAACCGAAACGCTATCTGGCGTAACATTCCCACCGGCAGGACAGATGATGTTGCATGAATCACTCGCTATTGAAACGCTGATCCTCCTACGTTCGATAGCAGAACCGGGGCTTTGTTGAATAAATCAGATTTCGGGTAAGTCTCCCCCGTAGCGGGTTGTGTTTTCAGGCAATACGCACGCTTTCAGG
>NZ_JAOWGT010000026.1:0-212 GCF_030333005.1 Citrobacter sp. Cpo030 | reverse complement strand
AGTGTGAGAGATGAGATATTTTTATTAACACTATGTGTTAATAAATTTTGATGTACTAATTAAACATGTTAGATGGGATTCTGTTTATTAAACTGAGTTAACGCTATGAATATGGAAATAATAACATCAGGGCCTACGCTTAACCGCTACAGCTTAACGGTTCCTTCATGCCCGCATGCACTGGATGTGTTGCGTTTTGAGGGACTGGAGCA
>NZ_JAOWGT010000025.1:0-651 GCF_030333005.1 Citrobacter sp. Cpo030 | reverse complement strand
CAGCGCTATTCTGACCTTGCCATCACGACTGTGCTGGTCATTAAACGCGTATTCAGGCTGACCCTGCGCGCTGCGCAGGGCTTTATTGATTCCATTTTTTCTCTGATGAACGTTCCGCTACGCTGCCCGGATTACAGCTGTGTCAGCAGGCGGGCAAAGTCGGTTAATGTCAGTTTCAAAACGCCCACCCGGGGTGAAATCGCACACCTGGTAATTGATTCCACCGGGCTGAAGGTCTTCGGTGAAGGCGAGTGGAAAGTCAAAAAGCATGGCCAGGAACGCCGCCGTATCTGGCGTAAGCTGTATCTCGCCGTTGACAGTAAAACACATGAAATCATCTGCGCTGACCTGTCGCTGAACAACGTTACGGACTCAGAGGCCTTCCCCGGGTTAATCCGGCAAACCCACCGGAAAATCAGGTCAGCCGACGCCGATGGCGCTTACGATACCCGGCTATGTCACGATGAACTGCGGCGTAAGAAAATCAGCGCGCTTATCCCTCCCCGAAAAGGTGCGGGTTACTGGCCCGGTGAATATGCAGACCGTAACCGTGCAGTGGCTAATCAGCGAATGACCGGGAGTAATGCGCGGTGGAAATGGACAACAGATTACAACCGTCGCTCGATAGCGGAAACGGCGATGTACCGGGTA
>NZ_JAOWGT010000024.1:0-564 GCF_030333005.1 Citrobacter sp. Cpo030 | reverse complement strand
GACGCCGGAGGAATATCGGCAACACAATCATTTGGCCGGGATCTCAAAAAATGCCTGGAACTAAAACGGGTCTATTTACAGTGACCTTACGGTTAGAAGATGAGAACAAAACTGACTGGTTGTTTCCTAACTTGCTGCCATTTGGTCTTGAACCAGTAATGACGCAACGATGGGTGCGAGACCGATTTGGTCATCCGATTACTTACGTTGATGCCAGCGTGATTATGACTATTTATGTTGGGGTGGAGGAAACATATATTTTACCAACTCCGAATCAAAATATTGCAGCGGCGTTTTCTTACAATCAATATTTTTTTGTCAACAGGATCACATTTATTCCAGTGGAACGAGCAAAGGAGATTCAGATGGCATTGGAGAAAAAACGACTTGGTGGCAAATGAACATTGACGTCGAAACTCTTATGCGGTAATTAGGCAAACCTTATCAGGATATTTATGATAAAGGTTTAATTCCCTACAAAAAACAACGGGTACTGTTAGTGATGATATTACCAGGTTGAATATGAGGCGAGAAGGAATATTTTTATCTTTTATCAATAACCAG
>NZ_JAOWGT010000023.1:0-280 GCF_030333005.1 Citrobacter sp. Cpo030 | reverse complement strand
CTCAGAAGCCTTCCCGGGTCTTATCCGGCAGACTCACAGAAAAATCAGGGCAGCATCGGCAGACGGCGCTTACGACACCCGGCTCTGTCACGATGAACTGCGGCGTAAGAAAATCAGCGCGCTTATCCCGCCCCGAAAAGGTGCGGGTTACTGGCCCGGTGAATATGCAGACCGTAACCGTGCAGTGGCTAATCAGCGGCTGACCGGGAGTAATGCGCGGTGGAAATGGACAACAGATTACAACCGTCGCTCGATAGCGGAAACGGCGATGTACCGGGTA
>NZ_JAOWGT010000022.1:0-552 GCF_030333005.1 Citrobacter sp. Cpo030 | reverse complement strand
CACTGATGCGCAGATAATCATGACTATTTATGTTGGTGTGAAGGAATTTTATACTTTGCCGGCCCCTCATCAATATATCGTTGCTGCATTTACCTATGACAAAGATTTTTTTGTACAAAAAGTCACATTCTACTCAATTGAGCGAGTCAAAGAAATACAAGCCGCGTTAGAGAAAAAACGGCTGGGTGGATAATGAGTGTGAGTGCTGAGGTGTTTTTATTAACCCCAGTCGTTAATGAATTTAAGCATGTTAGATGGGATTCTATTTATTAAACGGAGTTAACGCTATGAATATGGAACTAACAACATCAGGGCCTACGCTTAACCGCTACAGCTTAACGATCCCTTCATGCCCGCATGCTCTGGATGTGTTGCGTTTTGAGGGACTGGAGCAGTTAAGCGTCCAAAAAGGTCAGATATTTGAAGGGCGAACGGATACAGAAGGGAAAACGGTCAGTGTTTAGAAGAAGATCCCGCGACAGGGAAAATGATTTCCCGCAGTTACGAGGTGGGGGAAAAAAGCGGGCTGGATCGGGTTCGGGTCCGGTTTGC
>NZ_JAOWGT010000021.1:0-580 GCF_030333005.1 Citrobacter sp. Cpo030 | reverse complement strand
AATATTCCACTGGTGAAAGGAAAAGAAGTCATTGAGACCAGTTATATCTTTGATTTTGGAGATTATGGCCTCAGTGACGGCTATGGGACAGGGAGGGCAAAAGAGGTCAGTGGTGATCTTGATTTAAAAACTGATTTTTTCCCTATGGTGGCAAACCATATTGATAACACAACGAGTTTGAAATTATTTGGCGGAAATACCGGCCCCGAAAAATGGCGAAGGCGTTTTCGGCTTAGGGATACTCAAACCATTCTTATTGAGCCAGTCATTCATTTCGATAAAGTTGTTACTTTGACACCTCCAGATGCTCCAGGCAAACTTACGGCAATTTATCCCGATGGCAGTAGTGAAAAGATACCGCATATTTATCCCAGCTATGAAAAATTGCTGTCGATTCGCAGCTGTAACGGAGGAAAGCGTTGAATTATTTTAAGAGAACCATCGTTATTATGTTAACTATCGCACCACTTTGCGGTTGCGGAGATAACACAGATCAGACACTTTCCCCTCCTGATAATGCCCGACGTGTCAGCGTGTCATTCCGGATGCCAGAGGGCATCACTCTAATGCCGATGCAGAT
>NZ_JAOWGT010000001.1:0-206 GCF_030333005.1 Citrobacter sp. Cpo030 | reverse complement strand
TATAGCTCAGCTGGGAGAGCGCCTGCCTTGCACGCAGGAGGTCTGCGGTTCGATCCCGCATAGCTCCACCATCCTTACTGCAAAAACACAAGAAAACTTCAGAGTGTACCTGAAAAGGTTCACTGCGAAGTTTTGCTCTTTAAAAATCTGGATCAAGCTGAAAATTGAAACGACACACTGTTTCATTTCTCCGTAATAAGAAATGA
>NZ_JAOWGT010000020.1:0-225 GCF_030333005.1 Citrobacter sp. Cpo030 | reverse complement strand
GCCTACGGGCAGCGTTGTACTTTCGTAGGCCGGATAAGGCGCTAGCCGCCATCCGGCGCATGGCCTGGACATTCGTGTTATTGCCTGATGGCACTACGTTTATCAGACCTACGGGCAGCGTTGTACTCAGTAGGCCGGATAAGGTGCTAGCCGCCATCCGGCGCATGGCCTGGACATTCGTGTTAATGCCTGATGGCATTACGCTTATCGGGCCTACGGGCAGCG
>NZ_JAOWGT010000019.1:0-265 GCF_030333005.1 Citrobacter sp. Cpo030 | reverse complement strand
GCTTGTAGCTCAGGTGGTTAGAGCGCACCCCTGATAAGGGTGAGGTCGGTGGTTCAAGTCCACTCAGGCCTACCAAATTCTTTCTGATGCCGCGTTGTGAAACGACTCGCATACTTCAGTATGCTTCACCGTTCCACGCCTTGTCTCAGCAAGAATTAAGGTGAATGAGATAACTACGATGGGGCTATAGCTCAGCTGGGAGAGCGCCTGCCTTGCACGCAGGAGGTCTGCGGTTCGATCCCGCATAGCTCCACCATCCTTACTG
>NZ_JAOWGT010000018.1:0-214 GCF_030333005.1 Citrobacter sp. Cpo030 | reverse complement strand
GTGCCCGCTATTTGTCTGCTGCGCTGCGCTTATCAGGCCTACAAACTCGATACGTGTCCGCTATTTGCCTGATGCGCTGCACTTATCAGGCCTACGAACTCGATACGTGTCCGCTATTTGCCTGATGCGCTGCACTTATCAGGCCTACGAACTCGACACGTGCCCGCTATTTGTCTGCTGCGCTGCGCTTATCAGGCCTACAAACTCGATACGT
>NZ_JAOWGT010000017.1:0-691 GCF_030333005.1 Citrobacter sp. Cpo030 | reverse complement strand
CAAAATCGGTGGAGCTGCATGACAAAGTCATCGGGCATTATCTGAACATAAAACACTATCAGTAAGTTGGAGTCATTACCAACCAGTTCACCACCTACTCGCTCCGCGATTGTGGCAGTCTTCGAAATCCCCGGACGATCCGCCTTTATGAAAGTCTTGCTCAATTCAAATCTTCAGGCTTATGGGTTACTACTCATGCTTGGTTAAATGACCGTTTCGTCTTACCGGAATCCCAGCAGAAGAACTTGGCAGAGTTGAAACGATCTTTCCTTGATCCTGCACTCAAGCAGATAAATGAGAAAACACCTTTACTTGCTAAGTATAGTATTGATGATTCAGGAAAATTTCTGTTCTCAATAATTGATAAGCAAAATCCCGTCTGACATAAATCAGCACACATGAGCCTGTCATTTGACAAATTTTTGTCATGAAGATGGGCGGATTTCCACACAGCACCGGCGCCCGGTAAGGTGGGCGGATTCCCACACGGCACCGGCGCCCGGTAAGGTGGGCGGATTCCCACACGGCACCGGCGCCCGGCAAGATGGGCGGATTTCCACACAGCACCGGCGCCCGGTAAGGTGGGCGGATTTCCACACAGCACCGGCGCCCGGCAAGGTGGGCGGATTCCCACACGGCACCGGCGCGCGGCAAGGTGGGCGGATTTCCACACGGCACCGGCGCCCGGCAA
>NZ_JAOWGT010000016.1:0-334 GCF_030333005.1 Citrobacter sp. Cpo030 | reverse complement strand
TCCATTTCCGCGCAGACGATGACGTCACTGCCCGGCTGTATGCGCGAGGTTACCGGCTGCGGCCTGAGTTTTTTAAGTGACGTAAAATCGTGTTGAGGCCAACGCCCATAATGCGGGCGGTTGCCCGGCATCCAACGCCATTCATGGCCATATCAATGATTTTCTGGTGCGTACCGGGTTGAGAAGCGGTGTAAGTGAACTGCAGTTGCCATGTTTTACGGCAGTGAGAGCAGAGATAGCGCTGATGTCCGGCGGTGCTTTTGCCGTTACGCACCACCCCGTCAGTAGCTGAACAGGAGGGACAGCTGATAGAAACAGAAGCCACTGGAGCACC
>NZ_JAOWGT010000015.1:0-281 GCF_030333005.1 Citrobacter sp. Cpo030 | reverse complement strand
CACACTACCATCGGCGCTACGGCGTTTCACTTCTGAGTTCGGCATGGGGTCAGGTGGGACCACCGCGCTACAGCCGCCAGACAAATTCTTTTCTAAGTGCCGAACTTTAACCGAAAAACTGGTGCTGATACCCAGAGTCGAACTGGGGACCTCACCCTTACCAAGGGTGCGCTCTACCAACTGAGCCATATCAGCACACTAAATTTGATGCCTGGCAGTTCCCTACTCTCGCATGGGGAGACCCCACACTACCATCGGCGCTACGGCGTTTCACTTCTGAG
>NZ_JAOWGT010000014.1:0-414 GCF_030333005.1 Citrobacter sp. Cpo030 | reverse complement strand
TGTTTTCAGGCAATACGCACGCTTTCAGGCATACCTGCTTTCGTCATTTTGTTCAGCGCTCGTACCAGGGCCATAGCCTCTGCAACCTGACCATCGTAGTCACGCAGTGTCAGTGAACCTCCGAACAGCTGTTTTACCCGGTACATCGCCGTTTCCGCTATCGAGCGACGGTTATAATCTGTTGTCCATTTCCACCGCGCATTACTCCCGGTCAGCCGCTGATTCGCAACAGCACGGTTACGGTCTGCATATTCACCGGGCCAGTAACCCGCGCCTTTTCGGGGCGGGATAAGCGCGCTGATTTTCTTACGCCGCAGTTCATCGTGACAGAGTTGGGTGTCGTAAGCGCCGTCTGCCGATGCTGCCCTGATTTTTCTGTGAGTCTGCCGGATAAGACCCGGGAAGGCTTCTGAG
>NZ_JAOWGT010000013.1:0-218 GCF_030333005.1 Citrobacter sp. Cpo030 | reverse complement strand
TGCTCCAGTCCCTCAAAACGCAACACATCCAGTGCATGCGGGCATGAAGGAACCGTTAAGCTGTAGCGGTTAAGCGTAGGTCCTGATGTTATTATTTCCATATTCATAGCGTTAACTCAGTTTAATAAACAGAATCCTATCTAACATGTTTAATTAGTACATCAAAATTTATTAACACATAGTGTTAATAAAAATATCTCATCTCTCACACTCATTAT